>JBQTJF010000358.1:0-10332 GCA_052387375.1 Betaproteobacteria bacterium
GCTCCTCCTCGATCACGGTGCGGCCCTGCACGAAGTTGCCGAAGCGCAGGCCTTTGGAGTTGGCGGTCGGCGCCTTGTTGGTGAGCTGCTTGACCGCCAGCTCGGCGCCCGGCTCCTTGTCGTAGAACCCCGACTTCTTCGTCATCTCGTAGGCCGCCTGCGTGATCGGCACGTAGCCGGTCTTCTTGTGCCATTCCATCTGGATCTCGGGCCTGGACAGGAACGAGAAGAAGTTGGCCACCGCCTTGTACTCCTCGGGCTTCCGGGTCTTGCTGGTCATCACCCAGAGCGAGGCGCCGCCGATGATCGAGTTCTGCGGCGCGCCCTTGACGTCGTCGTGGTAGGGGATGAAGTTGATCGACCAGTCGACCTTGCCGGCCTTGCGGATGCCGCCCTGCGCGCCGGTCGAGCCGGTGAACATCGCGCATTCGCCGCTCGAGAACTTGGCGTCGCCCTGGTTGGTGCGCCCGGCGTAGGTGAACTGCCCCTTCTTCGCCATGTCGGCGAGCATCGAGATGTGCTTCACGTGCAGCGGCGAATTGATGCGGAACTCGGTGTCGACGCCGCCGAAGCCGTTCTGCTTGGTGCCGATCGGCACGTTGTGCCAGGCGCTGAAGTTCTCGATGTGCTTCCACGACGGCCAGCTCGTGGTGTACACGCAGTCCTGACCGGCAGCCTTGAGCTTGTCGGCCGCCGCGCGCACCTCTTTCCAGGTCTTGGGCGCCTTGTTCGGGTCGAGGCCGGCCTTCTTGAAGGCGTCCTTGTTGACGTAGAACATCACGGTGGAGCTGTTGAAGGGGAACGACAGCATGTTGCCCTTCGTGTCGCTGTAGTAGCCGGTCACGGTCGGCAGGTAGGCTTTCGGGTCGAACGGCTCCTTGGTCTCGCGCATAAGCTGGTACACCGGCTTGATCGCGCCCTTGGCCGCCATCATCGTCGCGGTGCCGACCTCGAACACCTGGAGGATGTGCGGCGCGTTGCCGGCGCGGTACGCCGCGATCGCGGCGGTCATCGACTCGGGATAGGACCCCTTGAAGGAGGTGACGACCTTGTACTCCTTCTGGCTCTCGTTGAACTTGTTGGCGAGCCCGTTCAGCGCCTCGCCGAGCGCGCCGCCCATCGAGTGCCACCACTGGATCTCGGTCTGGGCCTGCGCCGCCGGCGCGAATGCGGCGGCGACGGCAAGAACTGCGATGGACTTGGTGATCTGCATAGCCTCCTCCCTGATTTGGAACCTCGGAATCTAACCTTATTCTACTGTGACCGACTTTGCCAGGTTACGCGGCTTGTCGACGTCGGTGCCCCGCTGCAGCGCGGTATGGTAGGCGAGGAGCTGCAGCGGCACCACGTGCAGGATCGGGGAGAGCAGCCCGTAGTGCTCGGGCAGGCGCACCACGTTGACCCCGGCCGAGGGCGAGATCCGGGTGTCCGCGTCGGCGAACACGTACAGCTCGCCGCCGCGCGCGCGCACTTCCTGCATGTTGGACTTGAGCTTCTCGAGCAGGGCGTCGTTCGGCGCGACCGTGACCACCGGCATCTCGCTCGTGACCAGCGCGAGCGGCCCGTGCTTGAGCTCGCCCGCCGGGTAGGCCTCGGCGTGGATGTAGGAGATCTCCTTGAGCTTGAGCGCGCCCTCCATGGCGATCGGGTAGTGCTGGCCCCGGCCTAGGAACAGCGCGTGCTCCTTCTTCGCGAAGCGCTCCGCCCAGGCGATGACCTGCGGCTCGAGCGCCAGCACCGAGCCCAGGGCGACCGGCAGGTGGCGCAGGGCCCGCAGATGGGTTTTTTCGTTTTCAGGACTGAGGCGTTCCCGCAGCTTCGCCAGGGTCAGGGCGAGCAGGAACAAGGCGGTCAGTTGTGTCGTGAACGCCTTGGTCGAGGCCACCCCGATCTCCACCCCGGCGTGCGTCAGGAACTGCAGGCGGGTCTGGCGCATGAGCGCGCTCGAGGCGACGTTGCACACGGCGAGCGTGGCGTGCTGCCCGAGCGACTGCGCGTGCTTGAGCGCCGAGAGCGTGTCCGCGGTCTCGCCCGATTGCGAGATCACCACCACCAGCGCCGTCGCGTCGGGGACGCTCGAGCGGTAGCGGTACTCGCTCGCGATCTCGACGCTGCAGGGCACGCCCGCGAGCTGCTCGATCCACTGGCGCGCGACCAGGCCCGCGTAGTAGCTCGTGCCGCATGCCAGCACCAGCACCGAGCGCGCCGCCGCCAGGTCGGCCTGCGCCTGCGCGCCGAACAGCGCCGGCGTGATGCCCTGCACGCTCTCCAGCGTGTCGGCGACCGCACGCGGCTGCTCGAAGATCTCCTTCTGCATGAAATGGCGGTAGGGGCCGAGCTCGGCGGCGACGCCGCTCGCCTTCACCAGCCGCACCTCGCGCGCCACCGGCTTGCCGCCGGCGTCGACTACGCGCCAGCCCGTCTCGTCGACCGCCACGACATCGCCTTCCTCGAGAAAGGCGATGCGCTCGGTGGTGCCCGCGAGCGCCAGGGCATCGGAGGCGATGAAGTTCTCGCCCTCCCCCACGCCGACCACCAGCGGGCTGCCGGCGCGCGCGCCGACCACGGTGCGCGGATCCTTGCGGGACACCACCGCGATCGCGTAGGCGCCCTTCAGCTCGCCCGCGGCGCGGCGCACCGCGTCGAGCAGGTTCCCCTCATAGAGGCTGTGCACGAGGTGCGCGATGACCTCGGTGTCGGTCTCGCTGTCGAAGCGGTAGCCCTTCGCCTGCAGCCGCGCACGCAGCTCGTCGTGGTTCTCGATGATGCCGTTGTGCACCACCGCCACCTCGCCGCGCGAGACGATGGGGTGGGCGTTCTGCGTCGCCGGAGCGCCGTGCGTGGCCCAGCGCGTGTGCGCGATGCCGGTCACGCCGGAGGCCCCGCGCAGCTTTGCTGCCAGATCATCGACGCGCGACACCGTGCGCACCAGGTCGATGTCCGCCTCGTCCACGAGGGCGACGCCGCACGAGTCGTAGCCGCGGTACTCGAGGCGGCGCAGGCCTTCGACGAGGACCGGGACGATGTCGCGCCGCGCCGCGGCGCCAACGATGCCGCACATGGCCTAGGGCTCCTTCTTCGGCGGCTTCCAGCCGGGGATCGACACCTGCTTGGCGCGCGCCACCGTGAGCTGGCCCGGCGGCGTGTCCTTGCTGATGGTGGACCCGGCGCCGATGTAGGAGCCGCGCGCGATGCGCACCGGCGCGACCAGGGTCGCGTCGGAGCCGATGAAGCAGTCGTCCTCGATGACGGTGCGGTGCTTGACCGCCCCGTCGTAGTTGCAGGTGATGGTGCCGGCGCCGACGTTGACGCGCGCGCCGAGCTCGGCGTCGCCGACGTAGGCGAGGTGGTTCGCCTTCGAGGCGGCGCCGAGGCGGCTCGCCTTGATCTCGACGAAGTTGCCGACGTGCACCTCGTCGGCGAGGTCGCTGCCGGGGCGCAGGCGCGCGAACGGGCCGATGCGGCAGCGCGCGCCGATCGCCGAGCTGTCGAGGTGGCTGAAGGCGAAGACCTCGCTGCCGGCGCCGACGGCCACGTCGCGCAGCACGCAGTTGGCGCCGACGCGCACGCGGTCGGCGAGCGTGACGCGTCCCTCGAAGACGCAATTCACGTCGATCGACACGTCGGCGCCGCACTCGAGCGCGCCGCGCACGTCGATGCGCGCCGGGTCGGCGAGCGTGACGCCGGCTTCGAGCAGGCGCTCGGCCTGCCGGCGCTGGTAGCGCCGCTCCAGCTCGGCCAGCTCGCGCTTGGAATTGACGCCCGCCACTTCCCAGGAATCCTGCGCCTTGACCGCGATCACCGGCACGTCGTCGGCGACCGCCAGCGCCACGATGTCGGTCAGGTAGTACTCCTTCTGGGCGTTGCGGTTGCCGATCTTTTTCAGCCAGCCCGCGAGCCGCTGCGCGCTCAGCGCGAAGAACCCGGCGTTCACCTCCCGGATCGCGCGCTCGTCGGCGGCGGCATCCTGGTGCTCGACGATGCGCGCCACGCGGCCGGCCTGGTCGCGCACCACGCGCCCGCAGCCGTCGGGGTCGTCGAGCTCTACCGTGAGCAGCGCCACGCCTTCGCGCGCCGCGTCGAGCAGGCGCCGCAGCGTCGCCTGCGACACCAGCGGCACGTCGCCGTAGAGGATGAGCACGTCGCCCTTGGCATCGAGCTGCGCCATCGCCTGCTGCACCGCGTGGCCGGTGCCGAGCTGCTCGGCCTGCAGCGCCCAGGCGAGGCCGCCGTCGGGAAACGCCGCGCGCACGGCCTCGGCGCCGTGCCCGTGGACGACCACGATCTTGCGCGCGCCGAGCGCGCGCGCCGTGTCGAGGACGTGGGCGAGCAGCGGGCGGCCGGCGAGGGGGTGCAGCACCTTGGGCAGGCCCGAGCGCATGCGCTTGCCCTGGCCCGCCGCGAGGATCACGATTTCTGGAGCCATCCGTTTGAATCCGTGCCGATTCTAACGTTTTCGCCTAGACTCGGCGGGGTGGCGCAGGAGTACTTCGAGATCCTTTTCCGGCTGGTGGCGGCGCTCGCGGCGGGCAGCCTGATCGGGCTGGAACGCAGCCACCGCGGCCGCCCGGCCGGCTTCCGCACGCACGCGCTCGTCTGCCTCGCCTCCAGCCTGCTCATGCTGGTCACGGTCTACGAGACGCACTGGTTTCCGGACACCTCGACGGCGCGCGTCATCCTCGACCCGACGCGCATGGCGCAAGGGATCATGACCGGCATCGGCTTCGTCGGCGCCGGCGCCATCATCAAGGAAGGCTTCACGGTGCGCGGGCTCACCACCGCCGCCTCGATCTGGGTGACCGCGGCGATCGGCATCCTCACCGGCATCGGCTTCTATTTCGCCGCGGTGGTCGGCACGCTGCTCGCGCTGGGCACGCTGTCGCTGTTCCGCTGGATCGAGGCGCGACTGCCGACCGAGACCTACGCCAACTTCATGGTGCGCTTCTCGCGCGAGGCGACGATGCCGGAGGCGGAGCTGCTGCAGGCCGTCACCGCGCATGGCTTCTCGGTGCACAACCTCACCTACCGGCTCGCCGCCGAGGGAACCCAGTTCGAGTACCGCATGGTGTTGCGCAGCATGGGCCGCGAAAGCGCGCGCGCCCTGTCCGACGCCCTGCGCGCGAACCGCGCGGTGCTCGAGTACCGCATCGCGCCGACCAGCGATTGAGCCGGCTCGACGCCGCCACCGCCGCGCGCCTCGCGCGCATCGCGCTCGCCAACGTCGCGCGGCCCTACCCGCACAAGCTCGACCACCTGCTGACCTCGGCCGCCGAGGTGATCGATCATCGCCGCGCGCATCCGGCCTTCTGCGGCAGCTACGACTGGCACTCCGCCGTGCACATGCACTGGTCGCTGGCGCGGATCCACAAGCTGTTCCCCTCCCCGGAGATCGCGGCGTGCCTCGACTCGCACCTGACCGTTCCCCGCATTGCCGCCGAGCTCGCGTATTTCCGGAGCCCCGCCGGCCGGACCTTCGAGCGACCCTACGGCTGGGCCTGGCTCCTCGAGCTGCAGGCGGAGCTTCTCAGGCTGGGCGAAAGGCGATGGACGGATGCCATGCAACCGCTCGCCGCGGAGCTCGCGGACCGCATGGCCGACTTTTTGTCGGGCGCGCCCTACCCCATCCGCGCCGGCACCCATGGCAACAGCGCTTTTGCCTGCCTCTTGGGCCTGGACTACGCGCGCACTGTGGGCGACGCGAAGCTCCACAGCAAGATAAAAACCACTTCCCTGCGCTGGTATGGAGCAGATTGCGACGCGCCGCTCGCCTACGAGCCCTCGCTCGACGATTTCCTGTCGCCGGCGCTCGTGGAGGCGGTGTTGATGCAGGAGGTGCTGGCACCCCGAGAATTCGGGGCCTGGCAGCAAGGCTTTCTTTCCGCCGAGGCGGTGGAAAAGCTAAGTCCCCCCGTGGTCGCCGAGCGCAGCGACCCCAAGCAGAGCCATCTCGACGGCTTGTGCCTGTCGCGCGCCTGGTGTTTGCGCAAGCTGGGGTATGCGCGAGCCGCGCAGCGCCACCTGGAAGCGGGATTGCCGCACGTGAGCGGCGGGGACTACGTCGGCGAGCACTGGCTCGCCTCATTCGCCGTGCTTGCGCTCGGCGAGCAGCCCTGACCGGTCAGGCGGCAATCAAGTCGATGATCCGCATGATGGCGACGGTCGAGCCGATGTTCTCAAGATCCTCGCCGATGCCTTTCTTGCAGGTCCAGACGTCTCCTTTCCTGGCAGCGAACTCCATGCCGTCTGTCTGTTTCACCCGCAACTCGCCCTCGGGCACGTGGCAGACCATGTCGTTGGGCATCGACGCATTAGAGGTCTTGGCACCCGGCTGGTATACAACATCGCGCATCGCGATCCTCTTGTAGCCGGGAATCATGGATTCCCGGCTACCCCATTTTTGGCGGCTGATGCCTGGGGCGCCCTGCGCGCGCGCCGCGCCGGGCACCGCAATGGCTGCCGCGGCCGCCAGGGCCGATAGCAGCGCGCACCTTATATCCCTGTCGATATCGTTAGTCATCCAGCGCTCCTTTGGGGCGGCAATTTGCGGTCATTCCAGGATCCCGGCTATCCGCTTCGCGTAACCCGCTATCCGCCCATGATCTGCCTACGGCGTCGGTGCATGCCGATCGGGCGCTCATGTTGGACGGGGGGTCCGCCTGGGCCTGGGGCCGCAGCGGCTGGATCCTCCTCTACAGCGGCAAGCCGGAGCAGGCGATCGAGCGCTTTCGGCTGGCGCGCGCCCTCGCGCCCGCCTTCCTCAACGCCATCGGCATCGGATCGGCGCACTTGCATTCGGGCCGATACGATCACGCGATTACCTGGTACGAGCGGGCGATCGCCGAGCGGCCGACGGCGCTCTGGAACGATCGGTTCCGGGCCGCGGCCTATTGCCTGGCCGGTCGCAAGGACGAGGCGCGGCGCAGGCTCGCCGGCTTCGCGCGGAAATACCCGGGCGTCACGATTTCAGGCGTCCGGGCGGGGCTTCCCTATGGCGCCAAATTTCTCGATCGCGTCGCGGAGGCGCTCGAGAGCGCCGGAATGCGCCCCCTAGCGTTACCGCGGTAGTTCTGAAAAACCCATGAGGAATTCGTCGACGGCGCGCGCGCACTGGCGGCCTTCGCGGATCGCCCACACGACGAGCGACTGGCCGCGGCGCAGGTCGCCGGCGGCGAAGAGCTTCGGCGCCGAGGTGGCGTAGGCGCGCGCGCCTTCGGTCGCCGCCTTGGCGTTGCCGCGCGCGTCGTGCTCGACGCCGAATTCCTCGAGCAGCGACTGGACCGGCGAGACGAAGCCCGTGGCGAGCAGCACGAGATCGGCGGGCATCTCGAACTCGGAGCCCGGCACTTCCGCCGGCTTGCGGTCCTGCCACTTCAGGCGCACCGCCTTGAGGGCCTTCACCTTGCCGTTCTCGCCGATGAATTCCTTCGTGGCGATCGCCCAGTCGCGGTTGACGCCCTCCTCGTGGGACGACGAGGTGCGCAGCCGAAGAGGCCAGTAGGGCCAAACAGGGTTGAAGTCAAAATCTCCTGGTTTCTCGAGAAGCTCGATCTGCGTGACGCTCTTCGCGCCGTGGCGGTTGGAGGTGCCGACGCAGTCCGAGCCGGTATCGCCGCCGCCGATGATGATCACGTGCTTGTCGGTGGCCCAGAGCTCGTCGGGCACCATGTCGCCGGCGACGCGGCGGTTCTGCAGCGGCAGGTACTCCATGGCGAAGTGCACGCCGTCGAGCGCGCGGCCGGGGATGGGCAGGTCGCGCGGCTGCTCCGCGCCGCCGGCGAGCACCACGGCGTCGAAATCCGCCATCAGCTTATCGGCGCCGATCGTCTTCTTGGCGTCGTTGACGATGCCCTTGCCCGGCGGCTGCGTGCCGACCAGCACCGAGGCGCGGAACTTCACGCCTTCGGCGCGCATCTGCTCGAGGCGCCGGTCGATGACGCCTTTGTCGAGCTTGAAGTCCGGAATGCCGTAGCGCAGCAGGCCGCCGATGCGGTCTGACTTCTCGAACACGGTGACCTCGTGGCCGGCGCGCGCGAGCTGCTGCGCGCACGCGAGCCCCGCCGGGCCCGAGCCGACCACCGCCACTTTCCTGCCGGTCTTCAGCGCCGGCGGCTGCGGCCGCACCCAGCCTTCCTCCCAGGCCTTGTCGGCGATGGCGTGCTCGATCGACTTGATGCCGACCGCGTCCTCGTTGATGCGCAGCACGCACGCTTCCTCGCAGGGCGCCGGGCAGATGCGGCCGGTGAACTCGGGGAAATTGTTGGTCGAATGCAGCACCTCGCTCGCCCGCTGCCAGTCCTGGCGGTATACGAGGTCGTTCCAGTCGGGGATGATGTTGTTGACCGGGCATCCCGACATGCAGAAGGGCACGCCGCAGTCCATGCAGCGCGCGCCCTGGACCCCGGCCGCCGCGTCGGAAAGCCGTGCGTAGAACTCGCGATAGTGCTTCTTGCGCGCCTCGGTAGGCTCGTGCGGCTCCTCGAGCCGCTCGAACTCGAGGAAGCCGGTGATCTTGCCCACTACGCCGCCGCCTTCGTCTTCGCCGCCAGCTCCGCGAGCGCCCGGCGATACTCCTTGGGAAATACCTTGACGAAGCGCGTGCGATAGCCCGCCCACTGCTCGAGCACCTCCTTGCCGCGCCTGGAGCCGGTGTAGCGGACGTGGTTCTCGATCAGGCGCCTGACCGTAGCGTCGTCCTCGGAGTCCGGCAGCACCGGCTCGAGGTCGACCATCGCGGCGTTGCAGCGGCGCGCGAACTCGCCCTCGAGGTCGAGCACGTAGGCGAAGCCGCCCGACATGCCGGCGGCGAAGTTGCGCCCGGTCGCGCCGAGCACCACCACCAGGCCGCCGGTCATGTACTCGCAGCCGTGGTCGCCGACGCCCTCCACCACCGCGCGCGCGCCGGAGTTGCGCACCGCGAAGCGCTCGCCGGCGACGCCGCGGAAATAGGCTGCGCCGTCGATGGCGCCGTACAGGACGACGTTGCCGGTGATGATGTTCTCGGTGGGCTCGCCGCGGAACTTGGGCGAGGGCTGCACGGCGATGCGCCCGCCGGAGAGGCCCTTGCCGCAGTAGTCGTTGGTGTCGCCGACCAGCTCCAGGCTGATGCCGCGCGCGAGGAAGGCGCCGAAGCTCTGCCCCGCCGAGCCGGCGAAGCGGATGCGGATGGTGTCCTCTGGCAGGCCCTCGTGGCCGTAGCGCCTCGCCACTTCGTAGGAGAGCATGCTGCCGACGGTGCGGTTGATGTTGCGGATCGGCATCTCGATCGACACCTTCTCGCGCCGCTCGAGCGCCGGTGCGGCGAGCTCGACGAGGCGGTTGTCGAGCGCCTTCTCGAGCCCATGGCTTTGCACTTCATTGTGGAAGCGGGCCACCTCGGCCGGCATCTGCGGCATGGCGAAGACGCGCGAAAAGTCCAGGCCCTTCGCCTTCCAGTGCTGGATGCCCTTGTGCACGTCGAGCAATTCGGTACGACCGATCAATTCATTCAAAGATCGAACGCCAAGGCGGGCCATGAGCTCGCGCGCTTCTTCGGCGACGAAGAAGAAGTAGTTCACGACGTGCTCGGGCTTGCCCTCGAACTTGCGCCGCAGCACCGGGTCCTGCGTCGCCACGCCCACCGGGCAGGTGTTGAGGTGGCACTTGCGCATCATGATGCAGCCCTCCACCACCAGCGGCGCGGTGGCGAAGCCGAACTCGTCGGCGCCGAGGATGGCGCCGATCGCCACGTCGCGCCCGGTCTTCATCTGCCCGTCGACCTGCACCGCGATGCGCCCTCTCAATCGATTCAATACGAGGGTTTGTTGAGTTTCAGCCAGGCCCAATTCCCACGGCGTGCCGGCGTGCTTGATGGAAGACCAGGGCGAAGCGCCGGTGCCGCCGTCGTGTCCGGCGATGGTGACGTGGTCGGCCTTGCCCTTCGCCACGCCGGCGGCGATGGTGCCGACGCCGATCTCGGAGACGAGCTTCACCGAGATCGCCGCCTGCGGGTTGGCGTTCTTCAGGTCGTGGATGAGCTGCGCCAGGTCCTCGATCGAGTAGATGTCGTGGTGCGGCGGCGGCGAGATCAGCTCGACGCCCGGCGTCGCGTAGCGCAGCTCGGCGATGTACTCCGATACCTTGCGCCCGGGGAGCTGCCCGCCTTCGCCGGGCTTGGCGCCCTGCGCGATCTTGATCTGCAGCATCTCGGCGTTCGCCAGGTACTCGGCGGTGACGCCGAAACGGCCGGAGGCGACCTGCTTGATCTTCGACTTCAGCGAGTCGCCCTCGCGCAGCGGGATGTCGACCTCCACTCTGCCTTTACCTAATCTACTCTGTAAAGATTCTCCTGCCCTG
>JBQTJF010000359.1:0-5554 GCA_052387375.1 Betaproteobacteria bacterium
GGACTACCACTTCGCGCTGCTGCCGCGCCTGGTGCGCGAGCGCCTGCCCAACGCCACCATCATCACCTTCTGGCACATCCCCTGGCCCAACCCCGAGGCCTTCGGCATCCTGCCCTGGCGCGAGGAGGTGCTCGACGGCATGCTCGGCTCCTCGATCCTCGGCTTCCACACGCAGTTCCACTGCAACAACTTCTTCGACACGGTGGACCGCTTCCTCGAGGCGCGCGTCGACCGCGAGACCTTCACCATCTCCTACGGCGGCCAGCCGACCGAAGTGCGCCGCTACCCGATCTCGATCGAGTGGCCGCCGGCGGCGCTGCAGGTGCTGCCCGCCGTCGCCGAGTGCCGCGAGCGCGTGCGCCAGCGCCTGGGCATCGCCGCCGGCGTGAAGCTGGGCGTCGGCGTCGACCGCCTCGACTACACCAAGGGCATCCTCGAGCGCTTCGCCGCCATCGAGCGGCTCTTCGAGCTCGAGCCGCGCTGGATCGGCCAGTTCTCCTTCCTCCAGGTGGCGGCGCCCTCGCGCTCCTCGATCGAGGAGTACCAGAACCTCGACGCCAAGGTGCGCTCGCTGGCGACGAAGATCAACGAGCGCTTCGGCCGGCCGGGCTACACGCCGATCGTGCTGAGGATCGAGCACCACGACGCCGCGCAGGTCTACGAGATGTACCGCGCCGCCGAGCTGTGCATCGTCTCCAGCCTGCACGACGGCATGAACCTGGTGGCGAAGGAGTTCGTCGCCGCGCGCGACGACGAGCAGGGAGTGCTGATCCTGTCGCAGTTCACCGGCGCCGCGCGCGAGCTCGCCGAGTCGCTGACCGTCAACCCCTACGACATCGAGCAGAGCGCCGCGGCGCTGCACGTCGGGCTGATGATGTCGCCCGACGAGCAGCGCGCGCGCATGCGCTCGATGCGCCACCTCGTGCAGGAGTTCAACGTCTACCGCTGGGCCGGGCGGATGCTCATCGACGGGGCGCGCATGCGCCACCGCCGCCGCGTCCTGCAGCGCACGCGCGCGGCGCGGCGCCAGGCAGGAGGTGCCGAGTAAGGGATGCCGCCGTGACGGCCTTGCCTTTTTCCCCGGCGATGGCCTTCTTCCTCGACCTCGACGGCACGCTGTTCGAGATCCGCCCCACCCCGCAGCAGGTCGAGCGCGATGCCGAGGAAGTGCGGCTGGTGGCGCGCCTGAACGACGCCGCGGGCGGCGCCGTGGCGCTGATCAGCGGCCGCGGCATCGCCAGCATCGACGCGCTGTTCGCGCCGCTCAAGCTCGCCGCCGCCGGCCAGCACGGCGCGGAAAGGCGGGATTCAAGCGGCAGTTTGAACAAAGTAAATCTCCCAAAGAGAAAACTCGATAAAGCCGCCGCCGCCATCGCCTCGTTCGCGGCGAGCCATGAAGGGCTGCTCTTCGAGAACAAAGGCCTGTCCATGGCGCTGCACTACCGGCTCGCGCCGCATCTCGCCGATGCCGCGCACGCCGCGGTGCGCAAGGCCGCCGCGGCGCTCGACGGCTCGGTCGAGGTGCAGGGCGGCAAGATGGTCGCCGAGCTCAAGCCCGCGGGCTACGACAAGGGCCGCGCCATCGAGCAGTTCATGCGCGAGCCACCCTTCGCCGGCCGGGTGCCGCTCTTCATCGGCGACGACCTCACAGACGAGCACGGCTTCCGCGTCGTCAACCGCCTGGGCGGCCATTCGATCAAGGTCGGCGAGGGGCCGAGCGCGGCGCGCTGGCGCATGCAGGCGCCGGCCACGGTGCTCTCCTGGCTCGCCGAGGGCCTCGCGCGCGCTAGCGCCGCGGCAGAAGGCAGAAGCCCTGCGCCTCGACGCGGAGAGCGGGGTTGAACTTGCTGCGGAAGTTCTCCAGCGCGATGGCGGCCGTCAGCTCGACGATCTGCGGTTCGCTGAAATGCTCCTTCACCCGCGCGAAGAGCGCGTCGTCCACCTTCTGGCCGGTATGAGTGATCCGCTCCGCATACTCGAGCGCCGCGCGCTCGCGGTCGCTGAATGCGCCGCTTGCGCGCCAGTCGCCGAGCTCCGCGACCTTCGCCTCGCCGCCGTCGATTTCCGTCACACGGACGGAATTGATGTCGACTCAGAAAGGGCAGCCGTTGATCGCGGCCACGCGCAGCGATACGAGGGCCGCGAGGCCTTTCGGCAGCGTGCCCGACTCGGCGATCGACGCGCCAAGCAGCTTGGCGGCGCGCAGGATCGGCGGGCAATGCGCCATGACCTTGCTCGGATTGAGCACGTCCCCGTACGCCGCCCGCTCCTTCGCGAAAACCTCGGAAAGGATGGGGTCGTGCGCGGCATCGTCGATCTCGGTCACTCTCGGCATGGAGCCTCCTTCTTGGATTGGTGTCCAAGATACCAAATCGCGGCGAGCGCGAATGCGGCTGGGCGTTGACATCGGCGGTACCAAGATCGCGCTGGCGGTGATCGACGGCGCAGGCCGGGAGCTCGTCCGGCGCCGTATTCCCACGCCGCATACCGATTACGCCACCGCCCGGCAGGCGCTGGCAGACGCCATCCGCCACACGCAATCCGAAGTCAAAGAACCTTGCAGCGTCGGCATCGGCATGCCGGGGCTGGTGGCGCCCGACACCGGCATCGTCGAGAACGCCTACAACACGCCCTTCAACCGCCAGCCGCTCAAGCCGGACCTCGAGGCGATACTGAAGAAGCAGGTGCGCTTCGCCAACGACGCGCGCTGCTTCGCCCTTTCCGAGGCGGTCGACGGCGCGGCGCGGGACGCGCGCGTCGTCTTCGGCGCCATCCTCGGCACCGGCGTCGGCGGCGGCATCGTCGTCGAGCGCCGCGTGCTCGGCGGCCGGCACCGCATCGCCGGCGAGTGGGGCCACACGCCGCTGCCGTGGATGAGCGCGGAGGAGCACCCCGGGCCGCTCTGCAACTGCGGCCGGCGCGGCTGCATCGAGCAGTTCTGCTCCGGGCCGGCGAAGAACCGCGACCGCGACGCGATGGGCGAGGCGAAGGCGATGGCGCTCTACGTGGACCGCCTGGCGCGCGCCTTCTCGCTCGTCATCAACTTCCTCGACCCGGACGTCATCGTCGTCGGCGGCGGCATGTCCAAGCACGAGGCGATCTACCGCGACGTGCCGCCGCTGCTGCGCAAGTACGTCTACCACTACGACCCGCGCACCCCGATCGTGCGCGCCGCCCACGGCGACGCGAGCGGTGTCAGGGGCGCGGCCATGCTGTGGCCGCCGTCGTGAGAAGATGGGTCAAATTTGACCCATTTCTGGCTCTCACGCCGCCTTTTCCAAGGCCGTATTGATGAGCGAGAGGTCCTTGACGAAGTGCCTGAAGGCCTCCTCCTTCTCCTGCTCGTCCTGCAGGCGCAGGAGCGCGGAGGGATGAAGCGTGGCGAAGACGTGCGGCGCGAGCGGGCTCTCGACGAGCTTGCCGCGCATGGTGGAGACCTTGAAGTCCTTGGCGATGACGGCGCGCGCCGCGGTGGCGCCCAGGGCCACGATCACCTGCGGCTGGATGGCCGCCACCTCGCGCTCGAGCCACTGGTGGCAGGCGTCGATCTCGCGCTGCGCCGGGGTCTTGTGCAGGCGGCGCTTGCCTGCTCTTCCTCCGGCGGGCTGCCACTTGAAGTGCTTGACGGCGTTGGTGACGTAGAGGTGCGTGCGCTCGACGCCGGCGGCCTCCAGCGCCCGGTCGAGCAGCCGCCCGGCCGGGCCGACGAAGGGCAGGCCCTTCTTGTCCTCCTCGTCGCCGGGCTGCTCGCCAACCAGCATCACCCGCGCGTGCGGGTCGCCGGTGCCGAACACCGTCTGCGTCGCGTTCGCCCAGAGCGGGCAGTCCTGGCAGCGCCTGGCGGCTTTGCGAAGGTCATCGAGAGAATTGCCGGGGGAGCGCATGACCTCCCTTTAGAATCCTCCCGTTGAAAAAGATTGCAGTCCTGACGAGCGGCGGCGACGCGCCGGGCATGAACGCCGCGGTGCGGGCGGTGACGCGCGGCGCCCTCGCCAAGGGCTGGCAGGTGATGGGCGTCCGGAACGGCTATGCCGGCCTGCTCGGCGGCGAGCTGCGGCCGATGCAGGCGCGCGACGTCGGCGGCATCATCCAGTCGGGCGGCACCGTCCTCGGCAGCGCCCGCTGCCCGGAATTTGCAGGACCCGAAGGGCGCGCAAAGGCCCTTTCCAATCTGTCGAATAGGGGAATAGATGCCTTGGTTGTTATCGGCGGCAACGGCAGCCAGTCGGGATCGGCGAGCCTCGCCCGCGAGGGCTTCGCGGTGGTCGGCGTGCCCTCCACCATCGACAACGACCTCTACGGCAACGACGTCAGCATCGGCTGCGACACGGCGATCAACATCACCCTCGAGGCCATCGACCGCCTGCGCACCACCGCCTCCTCGCACCAGCGCGCCTTCGCGGTGGAGACGATGGGCCGCAACTGCGGCTACATCGCGCTCATGTCGGGCATCGCCGGCGGCGCCGAGGTGATCGCGCTGCCCGAGCAGGAGCTGTCGCCCGCCGACGTCGCCGAGCGCCTGCGCGCCGCGCGCCAGCGCGGCAAGACGCACGCGCTCGCCGTCATCGCCGAGGGGGCGAAGTGCGGCGTGCACGAGCTGATGGAGTACTACGGCGCGCAGCGCCGCTCGATCGGCTTCGACCTGCGCGTCACGCGCCTCGGCCACGTGGTGCGCGGCGGCATTCCGAGCGCCGCCGACCGGGTGCTGGCGACGCGGCTCGGCGCGGCCGCGGTCGAGACCCTCGCCTCGGGCAAGCGCGGCGTGCTGTGCGGCATCGTCAGGGGCGACGTCGTGGTGACGCCGCTCGAGGAGATCACCGGGCGCACGCGCCCCGCCGATGCAAGCCTGCTCGAGCTCGCGCGGGTGATGGCCATCTAGATGTTCGAGCGGCAATGGCTGCACGCGCTCGCGCTCGCCGTGCTGCTGGGCGGCTTGTGGGCCATCGGCGCCTCGCGCTGGGTATGGCTCGCCGCCTGGATCGCGGTCGCGCACCAGGTCTACGTGTGGCTGTGCTGGCGAGCCGAGCTGCACGCGCGGCTGCTCACGCGAACGCTCGGCCGGCACGCCTTCACCGCCTACGCGGTCGGCTTCGCCATCCTCGGCATCTCGCGCGTCGTCGCCGTGTTCGCGGTGGCGATCGTCGAGCGCGACACGCTGGGGCTCGATCCGCTGCTCCTCAAGGCCGCGGCGCTCGTTGTGCTCGCGCCGGCGCTGTATCTCTTCTACTCGGTGAAGCGCTACTTCACCTTCCGGCGCGCCTTTGGCATCGATCACTTCGACCCGGCGTACCGCGTGCTGCCCTTCGTGCGCCAGGGCATCTTCCGCTTCACGCGCAACGGCATGTACGCCTACGGCTTCCTGCTGATGTGGTTTCCCGGCCTGTGGTGGGCGTCGGGCGCGGCGCTCGCCGCCGCGGCCTTCAACCACCTCTACATCTGGGTGCACTACCACGCCACCGAGCTGCCCGACATGGCGCGCATCTACGGCCCGGCTAGGGCGTCGGGAAAGTCCGGTTGATGCCGGTGGTGAGGTTCTCGGCCGCGACGCCGTAGA
>JBQTJF010000360.1:0-3827 GCA_052387375.1 Betaproteobacteria bacterium
TCAAGGCACGCACCAGTGGGGTCTCGGTCATTTGGGCGCGGTCGTTCACCTTACCATCGCCCTCACATCAGTTTCTTCGCCGTCGCCCGCCCGGCGCAGCGGGGCTACTGATGCTTGTCAGGGGGTCAGTACACCTGGCGCTGGATGCGGCGCTCGCGCAGGATGGTGGTGGCGATCTCCTCGATCGACTTGCTGGTCGAGTTGATGCTCTTGATGCCCTCGCGGCGCATCAGCGCCTCGGCCTGCTCGACCTCGTAGCGGCAGTTCTCGAGGTCGGCGTACTGGCTGCCCGGGCGGCGCTCGCGGCGGATCTCGTGCAGGCGCTCGGGCGCGATGGTGAGGCCGTAGAGGATCGGCTTGTGCGGGCGCAGGGCCTCGGGCAGCTTCATGCGGTGGAAGTCCTCGGGGATCAGCGGGTAGTTGCCCGCCTTCACGCCGAACTGCAGCGCCAGGTATAGGCTGGTCGGCGTCTTGCCGCTGCGCGACACTCCGATCAGGATCACGTCGGCCTGACCCAGCTCGCGGTGCGAGGCGCCGTCGTCGTGCGCCATGGCGAAGTTGATCGCCTCGATGCGCTGCTGGTACTCCTTCTTGTCCATGGCGCTGTGCGAGCGCCCGATCGTATGGCTCGACTTGAGCCCCAGTCCCGCCTCGAGCGGGTCGATGAAGGTCTCAAAGAAGTCGAGGAACAGCGCGTCGGCGCGGCGGATCACCTGCCGCACGTCCTGGTTCACCAGCGTCGAGAACACCACCGGCTTGCCGTTGCCGTTGGCCGCCTCCGCCTGGATGCGCGCCAGGCATTCCTCGGCCTTCTCGGCGCTGTCGATGAAGGGCAGGGTCACCTGGTTGAAGTCCACGCCCTCGAACTGCGTGAGCAGGCTGTGGCCGAGCATCTGCGCCGTGATCCCGGTGCCGTCGGAGACGAAGAACACCGTTCGGCGCTGACTCATGGCGGATAAAATACACCCCGAATGCGCATAGCGTGGCTAAAAGACCTCCGCATGGCGAACCTCGACCAGGTCGGAGGCAATAACGCCTCGCTGGGCGAGATGATCGGCGGCCTCGCCGCCGCCGGGATCCGCGTTCCGGGCGGCTTCGCCACCACCGCGGAGGCCTTCCGCGAGTTCGTCTCCGCCGGCGGCCTGGACAAGAAGATCGAGGCGCGGCTCGCCGGCCTCGACCCGAAGGACGTCAAGGCGCTCGCCGCCTGCGGCGCCGAGATCCGCGCCTGGATCGCCGCGGCATCTTTTCCCAAGGCATTTGAGCATGAGATACGCTCGCATTTTCAAGAGCTTGAGAAGACAACCTCAAGCGAAACGTCATTCGCCGTGCGCTCCTCCGCCACGGCGGAGGACCTGCCCGAAGCTTCCTTCGCCGGGCAGCAGGAGACCTTCCTCAACCTCCGCGGCGTCGAGCACGTGCTCGAGGCGATCCGCCACGTCTACGCCTCGCTCTACAACGACCGTGCCATCTCGTATCGCGTCCACCAGGGCTTCGCGCACGCCGGCGTGGCGCTCTCGGCGGCCGTGCAGCAGATGGTGAGAAGCGACCTCGGCGCGAGCGGCGTCACCTTCACCCTCGACACGGAATCGGGCTTCCGCGAGGTCGTCTTCATCACCTCGGCGTACGGGCTGGGCGAGCTGCTCGTGCAGGGCGCGGTGAACCCCGACGAGTTCTACGTGCACAAGCCGATGCTCGAGCGCGGCCGCCCGGCGATCGTGCGCCGCGGCCTGGGCTCCAAGCTGCAGAAGATGGTGTTCGGCAAGTCCGCGCAGGCAGGCAAGTCGACGAAGGTCGTTGACGTTTCCGAATCCGAGAGAAGTCAATTTTCGTTGAAAGATTCTGAAGTGCTTGAGCTGGCACGCTACGCCGTGGCCATCGAGAAGCACTACGGCCGGCCGATGGACATCGAATGGGCGAAGGACGGCGCCGACGGCAGGACCTACGTCCTGCAGGCGCGGCCCGAGACGGTCAAGTCCCGTACCCGCGACGTCGAGGAGCGCTACGTCCTCAAGGGCAGCTCGCGCGTGCTGGCGAGCGGCCGGGCCATCGGGCACAAGATCGGCGCCGGCACGGTGCGCATCGTCCCCGACGCCTCGCAGATGGACCGCGTGAAGAAGGGCGACGTGCTGGTCACAGACATGACCGACCCGAACTGGGAGCCGGTGATGAAGCTCGCCGCCGCGATCGTCACCAACCGCGGCGGCCGAACCTGCCACGCGGCGATCATCGCGCGCGAGCTCGGCATCCCGGCGGTGGTCGGCTGCGGCGAGGCCACCTCGCGCCTGAAGGACGGGCAGGCGGTCACGGTGTCCTGCGCCGAGGGCGACACCGGCAACGTCTACGAGGGGCGGCTGCGCTACGAGGTGTCGACGCGCGAGCGCGGCGAGATGCCGCGCATCGGCGTGAAGATCGCCATGAACGTCGGCAACCCCGAGCTCGCCTTCGAGTTCGCGCAGCTCCCCAACGCCGGCGTCGGCCTGGCGCGCCTGGAATTCATCATCAACAACGAAATTGGGGTGCATCCTAGGGCGTGTCTCGAAGTGGACAAGCTTCCCCCGGAGTTGAAGAAGAAACTCCTGGAGAAGGGCCGAGGCTACGCAGATCCCAAAACCTTCTTCCGCGAGAAGATGGTCGAGGGCGTGGCGACGATCTGCGCCGCGTTCTGGCCCAAGCCGGTGATCGTGCGGCTCTCCGACTTCAAGTCGAACGAGTACAAGAAGCTGCTCGGCGGCGAGCGCTACGAACCCGACGAGGAGAACCCGATGCTCGGCCTGCGCGGCGCCTCGCGCTACGTAGCGGATGACTGGCGAGCAAGCTTCGAGCTCGAGTGCGCGGCGATGCGCAAGGTGCGCGAGGAGCTCGGCCTGACGAACCTGGAGCTGATGGTGCCGTTCGTCAGGACCGTGGGGGAAGCCAAGAATGTCCTCGAGCTGCTGAAGGCGAACGGCCTGCAACGGGGGAAAAACGGGCTGCGCATCGTGATGATGTGCGAGCTGCCCTCGAATGCCATCCTCGCCGACGAGTTCCTCGAGCTCTTCGACGGCTTCTCCATCGGCTCGAACGACATGACGCAGCTCGCGCTCGGCCTCGACCGCGACTCGGGGCTCGTCGCCGGCGCGTTCGACGAGCGCGACCCGGCGGTGAAGGAGCTGCTCGCCATGGCGATCCGCGCCTGCCGCAAGGCGGGAAAGTACGTCGGCATCTGCGGCCAGGGGCCCTCGGACCATCCGGACCTGGCGCGCTGGCTGATGGAGCAGGGGATCGAGAGCCTTTCCCTCAACCCCGATACCGTGGTGTCGACCTGGATGGCGCTCGCCGAGGCGCCGCCGCAGAAGCACTCAGCCGCGGCGTAGCAGCCTCTGCTTCTCGCGGTTCCATTCCTTCTCGCGCTCCGCGGCGCGCTTGTCGTGCTTGAGCTTGCCGCGCGCCAGCGCGATCTCGAGCTTGATGCGGCCCTTCTTGTAGTGCAGGTCGAGCGGCACCAGGGTGTAGCCGCGCTGCTCCACCTTGCCCACCAGCCGCTTGATCTCCTCGGCATGCAGCAGCAGCCTGCGCGTGCGCGTCGGCTCGGGGGTGAAGTGCGTGGAGACCGTCGGCAGCGGGCTGATGTTGGCGCCGAAGAGGAAAAGCTCGCCGTTGCGCACCGTGACGTAGGCCTCGCCGATCGTGGCCCGCCCGCCGCGGATCGCCTTCACCTCCCAGCCCTCGAGCGCGATCCCGGCCTCGTAGCGCTCCTCGATGAAGTAGTCGTGCGAAGCTTTGCGGTTCTGAACGATCGACATTGTGAGGAGCGCAAAATCAGGGACAGACCTGGTCTGTCCCTG
>JBQTJF010000361.1:0-2506 GCA_052387375.1 Betaproteobacteria bacterium
GACATGGTGGTCGTCGCCGAAGGCGACGACGAGGCACTCACGGCGCTGCTCTATTCGGTGGGCAAGCTCGGTAACGTGCGCACGCAGACCATGCGCGCGATGGACTTCGAGGGCTTCCAGCGCGTGCTGGCCAAAGTGGACTAAGCCGCACCGCGGGCTATCGCCGGGCAATGTGATATCATGATATCAATACGCTAGACCAGGAGATAGCCCATGGCCCAGTTCATCGTTCGCGATCTGGAAGAGGACCTCAAGGCGCGCCTGAAGCGGCGCGCCAAGCGCCACGGACGGAGCATGGAGGAGGAGGTACGACAAATCCTGCGCAGGGCGGTGAAGGAGGAAGGCCGGCCGGTGTCGGGCCTGGGGTCGCGTATCGCCGCGCGCTTCGCCAAGCTCGGGCTGACCGAGGACCTGCCGGAGTTGCGTGGTCAGCCGCCGCGACCCGCAAAGTTCGGTAAGTGATCATCCTGGACACCAACGTGCTTTCGGCGCTGATGCGCGGGGAGCGGAAGATCGTCGATTGGATGGATCGGCAGGCGGCGGAGTCGTCTTGGACCACCACCGTGACGCTGTTCGAGATTCGCCTTGGTCTCATGCTGCTCCCGCAGGGACGGCGCCGCAGGGCCCTCGAAACGGCTTTCACCCGGCTGATTGACGACGACCTCGAAAGCCGGGTGCTGGATTTCGACAGCGCCGCCGCGAACGAGGCTGCAGCACTGGCCGCCGAACGGCAGAAGGCGGGAAGACCGGTGGACATCCGCGACACGCAGATCGCCGGAATTGCGCTTGCCCGCCGCGGCACCGTCGCAACGCGGAACGCCCGACACTTCCGCGATTTGAGCGTGCCGGTGGTGGATCCCTGGCTGGGGTAAGGCGCTGCATCGGGGGCGTTTCCCAAACGTCCTATATTGTTATATAACAAGCCGCGTCACCCCTTGAGGAGCGCCGGGGGAGTTCTTCTCGCTGCTCGGGCCCTCGGGCTCGGGCAAGACGACGACCCTGCGCATCCTCGCCGGCCTCGAGCGCGCCGACGAGGGCACGGTGCGCATGAACGGCAGGGACATCACCGCGCTCGACCCGGGCGAGCGCGACGTGGCGATGGTGTTCCAGAGCTACGCGCTCTATCCGCACATGACCGTGCGCGAAAACATTGCTTTCCCTTTGAAAATGTCAGGTGAAGAACCGGACGAGATCGAAAAGGCAGTCAAAGACGCCGCCGCCCGCGTGCGCATCGAGCACCTGCTCGAGCGCAAGCCCGGGCAGCTCTCCGGCGGCCAGCAGCAGCGCTGCGCGCTGGCGCGCGCCATCGTCAGGAAGCCGGCGCTCTTCCTGCTCGACGAGCCGCTCTCCAACCTCGACGCCAAGCTGCGCGTCGAGACCCGCGTCGAGCTGAAGCGCCTGCAGCGCGCGCTCAACGTCACCGCCATCTACGTCACGCACGACCAGGAAGAGGCGCTCTCGCTCTCCGACCGCCTCGCCGTCTTCATGGAGGGGCGCATCGTCCAGGTCGGCACGCCCGAGGAGGTCTTCAGCCGGCCGGCGACCGTGGAAGTCGCGGGCTTCCTCGGCAACCCGCCGATGAATCTCGTTCCGGCGCGGCTGGAGAACGGCCGTGCCACGGTGGAGGGTGTATCCATGAGCATTCCTTCGCTTTCCAGCTTGGGAACGCGCGATGTCACGCTGGGCATCCGTCCGTCCGCGGTGAGGATCACCAACGAAGGCCTGCCCGCCACCGTCACCATGTGCGAGGCGCTGGGCGAGGACTTCTTCGTCGACCTCACCGTCGGCGAGCGCCTGGTGCGCGCGAAGATGAACGGTGCCGAGCGGCCTGCGGAGCGCTCGCAGGTCCGTATCGCCTTCGACGCTGCGGGATTGCATGTCTTCGACAAGCAGAACGGGCGGCGCTTGTGAAGCTGCGCCGCGACAGTCACGTGGCGATGCACCGCCAGCTCGCCCAGCAGCTGCGCGAAGCGATCGGCGCCGGCAAGTACCGTCCCGGCGACCGCCTGCCGACCGAGCCCGAGCTCGCCGCGCGCCACGGCGTCTCGCGCATCACGGCGCGCCAGGCGGTGATGCAGCTCGTGCGCGACGCGCTCGTGGTGCGCCGCCAGGGCAAGGGCAGCTTCGTCGCCGAGCCGCCGGTGCGCCACGATCTCGTCGACCTGCGCGGCATCTACGACGAGCTGGTGGCGCGCGGCGTCAATCCCACCACCGAGCTCCTCGACTATGCGGAGGTCGTCGCGCCGGCGAACGTCGCCGAGCGGTTGCGCTCGGGCGCGCGCAAGGTGCAGCACTACAAGCGCCTCTACCTCAGGCGCGGCGAGCCCTTCGCCGTCTCCTGGGCCTACCTTTCGCCCGCGGTGCCGAAGATGGCGCGCGAGCTCGTCGCCGCGCACACCACCTACCACCTTTTCGAGTCCTTCATGCACCTCAAGATCAGCCACGCCGACCTCTCGGTGCGGGCGCGCGCCGCCACCCCGGAGCTGCGCAAGCTCCTCAAGCTGCG
>JBQTJF010000362.1:0-7287 GCA_052387375.1 Betaproteobacteria bacterium
CCTGGTAGTAGACGCGAACCGGTATCTTCAAGAATCGGACAGCAGGTCCCTGACCGCGGCGGGCGCGGCGAGGCCGAGATGGCGGTAGGCCGCCGGCGAGGCGACGCGCCCGCGCGGCGTGCGCTGCAGGAGGCCCTGCTGGATGAGGAAGGGCTCGAGCACGTCCTCGATGGTCTCGGCGTCCTCGCCAATGGCGTGCGCGAGGTTGTCCAGGCCGACCGGCCCGCCGGAGAACTTGTCGATCACCGCGCCGAGCAGCTTGCGGTCCATGACGTCCAGGCCGAGCGCGTCGACTTCCAGCATGGCGAGCGCCGCCTCGGCGATGGCCCTCGTCACCGCGCCGTCGGCCTTGACCTGCGCGTAGTCGCGCACGCGGCGCAGCAGGCGGTTGGCGATGCGCGGCGTGCCGCGCGAGCGCCGCGCGATCTCGAATCCGCCTGGTTCCTCGAGCTCGATCTTCAGGAGCCGCGCCGAGCGCTGGACGATCGCGGCGAGCTCCGCGGCGCTGTAGAACTCCAGGCGCGCGACGATGCCGAAGCGGTCGCGCAGCGGGTTGGTGAGCATGCCGGCGCGCGTGGTCGCGCCCACCAGCGTGAAGGGCGGCAGCTCGAGCTTGATCGCGCGCGCCGCCGGGCCCTCGCCGATCATGATGTCGATCTGGAAGTCCTCGAGCGCCGGATAGAGGATCTCCTCGACCACCGGCGAGAGGCGGTGGATCTCGTCGATGAACAGGACGTCCCGGGGTTCCAGGTTCGTCAGAAGGGCGGCGAGGTCCCCCGGGCGCTCGAGCACCGGGCCCGAGGTGTGGCGCAGGTTGACGCCCATTTCCCTGGCGAGGATGTGCGCGAGGGTGGTCTTGCCCAGGCCCGGCGGCCCGTAGAGCAGCGCGTGGTCGAGCGCCTCGCCGCGCCCGCGCGCCGCCTCGACGAAGATGCCGAGCTGCGCGCGCACCTTCTCCTGCCCGACGTACTCGGCGAGCGTCCCCGGGCGCAGGGACCGCTCGATCCTTTCTTCCTGCGCCGAGGCGGGCTTGCCGGAGATCAGCCGGTCGGTTTCGACGCTCACCCCGGGGATTCTATTGGAAGCTCAGAAGCGCATTTCGAGGCCGAGGTTGGCGTAGTCGATGTCAGCCTGTCCGACGTTGCCGCCCCCGACCGAGTCGTAGCGCTGCCACTCGGCGCGCACGCCCAGCGCACGCCCGAAATTGAAGCGCAGTCCCAGGCCAAAGGTGAAGCCGCCGTTGTGCACGCTCTCGTTGGCGACGGTCCCACCCAGCCCACGCACCTCGAGCTGGGAGCGGTAGTAGCCGAGGCGGCCGAAGACCGCGAAGCGGTCCGAGAAGGAATGCGTGGGAAGGATCGACACGTCGAACGCCTTGAGCGTGCCTTCGAAACTGACCGGCGCGCCGGAATCGATGCGCACGGCGTTGACAAACACCTCGCCGACGCTGCCGTAGCCCGCCTCGATCGTGATGTTCGGATTGAGGTGATAGCCGCCGAAGAGCCGGTATGCGGTGTCGCTGGGGTCGCAGGTGCCCGCCGTGTAGAGCGTGCAGGTGCCGCGGAATTTGGCCGAGCCGAGCGAGGCGCCGAGATAGAAGCCGCGGTCGTCCTGCGCCGCCGCCGGGCCGGCGGCGAGGCCCGACAGCAGGAGCAGCGCGAGAATTCCCCAGCTTTCGTTTTTCTTCATGGCGTTCCCCCCTATGTGATGGCGGGCTCAACACTACAACGATTTTGGATGTTGCGAAATAGCAACGTCAGCGCTGCGCCAGTTTTACAGGCTCCGGTTTCCAGAGGCTTTTTCCACGGAGCGCCGGCGCCGTCGCCTTGACAGCGCGCGGCCGCGCGCCAATAGAATGACCCGCAGTCTTCCACGAACAACTCTAGGGGAGTTCCACGTATGAAGAAGCTTCTGGCGGTAGCTGTGGTGGCGGCGTTCCCGGTGGCCGCGATGGCGGCCGGCGAGAACAACGTCGGTGCGTGCGGCTGGGGTTCGAAGCTGTTCGAAGGGCAGTCGGGAATCGCGCCGCAGGTGCTCGCGGCGACGACCAACGGCACCTCGGGCAACCAGACCTTCGCCGTCACCACCGGCACGTCGGGCTGCACGCAGGACGGCGCGGTCAGCTCCAACTGGCGCACCGCGATGTTCATCGCCGGCAACCAGCACAAGCTGGCGCGCGACATGTCGGTCGGCAGCGGCGAAGCGCTCGACTCGCTCGCCCACCTGCTCGGCGTCGAAGCGCAGGACCGCGCGGCGTTCGCGAGCCTCGCCAAGGACAATCTGGCGCGCATCTTCCCGAGCGACGACGTGGCGACCCAGCAGGTCGTCGTTTCGCTGCGTGCGGTGATGGCGTCCGATGCCCGTCTGGCCCGCTACACGGCGGCGCTCTGACGTAGCAGCGGCAAGGCATTTCCCGAAAACCCTGTGGCGGCCCCACAGGGTTTTTTTTGCCTTGTGGCTCGCTCTGGCGGCCTCGCTCGCCGCCGCCGCGCCGCTCGACGATGCCTATCTCGCCGAGCTGACGGCGCGCGCCCGCGCGCTCGGCCTCGCGCAGCGCCCGGAGTGGCAAAAGCTCCTGCATTACGTGCCGAATATCGGCGCCCCGGGCGTCCATGGCCTGGTCGACAGCCCCGGCTTCTTCAACGCGCCGCAGGGCAAGACCGACCCGCAGGCGGAGCTCGAAGCGACCCTGGCGTCCTTCTACGTCGAGATGGAAGAAACGCCGCAGCGCCAGAGCCCGCAGTGCGCCTTCCCGGCGCGCTACGCGTGGCTCGACGGCGAGCTCGGCTTCGACCCGCAGCGCCTGCCGCGCCTGGCGTGCAAGCGCTACCGCGAATGGCGCGCCGCGCTCAACGCCAAGGGGCTGACGCTGGTCTTCGCCTCGGCGTACCTCAACAACCCCGCGTCGATGTACGGCCACACGCTGCTGCGCGTCGACGCGCGCGACCAGGACGAGCGCACGCGGCTGCTCGCCTACACCATCAGCTTCGCCGCCGACACCGACGAGACCAACGGCCTGGTCTTCGCGGTGAAGGGCCTGCTCGGCGGCTACGCCGGCACCTACTCGATGCTGCCCTACTACCTGAAGGTGCGCGAGTACAGCGACCTGGAGAACCGCGACCTCTGGGAGTACGAGCTCGCCCTCACCGAGGCGGAGGTCGACCGCGTGCTCGCGCACGCCTGGGAACTCCTTCCGGCCTATTGGGCGTACTACTTCTTCGACGAGAACTGCTCGTACCATCTCCTGCGCCTGATCCAGGTGGCGCGGCCGGAGCTGGACCTGGCGGCGCCGTTCCGCTGGTGGGCGCTGCCGACCGACACGGTGCGGGCGGTGACCGCCGAGCCCGGGCTCACGGCACGGGCCGTCTACCGCCCGGCGAGCGCGACGCTCATCGCGCAGCGCCTGGAGGCGATGTCCGGCGAGGAAAGAAGGCTCACCAAGGAGCTCAGCTTGCGAAGCACCGGCGCGAACGACCCCCGCCTTGCCGCCCTGCCGGCGGCGCGGCAGGCCGCGATCCTCGAGGCGAGCCACGACTATGTCGAGTACCGCCGCGCCACCGGCAAGCCCGACGTCGCCGATCCGCGCGCGCTCGCCCGCGAGCTGCTGCTCGCGCGCAGCCGCGTCGAGGCGCCGAGCCAGGCGCCGGCGGTGGCCGCGCCGGCGCGGCCCGACGAAGGGCACGCCTCCTCGCGCACCTCGTTCGGCCTGGGCACGCAGGCCGGCCGCGACTTCGGCGAGCTGCGCGTGCGCCCGACCTACCACGACACCCTCGATCCGGTCGAGGGTTACGTGCCGGGGGCGCAGACCGAGTTCGTCCACTTCACCTTCCGGCACGACCGCAGCGGCGGCACGCAGCTCGAAAGCCTGGTGCCGATCGAGCTGCTGTCGCTCTCGCCGCGCGACGAGTTCTTCCGCTCCTGGTCCTGGAAGGCGTCCGCGGGCTGGCGCCGCTCGCTGATACGCGACGGCACGCGGCCCCTGCAGGTGGCCGCCGACCTCGGCGCCGGCGCCGCGTGGGGCTCGGGCAGCCGCATGGCATACGCCATGCTCGAGGGCGCGCTGCGCGTGCATTCGCGCCTGGACGACGGCCACGCGCTTGGCGCGGGCGCGAGCGCGGGGCTGCTCTTCGACGCCGGGCCGCGCCTGCGCCTGCACGCCTACGCGCGCGGCCTGAAGTATTTCTTCGGCGAGAACGACACCCCGGGAGCGGTCGGCCTGGAAAGCCGCTTCACGCTCGGGCGCGACCTCGCCCTGCGCTTCGATCTCGCGCGCCAGCGGGAGGCTGGCCGTTCCTTCGACTACGGCACCCTCTCCCTCATGGTTTACCACTGATATGCGCGGAT
Source organism: Betaproteobacteria bacterium (assembly GCA_052387375.1). GTDB lineage: Bacteria > Pseudomonadota > Gammaproteobacteria > Burkholderiales > SG8-39 > SCGC-AG-212-J23. The sequence goes on from JBQTJF010000362.1 coordinate 4,345, forward strand.
TGCTGATTTCTTTCACGATTCTTGTTCTCACCGGTTGCACGCAGGCCTTCTTCCAGCCGCACAAGTACATCGTCGCCACGCCCGGGCAGTTCGGCATCGACTACCAGCCGGTCGAGTTCAAGGCGGCCGACGGCACGGCGCTCTTCGCCTGGTTCCTGCCGGCGCGCGGCGAGCCGCGCGCGAGCGTGCTCTACCTGCACGGCAACGCCGAGAACATCAGCACGCACTTCGCCAACGTCGCCTGGATGCCGGCGGCCGGCTTCAACGTGCTCGCGTTCGACTACCGCGGCTACGGCGGCTCGCAGGGCGTGCCGACGCTCGAGGGGGTGCAGCTCGACATCGACGCGGCGATGCGCACCCTGCTGGCGCGGCGCGACGTCGACCCGCAGCGCATCATCATCTTCGGCCAGAGCCTGGGCGGCGCGCTGGCGATCCACTACGCGGCGCACAGCGCCTACCGCGCCAGCGTGCGCGCCATCGTGGTCGACAGCGCCTTCTCCGACTACCGGCGCATCGTCAAGGACAAGGCGGCGAGCTTCTTCCTCACCTGGCCCTTCCAGTGGCTGCTGCCGCAGACCGTCGACAACGACTTCTCGCCCGCGGCGTCGGTGCACGCGGTGAGCCCGATCCCGCTGCTGTTCATCCACGGCGAGCGCGACGCCGTCGTCCCGGTCGAGCACTCCAAGCGCCTCTACGCGCGCGCCGCCGAGCCGAAGGAGCTCTGGGTGCTGCCCGAGGCCGGGCACATCCAGGCGGTGCGCAACAAGGAGCTGCGCAAGCGCCTCACCGGCTTCCTGCACCGCCATTCCGGCCGCGAGGGCGGCCTAGCTCTTCGCTAGCGCCTTGAGCGCGGCGCGGATCGCCTCGGCCACCGGCAGCCCGGGCGCGAGCCCTTTCACCGCGGCCGCCGCCTCCTTGTCGCTGTAGCCCAGGCCGACTAGCGCGTTCAGCACGTCCGAAGGCCGCTCCTGCGCCGGGCCGGGAAGCGCCTCGGCGAGCCTGCCCTTCAGCTCGAGCAGCAGCCGCTCGGCGGTTTTCTTGCCGATGCCGGGGATCTTCACCAGGCGCGAGCCGTCCTGCAGCGCCACGGCCTGCGCGAGCTCCGCGACCGAGAGCCCCGAAAGCACGGCGAGCGCGGTGCGCGGACCGACGCCGGAGATGCGCACGAGCTGTCGGAACGCGGCGCGCTCCTCCAGCGTGGCGAAGCCGTAGAGCACGTGCGCGTCCTCGCGCACCACGAGGTGCGTGTACAGGCTCACCGGCTCGCCGCTCGCCGGCAGGCCGTAGAAGGTGCTCATCGGCACGTCGAGCTCGTAGCAGACGCCGCCGACGTCGACCAGCACCTGCGGCGGCTGCTTGGCGGCGAGGCGCCCGGTCAGCCTGCCGATCAAACCAGCCTCCCCCGCTTCACACGGAAGCCCTTTGTCTCGAGACCCCCGAGGTTGCGGCCATGGGCGTGGCAGATGGCGCAGGCGAGCGCGTCGGCGGCATCGGCCGCGGGGTCGCCGGGCAGCGAGAGCAGCCTGCGCACCATGTGCTGCACCTGGTCCTTGGCGGCGTGGCCGTTGCCGACCACCGACTGCTTGACCTGGAGCGCGGTGTATTCGGCGACCGGCAGGCCGGCGATCACGGCGGCGCAGATCGCCGTGCCGCGCGCCTGGCCCAACGCGAGCGTGGACTGCGGGTTGGCGTTGACGAAGACCTTCTCCACCGCCACCTCGAGCGGCGCATGCGCGGCGATGACTTCGTTCAGGCCTTCCAGGATGGTCCTCAGCCGCGCCGCCAGGTCGCCGGCACCGGACCTGACGCAGCCGCTCGCCACGTACACGAGCTTGTTCCCGCTTGAATCGATGACGCCGAACCCCGTCACCTGCAGGCCCGGATCGATGCCGAGGATCCTCAGTCGATCACCGCGGTGGTGTAGACGTCCTGCACGTCGTCGAGGCTCTCGAGCGCGTCCAGGAGCCTTCTCATGCGCACTGTCTCTTCTTCTTTCAATTGACTTTCAACAGCAGGCTTCATCGTCACCTCGGCGAGCTCGGGCTTGAGGCCCGCCTTGGCGAGCGCGGCCTTCACCGCGGGGAAGTCCGCCGGCGCGCAGAGGAGCTCGACCGAATCGTCGTCGTTCTTGAACACGTCCTCGGCGCCCGCGTCGAGCGCGGCCTCCATGACCTTGTCCTCGCTCATCCCCGGCGCGAAGACGAACTGGCCGCAGTGCTTGAAGAGGTAGGCGACCGAGCCGTCGGAGCCGAGGTTGCCGCCGTTCTTGGTGAAGGCGTGGCGCACCTCGGCGACCGTGCGCGTGCGGTTGTCGGTCAGGCAGTCGAGCATCACCGCCGCGCCGCCCGGGCCGTAGCCTTCGTAGCGGATCTCCTCGTAAGCGACGCCCTCGAGATCGCCCGAGCCGCGCTGGATGGCGCGCTGGATGTTGTCGCCGGGGAGGTTCTGCTCCTTCGCCTTGTCGATGGCAAGGCGCAGCCGCGGGTTGCCCGCCGGATCGCCGCCGCCCAGCCGCGCGGCGACGCTGATCTCCTTGATGAGGCGCGTGAAGATCTTGCCGCGCTTCGCGTCGGCGCGCTCCTTCCGGTGCTTGACGTTCGCCCATCGGCTGTGGCCGGCCATAGCCCTATAATTTTACGCATGGCCGCGCCGCTTCTCATAGCGAAGAAAGGAAGCGCGGCGCTCTGCCTCCTTCCCGCCCTCGCCAACCGGCACGGCCTCATCACCGGCGCCACCGGCACCGGGAAGACCGTGACGCTGCAAACCCTGGCCGAGCAGTTCTCTCGCATCGGCGTGCCGGTGTTCATGGCGGACGTGAAGGGCGACCTCTCGGGATGGCCAAGGCCGGCGGCGGCAACGGCAAGGTGCTTGAAAGATTGACAGCCTTGAAAGTGCAGCCGGCCTTTGCGCCCTCCCCGGTCGTCTTCTGGGATGTGTTCGGCG
>JBQTJF010000363.1:0-13995 GCA_052387375.1 Betaproteobacteria bacterium
TCTTTCAGCGAAACATAAAGCCGTGTTAGCGCGCCCTTGGCGTCCTCGAGATGCACGTCCGAATAGTTGAGCGGGCTGCGGTAGTGCGCGCGCACGATGAAGAAGCGCACCACCTCGGCGTCGTACCTGGCGAGGATCTCGCGCACGGTGAAGAAGTTGCCGAGCGATTTCGACATCTTCTCCTCGTCGACGCGCACGAAGCCGTTGTGCATCCAGTAGTTGACGAACTTGTGGCCGGTGGCGCCCTCCGATTGCGCGATCTCGTTCTCGTGGTGCGGGAACTGCAGGTCCTGGCCGCCGCCGTGGATGTCGAAGTGCTCGCCCAGGAGCGTGCATCCCATCGCCGAGCACTCGATGTGCCAGCCGGGGCGCCCTTCGCCCCAGGGCGAGGGCCACTTCGGCTCCTCGGGCTTGGAGCGCGTCCAGAGCACGAAGTCGAGCGGGTCCTCCTTCGCCGCGTCGACCTCGACGCGCTCGCCCGCGCGCAGCTCGTCGAGGGACTTGCCGGAGAGCTTGCCGTAGCCGGGGAAGCGGCGCACCGCGAAGTTCACGTCGCCCGAAGAAGCTTGGTAGGCCAGATTGCGCTGCTGGAGAATCGAGATGATTTTCAACATCTGTGAAACGTATTGCGTGGCGCGCGGTTCGTGGTCGGGCTTCTCGACGCCGAGCGCCGCGGCGTGCTCGTCCATCGCGGCGATGAAGCGCGCGGTGAGGGCGTCGACCGGCTCGCCGTTCTCGTGCGCGCGGCGGACGATCTTGTCGTCGATGTCGGTGATGTTGCGCACGTAGGTGACGCGGTAGCCGCTCGCGCGCAGCCAGCGGCGCACCACGTCGAAGGCGACCAGCATCCGCGCGTGGCCGAGGTGCAGGTAGTCGTAGACGGTCATGCCGCAGACGTACATGCGGACGTGCGGCGGCTGGAGCGGGACGAACGGCTGCTTGGCGCGCCCGAGGCTGTTGTAGATCTGTAGGATTGTGGACCCCGGGGGCTTAGTCTAGAATGCGGATCGTTTCGTAGGGCCTTGAAAATATTAGCACAATGCTGAAATTGCTCATCGCCTGCGCCGCCGCACTGTGCGTCGCTCTTCCGGCGCATGCCGACGAGGTGCAGGAGGCCGCGAAGCTGCTCAAGGCCGGCCAGCACCAGCAGGCGCTCGAGCGCGTCAACAAGGCGCTCGCCGCCAAGCCGCGCGACGCGCAAGCGCGGTTCCTGAAGGGCCTGATCTTCACCGAGCAGGGCAAGACCAAGGAAGCGATCGAGATCTTCACCCAGCTCACGAAGGACCACCCGGAGCTGCCCGAGCCCTACAACAACCTTGCCGTGATCTATGCGAGCCAGGGCCAGTACGACAAGGCACGCGTCGCGCTCGAGCAGTCGATCCGCACGCACCCGAGCTATGCCACGGCCTACGAGAACCTCGGCGATGTCTATGCCAAGCTCGCCAGCCAGGCCTACAACAAGGCGCTGCAGATCGACTCGTCGAACACCGGCGCGCAGAACAAGCTGTCGCTGGTGCGCGAGCTCGTGGGCGGGCCGGCTCCCGCTGCGGCCGTCAAGGAACCGGCGAAACCGCCGGTCGTTGCCGCGGCACCCGCGAAGCCTGCCGCGGAGAAGCCCGCCCCGGTTGCCGACCCGACCGCGGAAGTGCTGAAGGCCCTCAATTCCTGGGCCGAGGCGTGGTCCAAAAAGGACGTCGACGCCTACCTCGCGCACTACGCCAGGAACTTCGACCCGCCGGGCAAGCAGTCGCGCGCCGACTGGGAGAAGACGCGCCGCGCCCGTATCGAGGCGCCCAAGTCGATCTCGGTCAGCATCGCCTCGCCCAAGGTGACCATGCAGGGCAGCGACACCGCCCGCGTCAGCTTCCGGCAGACTTACCGCTCCGACGTGTTCAAGGGAACGAGCAGCAAGACCTTGGTGCTGGTGAAGGCCGACGGGCGCTGGCAGATCCGCGAGGAGAAGGGCGGATGAAGCGCCTCGCGGCCGCGCTCGCCCTCGCCTGCGCAGGGCTCGCCCAGGCGGCGACGCCCGAGGACCGGCTCTCGGGCGTGTTCGCGGCGATCGAGGCGAACCGCCTCGACACCGCCCTCGCCCGCGTCGAGGCGCTGCTGCGCGATTACCCGAACTTCCGTCTCGCGCATCTCGTGCGCGGCGACCTGCTCCTGGCGCGCTCGCGGCCGCTGCAAACCTTCGGCGACGTGGTGAAGACCGTGCCGCAGGAGCGCGTCGAGGGCTTGCGCGACGAGGCGCTCGCGCGCCTGCGCGCCCTGCGGCAGCGCCCAAGCGAAGACCGGCTGCCGCGCTACGTGCTGCAGCTCCATCCCGGCCAGAAGCACGTGCTGCTGGTCGACTCGCGCCGCTCGCGGCTCTATGTGTACGCGAACGACGCCGGCCGGCCCAGGCTCATCGCCGACTACTACGTCACGCTCGGCAAGAACGGCATCGAGAAGACCCGCGAAGGCGACCAGAAGACGCCCGTGGGCGTCTATCACGTCACCGGCAACCTGCCGCGCAGCAAGCTCACCGATTTCTACGGCGCCGGCGCGTTCCCGATCAACTATCCCAACGAATGGGACAAGCGGCTGGGGCGCAACGGCTACGGCATCTGGCTGCACGGCGTGCCGGCGGACGTGTACAGCCGCCCGCCGCGCGCGAGCGACGGCTGCATCGTGCTCGCCAACCCCGACCTCGAGTCGGTCGGCCGCTACGTGCAGGTCGGCCTGACGCCGGTGATCATCGCCGACGAGGTGGAATGGACCGCCGCCGCCGAGGTCGAGGCAGAGCGCAGCTCGCTCGCCGCCGCGCTGGAGCAATGGCGCGCCGACTGGTCGAGCCGCGACACGGAGCGCTACCTGGCGCACTATTCGCAGCGCTTCGCCGCCGGCAGGCAGGACTACGCCGCCTGGGCGGCGCACAAGCGCAAGGTCAATGCGGCCAAGCGCTGGATCAAGGTCGGCGTGTCGAGCGTGGCGATGTTCCGCTACCCGCGCGAGCGCGACTTCGTCGTCGTCGCCTTCGAGCAGGACTACCGCTCCGACGGCCTGTCGAACGTGATGCAGAAGCGGCAGTACTGGATCAAGGAAGACGGCCGCTGGAAGATCCTCTACGAAGGAGGCGCATGACGCTGAAGCATCTCTTCCTCCTCTCCGCCGCCGCCGTGGTCCCCACCGGCGGCCTCGCCGCCGACCCGCAGGTCGACCTGAAGACGAGCGCCGGCGACATCCGCCTCGAGCTCTACCCCGCCAAGGCGCCCAAGACGGTGGAGAGCTTCCTGCGCTACGTGCGCGACGGCCACTACAACGGCACCATCTTCCATCGGGTCATCCCCGGCTTCATGGTGCAGGGCGGCGGGATGACCGCGAACCTGTCGCAAAAGCCCACGCGCGCGCCGGTGCCGATCGAGTCGAAGAACGGCCTGAAGAACGACACCGGCACGGTGGCGATGGCGCGGACCTCGGACCCCAATTCCGCGACCGCGCAGTTCTTCATCAACGTGAACGACAACGACTTCCTCAACTACCCCGGCCAGGACGGCCACGGCTACACCGTGTTCGGCAAGGTGGTGGGCGGCATGGACGTGGTGAACAAGATCGTCTCCGTGCCGACCGGCAGCCAGGGCATGCACCAGAACGTGCCGCGCACGCCGGTGCTGATCGAGTCGGCCAGCGTGCTCGGTGGCAAGTAGCCTCTTCGTCTCCGACCTGCATCTCAGCGAAGAGCGGCCGGAAGCCAACGAGAGGTTCATCGCTTTCATCGAGGACACGGCGCGCTCGGCGGCGGCGCTGTACGTCCTGGGCGATCTCTTCGAGTACTGGATCGGCGACGACGACCTCGGCGAGCCCTTCAACGCGGTGATGAGCGGGTTCTTCGCCAACCTGGTGCGCGCCGGCGTGCCGGTCCACCTCATGCACGGCAACCGCGACTTCCTGATGGGCGAGCGCTTCTGCCGCGCCACCGGGGCGCGGCTCCTCGCCGACCCGGCGGTGCTCGAGGTGGGCGGCGTGAAGACCCTGCTCATGCACGGCGACACGCTCTGCACCGACGACCTGGACTACCAGGGCTGGCGGCGCACGGCGCGCTCGCCCGCCTGGCAGCGCGAGTTCCTGGCGCAGCCGCTCGAAGCGCGCCGGCGCGCCGTCGGCGCCCTGCGCGAGAAAAGCCGCGAGGTGATCCAAGTCAAGCCGGCCGAGATCATGGACGTCAACGAGGCGGCGGTGCGCGACGCCTTTCGTCGCCACGGTGTGACGCGCCTCATCCACGGCCATACCCACCGGCCGGGCCGCCACGAGCTCGAGGTCGACGGTCGACGCTGCGAGCGCTGGGTGCTGCCGGACTGGTACGGGCGCGGCGGCTATCTCGACGTGTCGGCAGCCGGGCCGCGCCTCGTGCGCTGGTAGCAATTCTTACCGCGCCGGTAAGACTTACAGCGGCGCGAAACCAGGGACAGACCACGTTTTCCGGAAGCGCGCGGCGTGAGCGTCCCGCGCGTGGAAAACGTGGTCTGTCCCTGTTTTGGTACTGTTTTGGTACGCCGGTTGCTGCGGGGCTCCTCGCCACCCTGAAAGGAATCCCGCGATGCCCAAGACCCGCAGCAAGAGCGCCGCAGCGATCGAGATGCTCAAGGAAGACCACGCCAAGGTGAAGAAGGCGTTCAAGGAGCTCGAGAGCATGGACCGCACCGACATCGAGACCTGCCGCCAGGTCGTGCAGGCCGTGTGCGAGGACCTCAAGGTCCACACCACGCTGGAGGAGGAGGTCTTCTACCCGGCGCTGCGCGAGGCGATCGAGGACGAGGACATCATGAACGAGGCCGCGGTCGAGCACGAGACGGCCAAGGTGCTGATCGAGCAGCTCGAGAACATGGAGCCCGACGACCCGAACTACTTCGCCACCTTCACCGTGCTCGGCGAGTACGTGATGCACCACGTCAAGGAGGAGGAAGGCGAGATGTTCCCGCAGGCCAGGAAATCCGACCTCGACCTCGAAGAGCTCGGCAGCCGCATGCGCGAGCGGAAGAGCGAGCTCGTGTCGCAGGCGGAGCAGGCGGCGGTATGAAGAAGCGCGAGCGGCCGGAGCGCAGGCAGCCGGCGCGCGGCATCGGCGGCGCCTGAGGGCGCGCTACAAGCCGTAGGCGCCATCAGCCGAGCCCTCGCTCGAGGTCCGCCTGCAGGTCGGCGACCGCTTCGAGCCCGACGGCGAGGCGCACCAACCCCTCGGTGATTCCCGCGGCGGCGCGCGCCTCGGGCGAGAGGCGCCCGTGCGTCGTGGTGGCGGGATGGGTGATGGTGCTCTTCACGTCACCGAGGTTGGCGGTGATCGAGATGAGCCTGGTGGCGTCGATCAGCCGCCAGGCCGCCTCGCGGGCGCCCTTCACCTCGAAGGAGAGGACCGCGCCGCCGGCCTTCTGCTGGCGCCGGGCGAGGCCGTGCTGCGGATGGGATTCGAGGCCGGGGTAGTACACGCGCGCCACCGCCGGGTGCTTCTCCAGCCAGCGCGCCATCTCCAGCGCCGCCGCCGACTGCGCGCGCATGCGCAGGTCGAGCGTCTCCAGGCCCTTGAGGATCACCCAGGCGTTGAAAGGAGAAAGCGAAGGGCCGGCCGTGCGCAGGAAGGGCACCATCTGCTCGTTCACCAGGCGCGCCGCGCCGAGCACCGCGCCGCCGAGCACCCTGCCCTGCCCGTCGAGGTGCTTGGTCGCCGAATGGATGACGAGATCGGCGCCGAGCGCCAACGGCCGCTGCAGCACCGGCGTGCAGAAAACGTTGTCCACGGCGAGGAAAGCTCCGGCCCTGCGGGCGATTCCTGACAAGGCAGGAATATCAGAAACCTCGGTCAGCGGATTGGAAGGCGTCTCGAGGAAGAAGAGGCGGGTAGTTGGCCGCACCGCCTTCTCCCACGCCTCGTTCTTCGTCGGCGACACGAAAGTCGTCTCGACGCCGAAGCGCGCGAAGTAGGTGCCGAAGAGCTGCACGGTGGCGCCGAACACGGCGCTCGAGCAGACGATGTGGTCGCCCGCCTTGAGGAGCGACATCACGGCAGCCAGGATCGCCGCCATGCCGGAAGAGGTGGCGATACAGGCCTCGGCACCCTCGAGCGCCGCCAGCCGGTCCTGCAGCATCGACACGGTGGGGTTGGTGTAGCGCGAGTACACCACGCCGGGATCGCCGGCGAAGCGCGCCTGCGCCTGCGCGGCGTTGTCGAAGACGAAGCTCGACGTGAGGAACAGCGCCTCGGCGTGCTCCTGGAACTCGCTGCGCACCTGCCCGGCGCGCACGCCTAGCGTGGAAAGCTGCGGCTTCTGGTCCATAAAAAAACCCGGTCCTCTCTGCAAGCGAACCGGGTTTTTCCTCGGCACGCTTTAGCGGCATTTTTAACGCGCCCGCAAGCTCTGGCTCAAATCGGCGCGATGCGGAAGCAGTATATCAGGCAGCCAGATTTAAATCGAGCTGGGCGGCCTCGTCGTCGCCGGAGTCGCGCTTGGCGTCGCGCTGGGTCTCGATCAGGCGCAGGTAGTCCGCGGTGACGTCGCCCGTGACGTAGACGCCGTCGAAGCACGAGGTCTCGAAGCTGATGAGCTTCGGGTTGGCCCGGCGCACCGCGTCCTTGAGGGCGTCGAGGTCCTGGTAGATGAGCGCGTCGGCGCCGATCTCGCGCGCCACCTCCTCCTCGCTGCGGTGCGCGGCGATCAGCTCGGCGCGGGTCGGCATGTCGATGCCGTACACGTTGGGAAAGCGCACCGGCGGCGCCGCCGAGGCGAAGAACACCTTGCGCGCCCCGGACTCGCGCGCCATCTGCACGATCTCGCGGCTGGTGGTGCCGCGCACGATCGAGTCGTCGACCAGCAGCACGTTCTTGCCGGCGAACTCCATCGCCATGGGGTTGAGCTTCTGGCGCACCGAGCGCCGGCGCACCGCGTGGCCGGGCATGATGAAGGTGCGGCCGATGTAGCGGTTCTTGACGAAGCCCTCGCGGTAGGGCACGCCGAGGCCGGCGGCGAGCTGCAGCGCCGAGGGGCGGCTCGAGTCGGGGATCGGGATCACCACGTCGACCTTGAGGTGGCGGTACTGGCGGCGGATCTTCTCGGCCAGCTTCTCGCCCATGTTGAGGCGCGTCTCGTACACCGAGGCGCCGTCGATGAGCGAGTCGGGCCGCGCCAGGTAGACGTACTCGAAGATGCACGGGTTGAGGCTCGCACGCGGCGCGCACTGCTGGCTGTGGAAGTTGCCGTCCTCGTCGATGAACACCGCCTCGCCCGGGCCGATGTCGCGCAGCACGCGGAAGCCGAGCGCGTCGACCGCCACCGACTCGGAGGCCACCATGTACTCGGTGCCGGCGGCGGTCTCGTTGTAGCCGATCACCGCCGGGCGGATGCCGAAGGGGTCGCGGAAGGCGAGCACGCCGTAGCCGGCGATCATGGCGATCACCGCGTAGGCGCCGCGGCAGCGCCGGTGCACGCCGGCGACGGCGCTGAAGATGGCCTGCGGCTCCAGGCGCAGCTTGACCGATGCCTTCTCCAGCTCGTGCGCCAGCACGTTGACGAGCACTTCGGAGTCCGAGCCGGTGTTGATGTGCCGCAGGTCGGTGCGGAACATCTCCTCCTTGAGCTGCTCGGTATTGGTCAGGTTGCCGTTGTGGCCGAGTACGATGCCGAACGGCGAGTTGACGTAGAAGGGCTGCGCCTCCGCGGAGCTGAACGCCGAGCCCGCGGTCGGGTAGCGGCAGTGCGCGATGCCCATGTTGCCGGGCAGCGAGCGCATGTTGCGGGTGCGGAACACGTCGCGCACCATGCCCGGCGCCTTGTGCATGTGGAACGAGTTGCGCTCGCTCGTGACGATGCCCGCGGCGTCCTGGCCGCGGTGCTGCAGCAGGAGCAGCCCGTCGTAGAGCAGCTGGTTGACGGGCGAACGGGCGACGATGCCTAGGATCCCGCACATGGGAGACGCATTCCCGGCTGTGGACTAAGGTTAAAAGGCAGGACTAATCATAGCGCAAGCGGTCGGCGAGCCGCGGCGGCAGCCAGGGCTTGAGCTGCAGCACGGTGCGCTGGAGCATGCCGGCGCCGACCGACTCCTTCCACAGCGGCTGCCGGGGCGCCGCGGTGAGCCCGGCGGCGATGGCGATGGCGAGCAGGATCACCACGCCGCGCGCCAGCCCGAACAGCCCGCCGAGCGTGCGGTCCAGCCCCCCCAGTCCCGCCGCCTTGAGCAGCTTCGACAGCAGCATGCCGACGATGGTGGCGAGCGAGAGCGTGAAGATGAAGACGATCAGGAACGCCGCCAGCACGCGCACCTCGGGGCTGGAGATCGAGGTCGGCAGGGCGTCGCCGAGCGGGCCGGCGACCGCGTTGGCGGCGAGGAAGGCGAGCACCCAGCCGGCGAGCGAGATCACCTCGCGCACGAAGCCGCGCCAGATTCCCCACGCCACCGAGGCGGCGAGCACGCCGAGGATGGCGATGTCGAGCCAGCTCATCCCGGCCTGGTCGTCACCGCGCCCGGCTCCAGGCCGAGCTTCTTCATCTGCGCGTGCGCCTTGTCGGCAGCTTCCCGGCTGCGGAAGGGGCCGGCGCGCACCCGCGTCAGCTTGTCCTTCATCGGCTCCGTGTAATACGGAATCTTCGCCGTCTTGAGCTGGGCGGTGACGTTCTCCGGGTTGGCGAAGACGCCGACCTGAAAGACGTATTGCGGAGCGGCGGGCCTGGGCTCCGCCTTCGGCTCCGCTCTGGGTTCCGTCTTGGGCGCCGGCGCCGGCTTCGGCGTGAAGGCCGCTTCGCCTTCCCCGGGGATGCGCACGGCGACGTTCGAGACGGCGGGCTTGGGCTCCGGATCGAACAGCATCGGCAGGACGATGACCGCGGCGAGCACGAGGGCGACGGCGCCGACCAGGCGGCGCCGGCCGCGGCGCTTCAGTGCTTCGACGTCCTGCGCTTCAGCCATTCCGTCACTTCGCCGACCGTGAGAAAGGATCCGAACACGACGATTTTATCATTCTCGCTCGCGCCCTCTAGTGCGGCGGCGAACGCTTCGCCGACATTCTGATGCAGTGAGATTGCTTTCCCGGGCAAGTGCACCGCCAGCTGCGTCGCCTCGGCGCCGCGCGGGCCGGGCAGCGAAGCGACGTGCCAGCGCGTGACGCGCGGCACCATCTCGCGCAGCACGCCGGCGATGTCCTTGTCGCGCAGCATGCCGCACACGGCGATGGTCTCGGGGGAGAACGCGGCGGCGGCGAGATTGTCGGCGAGCGCTCGCGCCGCCTCGACGTTGTGGGCGACGTCGAGGATCACCTGCGGCCGGCCCGGCAGCACCTGGAAGCGGCCGGGCAGGGAAACCTCGGCGAGCCCGCGCCGCGCCTCCTGCATGGCGAGCGGCAGGCGATCGCGCAGCGCGTCGAGCGCGCAAAGCGCGGCCGCCGCGTTGCGCAGCTGCAGCCGCCCGCGCAGCGCCGGGTGCTCCAGGCCGCCGCGGCGCCCGCCCGGCCCCCGGTAGCTCCACTGCCGGCCCTGCTCCGCATAGCCGAAGTCGCGGCCGATGAGCAGCAGGTCGGCCGGCGCCTGCAGCACCGACTGCGGCGGCTGCGGGTCGGCGACGACCGCGGGCCGGCCGCGGCGGAAGATGCCCGCCTTCTCGCGGCCGATGGATTCGCGGTCGGCGCCAAGGTAGTCGACGTGGTCGATGGCGACGCTCGTCAGCACCGCGCAGTCGGCGTCGACGACGTTGACCGCATCGAGCCGCCCGCCCAGGCCGACTTCGAGGACCACCACATCAAGGTTCTTCTCAGAAAAGATCTGAAGTGCACCGAGCGTGCCGAACTCGAAGTAGGTCAGCGGCACCTGCGCGCGCGCCGCTTCCACCGCGGCGAAGGACGCGCACAGCTCCTCGTCGCCCGCCTCGGCGCCGGCGATGCGCACGCGCTCGTTGTAGCGCACGAGGTGCGGCGAGGTGTAAAGGCCGGTGCGGTAGCCCGCCGCCCGCAGCATCGATTCGAGCATCGCGCAGGTGGAGCCCTTGCCGTTGGTGCCTCCGACGGTGATCACGGGACAGCAGATCCGGCAACCCAGCTGCGCGAATACTTGCGCAACCCTTTCGAGCCCGAGCGCGATGCTCGCGGGATGCTGCCGCTCGATGTACTGCAGCCATTCCGCCAGCGACCTCACGCCAGGCCCTCCTCGTAGATGCGCCGCACGGCGTCGATCGTATCGGCTTCCTCGGCGCGCTTGTCCGGCCGGTAGCCCTTCACGCGCGCGAAGCGCAGCGCCAGGCCGCCGGGATAGTGCGGGCTCTCCTGGAGGTCGTTGAAGGCGATCTCGACGACCAGCTCGGGTCGCACGTGCACCGTCCACTCGTCGCGCGCGGTCTCGCGCGCGAGCAGCTCGCGCGTCTGCCATTCGAGGAGCTGGTCGGTCATGCCCTTGAAGGTCTTGCCGAGCATGACGAAGCCGCCGGCGGCCGGGTCCCTCGCCCCGAGGTGCAGGTTCGACAGCCAGCCGCGGCGCCGCCCGTGCCCCCATTCGGCGGCGAGCACCACCAGGTCCAGCGTGCGCGCGCGCTTCACCTTCAGCCACGCGGCGCCCCTGCGGCCGGCGCCGTAGGGCGCCTCGAGCGCCTTCGCCATCACGCCCTCGTGGCCACGGGCCAGCGCATCGGCGTAGAACGCTTCCGCCGCCTGCAGCTCGGCGGTTACCAGGGATGGGATACATGGGACGCCGGGCAAAGCACTCCGCAGAACATCATGACGCTCGGCGGCGCCGCGGTCGACCAGCGGCTGGTCGTCCTTGAGCAGGCAGTCGAAGAAGAACACCGAAAGCGGCAGCTCGCGGCGCGAGGCTTCCACGTCGAGCTTGCGGCCGAAGCGGCGCATCGTCACCTGGAAGGCGTGCGGACGGCCGTCGGCGCGCAGCGCGATCGCCTCGCCATCGAGGATGAGCGAACTAGCCTTTACTTCCTTTACAGCAGTCATGACCTCGGGAACGGCGGCGGTGACATCTTTCAGGTTGCGCGTATAGACGCGCACTTCGCCGCCAGACTTGTGCACCTGCACGCGCGCGCCGTCGAGCTTCCACTCGAGGAGCGCCTTGCCTCCCAGCGCCTTGAGCGCCTCCGCCACGGTCTCGGCGGGCTGCGCGAGCATCGGCAATACCGGCTGCATGAGCCGGATCGAGAAAGGCGCAAGGGCGGCGGCGCCCCCGGACAGCGCGGCGCGCGCCACCGGCGCCACCCCGCCCGCGAAGCTGGCGGCGCGGCGGATGTCGGCGGCCGGCATATCGGCCGCCAGCGCCACAGCTTCGAGCATCACGCCCTCCAGGGCGCCCTGGCGGAGCTCGCCGAGGATCAGCCGCACGAGAAAGTCCTGCTCCGCGGCGGTGGCCCGGCGGAAGAGCTCGCGCAGCAGCTCGGCCCGGCGGCTCGCCGCGCCTTTGCCGCTCGCCTGCCCGATCGCCTGAAGCGCCTCGTCCACCTCGAGGACACTTAGCGTGGCGGAAGCGGACGGCGACCCCGTAGCGGACTGCAGCGCGGCATACCCCAAAGAGAGCTTCCCCTGCGGCAGCTCGCCGCTCAGGTAAGCGATGCCGGCTTCCACTTCCTGCGGCGCCAGGGCGCGCAGGCGCTCGGCGATCAGGCGCAGCTTGGCGAGGCGGCTCGGCGTCTCGGCGACCCGCCGCGAGGCGAGCACGACCTCGGCGAGCAGCGTCACACCGCGGCGTCGGCGGGCAGCCCCTGCGTCAGCGAAAGCAGCGAGTGCAGCCTGTCGCGCAGCTGCCGGCGGTCGACGATCATGTCGATGGCGCCCTTCTCCAGCAGGAACTCGGCGCGCTGGAAGCCCTCGGGCAGCTTCTGGCGCACCGTCTGCTCGATGACGCGCGGGCCGGCGAAGCCGATCAGCGCCTTCGGCTCGGCGATCACCACGTCGCCGATCATGGCGAAGCTCGCCGACACCCCGCCCATGGTCGGGTCGGAGAGCACGGTGAGGAAGGGCAGGCGCCGCTCGGCGAGATCGGTGAGCGCAGCGGTGGTCTTCGCCATCTGCACGAGCGACAGCGCGCCCTCCTGCATGCGCGCGCCGCCCGAGGCGGTGACGCAGACGAACGGCAGCTTCTGCTCGATCGCCACGCGCACGCCGCGCACGAAGCGCTCGCCGACCACCGAGCCCATCGAGCCGCCCATGTAGTCGAACTCGAAGGCCGCGCAGACGACGCCGAGCGCCTTGATCGCGCCCTGCATCACCACCAGGGCGTCGCCCTCGGCGGTCTGCTCCTGCGCCTCGGCGAGGCGCTCGGTGTAGCGCCGCGAGTCGCGGAACTTGAGCGGGTCGACCGGCAGCACCTCGGCGCCGATCTCGAAGCGCCCGTCCGGGTCGAGCAGCGCGTCGAGGCGCGGCCGCGCGCCGAGCCGCTCGTGGTGGCCGCACTTCGGGCAGACGTTGAGGTTCTTCTCGAGGTCGGTGCTGTAGAGCACCGCGTCGCAGGCGGCGCATTTCGTCCACAGGCCCTCGGGCACGGTCTTGCGCCCCGCGCCCTGCGTGCGCTGGATCTTCGGCGGCAGCAGCTTCTGCAGCCAGCTCACGCGTCAAGCGCCTTGCGAATCGGCTTCAAAAAGTCTCTAACCCGCGAAACAGCATCCTCGGCGCCGCCCGCCTCGATCTCCTGGATGATGCGGCTGCCGATCACCACCGCGTCGGCGCTCGCGGCGACGCGGCGCGCCGACTCGGCGTCGCGGATGCCGAAGCCGATGCCGATCGGCAGCTTGGTCGCGGCGCGGATCGATGGAATTTTCTTTGTGATTTCAGAAAAGTCGATGTGGGCGGCACCTGTGATGCCGCGCAGGGAGACGTAGTAGAGGAAGCCGCTGCCGACGCGCGCCACCTGCTCGATCCTCTCGTCGGTGGAGGTCGGCGCGAGCAGGAAGATCGGATCGATGCCGTTTTTCTTCGCCAGCGCGCAGAAGTCCGCGCACTCCTCGGGCGGGTAGTCCACCACGATGACGCCGTCGACGTCCGCGGTCTTGGCCGCGCCGATGAAGTTCTCCACCCCCATCGCCTCGATGGGATTGGCGTAGCCCATGAGCACGACCGGCGTGCTCTTGTCCGTTTCCCTGAACGCCTCCACGAAGCGCAGCACGTCCGCGAGCCCGACGCCGTGCTTCAAGGCGCGCTCGCCGGCGCGCTGGACCACCGGGCCGTCGGCCATCGGATCGGAGAACGGCACGCCCAGCTCGAGGATGTCGCCGCCGGCCTCGACCAGCGCGCGCATCAGCGGCACCGTCAGCGAAGGATGCGGATCGCCCGCGGTGATGTAGGGAATCAGGGCCTTGCGCCGGCTCGCGCGCAGCGACTCGAAGCGGGCCGGGATGCGCGACATCTCAGAGCTTGATGCCCGTGCGCTCGGCGACGGTGTGCATGTCCTTGTCGCCGCGCCCGGAGAGATTGACGAGCAGGATCGCGTCCTTCGGCATCCCCGCGGCCATTTTCATCGCGTGCGCGACGGCATGCGCGGACTCGAGCGCCGGGATGATGCCCTCGCAGCGGCAGAGCTCCTGGAAGGCGGCGAGCGCGTCGGCGTCGGTGACGGCGACGTAGTGCGCGCGGCCGCTGTCCTTGAGCCAGGCGTGCTCGGGGCCGACGCCCGGATAGTCGAGCCCGGCGGAGACCGAGTGCGTCTCGCTGATCTGCCCGTTCGCGTCCTGCAGGAGGTAGGTGCGGTTGCCGTGCAGCACGCCCGGCTTGCCGGCGCACAGCGACGCGGCGTGCCTGCCGCTCGCCAGGCCTTCGCCGGCGGCTTCGACCCCGATCAGCTTGACTCGCGAATGGGCGATGTACGGGTAGAAGATGCCCATCGCATTGGAGCCGCCGCCGACGCAGGCAATCACCGCGTCCGGCTGGCGGCCGGCGAGCTCGGGCATCTGCTGCTTGCACTCTTCGCCGATCACAGACTGGAAATCGCGCACCATCATCGGATAAGGGTGCGGCCCGGCCACCGTGCCGAGGACGTAGAACGTGCTGTC
>JBQTJF010000364.1:0-13093 GCA_052387375.1 Betaproteobacteria bacterium
CGAGGTCCTTCAGCGTCGCGTTCTCCAGCTTCAGGCCCAGCTCTTCCGAGATGACCGTGCCGCCGGTGAGGATCGCCATGTCTTCCAGCATCGCCTTGCGGCGGTCGCCGAAGCCCGGCGCCTTGACGGCGACGGTCTTCAGGATGCCGCGGATGTTGTTCACCACCAGCGTCGCGAGCGCCTCGCCCTCGACTTCCTCGGCGATGATCAGCAGCGGCTTGCCGGCCTTGGCGACCTGCTCGAGGATCGGCAGCAGCTCGCGGATCGAGGAGATCTTCTTGTCGTGCAGGAGGATGTAGGCATCCTCGATCACGGCGATCTGCTTCTCGGGGTTGTTGATGAAGTACGGCGACAGGTAGCCGCGATCGAACTGCATGCCCTCGACGAGGTCGAGCTCGTTCTGCAGCGACTTGCCGTCCTCGACGGTGATCACGCCTTCCTTGCCGACCTTGTCCATCGCGTCCGAGATGATCTTGCCGATGTCGAAATCCGCGTTGGCGGAAATGGCGCCGACCTGGGCGATTTCCTTGGAGCTCGAGCAGGGCTTGGAGATCTTTTTCAGCTCCTCGACCACGGCCACGACGGCCTTGTCGATGCCGCGCTTGAGGTCCATCGGGTTCATGCCGGAGGCGACGAACTTCATCCCCTCGCGCACGATCGCCTGGGCGAGCACGGTGGCGGTGGTGGTGCCGTCGCCGGCGACGTCCGAGGTCTTGGAAGCGACCTCCTTCACCATCTGCGCGCCCATGTTCTCGAACTTGTCCTTCAGCTCGATCTC
Source organism: Betaproteobacteria bacterium (assembly GCA_052387375.1). Lineage (GTDB taxonomy): Bacteria > Pseudomonadota > Gammaproteobacteria > Burkholderiales > SG8-39 > SCGC-AG-212-J23. Next base: position 779 of record JBQTJF010000364.1, read on the forward strand.
TTTCGCGACCGAGACGCCGTCCTTGGTGACGGTCGGCGCGCCGAAGGAGCGCTCGAGCACGACGTTGCGGCCCTTCGGGCCCAGCGTCACTTTCACGGCGTCGGCCAGGATGTTCAGTCCGTGGACCATCTTGCCCCGGGCGCCCTCGTGGAACCTGACTTCTTTTGCTGGCATTGCGATTTCTCCTGGATCTCGTTAAACGCTCAGGCGCCTTCGATGACGCCCATGATGTCTTCCTCGCGCATCACGAGGAGCTCGTCGCCCTTCACTTTCACGGTCTGGCCGGAATACTTGCCGAACAGCACGCGGTCGCCGGGCTTGACGTCGAGGGCGATCAGCTTCCCCGAGTCGTCTTTCTTGCCCTTGCCCACGGCCACGACCTCGCCCTGGTCGGGCTTCTCGGCGGCGGTGTCAGGGATGACGATTCCACCCGCGGACTTGCGCTCTTCCTCGATGCGCTTGACGATCACGCGGTCATGCAACGGACGAATTTTCATGCTGGACTCCCAAAATTGAAAAACACGATGTATTACAATGGCTTGGATGCACCATAGCCAAAATCCTGGATCTGTTAGCACTCAGTTCCGGCGAGTGCTAATTCTAGGGGCAGCCTTGGCCGCTTTCAAGGGGGTCGCTGCTGCGGGTCTTCCGAAACCGGTCCTCGACGAGCTGCGCAAGGCCGGCATCCCCGCCTCCACCGTCGCGGTGGTGGTTCAGGAGGCGGGCGGCAAGCGCCCCACCCTCGCGCTCAATGCCGGGGAGGCGATGAACCCCGCCTCGGTGATGAAGCTCTTCACGACCTACGCGGCGCTCGAGCTCCTCGGCCCCGCCTACCGCTGGAAGACCGAGGCGTATATCGACGGCGAGCACCTGATGCTGCGCGGCACCGGCGACCCGAAGCTCAACTACGAGAGCTTCTGGATGATGCTGCGCGGCCTGCGCGCGCGCGGCGTGCGCGAGATCAAGGGCGACGTGGTGCTCGACCGCAGCTATTTCGGCCCGGTCGCCGACAGCCGCATCGACGACGAGCAGTTCCGCCCCTACAACGTCGCCCCCGACGCGCTGCTCGTCAACTTCAAGTCGCTGCGCTTCGTCTTCCTGCCGATGGGCGAGCGGGTGCGCGTGTTCGCCGAGCCGCACCTGCCGGGCCTCGACCTCATCAACGGGCTGCGCCTGGGCAGCGGGCCCTGCCCCGAGGGCCGCGCCTTCCGCGACCTGATCGAGGCCTCCTTCGGCTCCTCGCCGCAGCCGCGCGCCGCCTTCAGCGGCACCTACCCGGTGGAGTGCGGCCAGCGCGAGCTGAACGTGGCGCTCTACTCCCCGGAGGCGTACGTCGCCGCCATGGTCCGCCACCTGTGGGCGGAGATGGGCGGCACCTGGAAGGGGGCCGTGCGCGACGGCGTGGTGCCCGAGACGGCGCAGCTCATCCACGTGCACGAGTCGCAGCCGCTTGCCGAGATCGTGCGCGACATCAACAAGTTCTCCAACAACGTGATGGCGCGCCAGCTCTACCTCACGCTGGGGGCGCACTTCGGCGGCCCGCCGGCGAGCACCGACAACGCCCTGCGCGCGGTGCGCCAGTGGCTGCAGCTGAAGGGCATCGCCGCGCCGGAGCTGGTTATCGAGAACGGCTCGGGGCTGTCGCGCCTCGAGCGCGCCAGCGCCGCGACGCTCGCCGCGCTGCTGCAGGAGGCCTGGAAGAGCGCGGTGATGCCGGAGTTCATCGCCTCGCTGCCGGTCGTCGCGGTCGACGGCACGATGCGCAAGCGCCTGCACTACGAGCGCGTCGCGGGCAACGCGCACGTGAAGACCGGGCTCCTCAACGATACGCGCTCGCTCGCCGGCTATCTTCTCGACCGCCGCGGCCGCCGCCAGGTCGTGGTGATGATGATCAACCACCCGCGCGCGCCCGAAGCGGACGCGGCCTTCGACGCCTTCCTGAATGCCGTCTACGACGGCGCTACAGGCCGAGCTCGCGCCAGAGCGAGTCCACCCGCCGCTTCACCTCGGCATCCATGACGATCGGCCGGCCCCAGCGCCGGCCGGTCTCGGCGGCCCACTTGCTGGTGGCGTCGATGCCCATCTTCGATCCCAGGCCCGGCACCGGGCTGGCGAAGTCGAGGTAGTCGATCGGCGTGTTCTCCACCAGCAACGTATCGCGCAGCGGGTCCACGCGCGTGCTCAACGCCCACACCACCTCTTTCCAGTCGCGCGCGTCGATGTCGTCGTCGACCACGATGACCAGCTTCGTGTACATGAACTGCCGCAGATAGCTCCACACGCCGAACATGACGCGCTTCGCGTGCCCGGGGTACTGCTTCTTCATGCTCACCACTGCCAGGCGGTAGGAGCAGGCCTCCGGCGGCAGGTAGAAGTCGACGATCTCCGGAATTTGTTTTATCAGTAAAGGGATAAAAATCTCATTGAGCGCGAGGCCCAGCGTCGCGGGCTCGTCGGGCGGCTTGCCGGTGTAGGTCGAGTGATAGATCGGCGCGCGGCGCATGGTGATGCGCTCGAGCTCGAGCACCGGGAAGCGCTCGGCCTCGTTGTAGTAGCCGGTGTGGTCGCCGTGCGGGCCCTCCAGCGCTTCTTCTCCCGGTTTTATGAATCCCTCAAGAACCATTTCAGCGGTCGCCGGCACCTGCAGGTCGTTGCCGAGGCACTTCACCACCTCGGTCTTCGCGCCGCGCAGGAGCCCGGCGAACTGGTATTCGCTCAGCGTGTCGGGGATCGGCGTGACTGCCGCGAGCGTGGTTCCCGGATCCGCGCCGAGCGCCACGGCCACAGGGAATGGGTCTTTCGAGATGTTCAGATGATCTCTAAAGTCCAATGCCCCGCCGCGATGCGCCAGCCAGCGCATGATGAGGCGGTTCGGGCCGATCACCTGCTGGCGGTAGATGCCGAGGTTCTGGCGCGGCTTGTGCGGCCCGCGCGTCACGGTCAGGCCCCAGGTGATGAGCGGGCCGGCGTCGTCGGGCCAGCAGGTCTGCACCGGCAGGCGCGCGAGGTCGACGTCCTTGCCTTCCCACACCACTTCCTGGCAGGGGCCGCTCGAGCGCTCCCTGGGCGCCATGGCGAGCACCTGCTTGAAGAGCGGGAACTTGTCCCAGAGGTCGCGCAGCCCCTTGGGCGGCTCGGGCTCCTTCAGGTAGGCGAGCAGCTTGCCGACCTCGCGCAGCGCCGCGGCGTCGGCGACGCCCATCGCCGCGGCGATGCGCCGCACCGAGCCGAAGAGGTTGGCGAGCACCGGCATGTCGTGGCCCGCCGGCCGCTCGAAGAGGAGCGCCGGCCCGTCGGCGCGCAGCACGCGGTCGCAGATCTCGGTCATCTCCAGGCGCGGCGAGACGCTCGCGCCGATGCGTTTCAGGTCGCCTTTCGCCTCGAGCTGGGAGAGGAACTCCCGGAGGTCCGCGTAGCTCACCGCGGCAGCGCCATGATGCGCTCGCTCAGCGCCTCCGAAAAATCGAGCAGGCGCGGGTCGCGCCCGCGCGCGGTGAAGACGCGCTCGGCCCCGGGGAGCGCGAGCGAGAGCGTGGTGGCGCCCATCCAGCCGAGGGCGCCGAGCGCAGCGCCGCCGAGCGCGCAGGCGAGCCCGACCGCCGGCAGCAGGCTGCCGACCGCCTCGAGGAAGCGAAAGAACGCGAGCAGCCCGCGGGCGACGCCCTGCGAGCCGGCGGCGGCGAGCTCGGCGGCGGCGCCGTTGGCAAAGCTGGCGAGCGGCGAGGCGATGGCGAGGAGGAGCAGCGCCACGACGATGAGCGCCGCGCCCCAGCCGAGCTTGCGCACGTCGCGCTCGAAGGCGACGCGCACCGAGGCGATGGTGGCGAGCGGCAGGGTCTCGAGGTGCTGCTCGCCGCGGTGCACCAGGCACGCCGGGTACAGGGTGAGGTGCGTGCCGCGCAGCATCCCCGCCGTGAAATCGAAGCGCCGCAGCGCCATGCCCGGATCGGTCACCGCCACGGCAGCCTCATCGGCATGCTGGCGACGATGCCGAGGAAGACGGCGAGGCCGACCCAGTTGTTGTGGCGGAACGCCCTGAAGCAGCCCTCGCGGGTGCGGCCGCGGATCAGGCGCCAGTGGTAGAGCATCATCGTGCCCGCCACGCCCAGGCCGGCGAAGTACGGCCATCCGAGATCTGAAAGAAAACCAATCCCCGTGAGGATGGCGAGCATGCCGGCATAGCTCGCCATGACCGCGGCGACGTCCCATTCCCCGAGCGTGAGCGCGGAAGTGCGGATGCCGATCTTCGCGTCGTCGTCGCGGTCGACCATGGCGTACTCGGTGTCGTAGGAGAAGGCGTAGAAGACGTTCGCCGCGAGCAGCAGCCAGCACTCGGCGGGCAGCCGCTCCTGCACGGCGGCGTAGGCCATCGGGATGCCGAAGCCGAAGGCGATGCCGAGCACGAGCTGCGGCACGGCGAAGACGCGCTTGGCGAACGGATAGGCGGCGGCGATGGCGAGGCCGAGGAAGGAGAGCGCGATCGCGAACGCGTTCAGGAACAGCACCAGGCCGAAGGCGGCGAGCGCGAGCGCCGCCCCGACCGCGAGCGCCTCGCGCGGGGCGATCTCGCGCGCGGCGAGCGGCCGCTGGCGCGTGCGCTCGACGTGCGGGTCGAAGTCGCGGTCGGCGTAGTCGTTGATGGCGCAGCCGGCCGAGCGCATGAGGAAGGTGCCGACGACGAAGACGATCAGCAGGTCCAGGCGCGGCGTGCCGCCGGAGGCGAGCCACAGCGCCCACAGCGTCGGCCACAGCAGCAGCAGCGCGCCGATCGGCTTGTCGAGCCGGATCAGCCGCTCGTAGGCATCCAGCCGCCGGGCGATGAACGCGAGGTCCATGCGAAGGCGGAAGGATAACTCAGGCACGCGCGAGCTCCTGCCGCGGGCCCAGCCAGCGCGCCACGTGCCGGCGGGCCGCAGCCGGGTCCTCCTCGATCAGCGCCAGGGCGGCCTGCTGCGCTTCCCCGACGAGATCCGCATCTTCATCGAGCCTGGCGAAGCGCAGCAGCGGGTCGCCGCTCTGGCGCTCGCCGAGCAGGTCGCCCTCGCCGCGCAGCTTCAGGTCGAGCTCGGCCAGCTTGAAGCCGTCGGCGTTCTCGTAGACGGCCTTCAGCCGCAGGCGGGCGTTCTCGGAGAGGCGCTCGCCGAAGAGCAGGATGCAGTCGCTTTCGCGCGCCCCGCGGCCGACGCGGCCGCGCAGCTGGTGCAGCTGCGCCAGGCCGAAGCGCTCGGCGCTCTCGATCACCATCAGCGAGGCGTCGGGCACGTCGACCCCGACCTCGATCACGGTGGTGCAGACGAGCACCTGGATCGCGCCCGCCTGGAAGCCGGCCATGATCGCCGCCTTCGCCTCGGCGGGGAGGCGCCCGTGCAGCAGCTCGACGCGCAGGCCGGCGAGCTCGCGCGCCACCGTCGCGTGCGTCTCGACCGCGGTGCGCAGGCCCTCCTTCGACTCCTCGATCACCGGGCACACCCAGTAGGCCTGCTGGCCCTCGGCCGCCGCGTCGCGGATGCGCGCCAGCACCTCGTCGCGCCGCCTCTCGCTGAAGCTCCGCGTGCGCACCGGGCGGCGCCCGGGCGGCAGCTCGTCGATGGTCGAGACATCCAGGTCCGCGTAGGCGGTCATCCAGAGCGTGCGCGGGATCGGCGTCGCGCTCATCATCAGCTGGTGCGGCACTGCTTCGTCGGCCTTGCGCCGCAGATCGAGCCGCTGGCGCACGCCGAAGCGGTGCTGCTCGTCGACCACCGCGAGGGCGAGGCGCGGCATCTCCACGCCCTCCTGGATCAGGGCATGCGTGCCGATCACGATCTGAATGTTTCCGGAATGGATTTCCCTTAGGGCCCGGTTTTTTTCCGACCTGGACAAACCCCCGTAAAGCCACGCCATCCTCACGCCGAGCGGGCCGAACCACTCGTTGAACTTGCGCCAGTGCTGCTCGGAGAGGATCTCGGTGGGCGCCATCACCGCCGCCTGCCAGCCGGCGTCGGCGGCGATCAGGCAGGCGAGCGCGGCGACGATGGTCTTGCCGCTGCCGACGTCGCCCTGCAGCAGGCGCTGCATCGGGTGCGCCTCGCGCAGGTCGGCGGTCACCTCGTTCATCACGCGCACCTGCGCGCGCGTCAGCTTGAAGGGCAGGCGCCTCAGGAAGGCGTTGGCGAGCGGCCCGTTGCCGGGCAGCGCCGGCGCCCGGCGCGCGCGCCGCGCCCGGTAGGCGAACTTCATGGAGAGCTGCTGCGCCAGCAGCTCGTCGAACTTCATGCGCCGCCACGCCGCGGCGTAGTCGACGCCCGGCCTTGGCCGATGCAGCAGGTTTACGCTGTTGGAAAAAGCTTCCAGCCCGTACCTTTCGAGAAGCGCCTTCGGCAGCGTGTCGTCGAGCGGCTCGGCGTCCAGGGCCTGCAGGATCAGCGTGCGCAGCTCGGCCTGCGCGAGCCCCGCGGTGGTGGGGTAGATCGGCGTCAGCGCCTCGGGCAGGGGCTCGTCGGCGCGCACGATGCGGTAGCGCGGATGCGCCATCTCGGCGCCGAAGAAGCCGCCGCGCACCTCGCCGAAGGCGCGCACGTACAGGCCTTCGTCGGCTGCCCGCTCGAATTGTCTTTTTTGATTCTGATAAAAGTTAAAGAAACGCAGCGCCAGGCCCTCGGCGTGCACGACCAGCTGGCGCTTCGGCCGGAACACCACCTTGGAAGAAAGTACTTTTGCCTGCACCAACACGGGCTTTCCTGGCGGCGCCTGGTCGGGCGCGGTGAGGACGGTCTCGTCCTCGTAGCGCAGCGGCAGGTGCAGGACGAGGTCGAAGCGGCTGCGCAGGCCCAGTCTGGCGAGCTTGCCTGCCGTCGCCTTCGGCTTCACCCCGCGTGCAGGATGGCGTCGATCTCGACCAGCGCGCCGCGCGGCAGCCCGGCGACGCCGACCGCGGCGCGCGCGGGGAACGGTTCGCGCACGTACTGCGCCATGATCTCGTTGACGCGCGCGAAGTGCGCCAGGTCGGTGAGGTACACCGTCATGCGCACGGCGCGGTCGAGGCCCAGGCCCGCCGCGTCGGCGACTGCGGCGAGGTTGCGGAACACGCGGTGCGTCTGCGCCTCGATGCCCTCGGCCATCTGCATGGTCGCCGGGTCGAGGCCGATCTGGCCCGAAAGCCAGACAGTGTCGCCGGCGCGCACCGCCTGCGAATAGGTGCCGATGGCGGCCGGGGCGTCGCGGGTCTGGATCACCGTCTTCATGAGAGTTATCTTAGCCCAATGATTTCGACGCTTGAAAAGCTCCTCGGCACGCCCCGCGACGGCGCGCTCCTGCGCTACTCGCTCGGCCTCGAGTACGCCAAGGCCGGCAGGCATGCCGAGGCGGTGGCGCAGCTGCGCGAGGCGGTGGCGCGAGATCCGCTGTATTCCGCGGCGTGGAAGATGCTCGGCAAAACTCTCGGCGAAACAGACGCTTTAGCGGAAGCCCTGGAGGCCTACCGGCAGGGCATAGAAGCGGCGAAGAGAAAGGGCGACCGCCAGGCCGAGAAGGAGATGACGGTGTTCGCGCGCCGCCTGGAGAAACGGCTCAGGCCGGAAACAGGCTAGCGAGCGCGTCGCCGAGGCCGGCGACGAAGGTCTCCTTGCACACGAGCGCATCGGCGCCGGCGCGCTTGGCCGCGGCGAGCGTCTCGGGGGTGTGGAAGAGCGCGAGCGCCACCACCGCCGGCGCGCGCGGCGCGGCCTTCACGCGGCGCACGAGGTCGAGGCCGCGCTTGGGCGCGGCGCCGAGGTCGAGGAGCAGCACGTCGGGCATGACCGACTCCACGAGCGCCATCGCCTGGCGCGCGGTGCTCGCCGTGCCGGCGAGCACGTAGCCCGGCAGGGCGGCGACGTGCGCCGCGGCGGCGGCGAGGAATTCCGGGCTGTCGTCGGCGATGGCGACGCGGCGGGGCGCGGCATGATTCACGCCAGGCAGGCTACTGTGATGGCGCCACCGCGGCCATCGGGGTGTTCCCTAGCCGCGGCGGGGAATTTCCTGATTCCGATTCCTAGCCGTCGGGCGGCACGAGCCCGGTGCGCAGCGCGTAGCGCACCAGGCCGGCCACGTCGCGGATGTTGAGCCGCTCCATGATCTGGGCGCGGTGCGTCTCCACGGTCTTCACCGACAGGTTGAGGAGGAAGGCGATCTCCTTGGTGCTCTTGCCGCCGGCGACCAGCCGCAGCACCTCGCGCTGGCGCGCGGTGAGCACTTCCGGCGCCTGCTCGCCGCCGGCGCGCTGCACGTAGCCTTCGACGACCTGGCGCGACACCGCGGGCGAGAGCCAGCTCTCGCCGCGCATCACGCTGCGCAGCGCCAGCTCGAGCTCGCCGGTCGCGGCGTCCTTGAGGAGGTAGCCGGCGGCGCCGGCGCGCAGCGCCTGCAGCACATACTCCTCGCCCGAGTGCATGGAGAGGATGACCACGCGCACCTCGGGGTTGGAGTTGCGCATGCGCGCCGCCGCCTCCAGGCCGGTGATGCCCTTCATGGCGATGTCCATCAGCACCACGTCGGGGCGGCTCGAGGCGGCGAGGTCGATCGCCTCCTCGCCGCTCGAGGCCTCGGCCACCACCTCGACCTCGTTCATCGCGTTGAGCAGCGAGCGGATGCCGGCGCGCACCAGCGCGTGGTCGTCGGCAAGAAGGACTTTGATCATCAAGCCGCCTGCTCGCCCTTCATGCGCAGCACCGGGAAGGTCGCCACCACCACCGTGCCCTTGCCGGGCTCCGAGCGCAGCTCGAGCGAGCCGCCGACGAGCGCGATGCGCTCCTCCATGCCCACCAGGCCGAGGCTCGCGTCGGCGGCGGCGCCGCGCCGGCGCATGTCGTCGAGGTTGAAGCCGTGGCCGTCGTCGCGCACCGAGAGCGCCAGGCGGCCGCCGGCGGTGAACAGGCGCACCCAGAGGTTCCGCGCGCCGGCGTGGCGCAGCACGTTGTTGATCGCCTCCTGCGCGACGCGGAAGCACGCCGTCTCGGTCTCCGGGCCCATGTCGGGCGGCGCGTCGGCGGCGTCGAAGTGCGCGGCGATGCCGGCGACGCGCGCCTGCCGGTCGAGGTGCGAGCGCAGCGCCGCGGCGAGGCCGAGGTCGTCGAGCTGCGAGGGCCGGAGGCTGAGCGAGAGCTGGCGCACGCGCTCGAGGGTGTGGCGCACCGTCTCGACGCACTCCTCCACGCGCGCGCGCGACTCGAGCTGGATCTTCAGCGCGGTGAGCGCCTGGCCGATGTCGTCGTGCAGGTCGCGCGCCAGGCTGCGGCGCTCCTCCTCCTGCACTTCGAGCAGGCGCCGCGACAGCGCGCGCAGCCGCTCGTGGGACACCTCGAGCTCGCGGTTGAGCCGCTCGAGCGCCTCCTGGGTGCGCAGCCGCTCGGTGATGTCGTTGATGACCACCAGCCGCGCCGGCCGGCCGCGCCAGCTCACCAGGTGGCCGACGCCGTCGATGTGCAGCGGCTCGCCGTTCTTCTTCAGGTGGCGGAACAGCGCCCGGTTCACCGTGCCGGTGTTGCGCGTGAACTCGCGGAAGATGCGCCGCTCCTCGGGATGGCGCACGTCGGTCGCGCTCATGGCGAGGAACTCCTCGCGCGAGTAGCCGTACAGGCGCACCGCGGCGTCGTTCACGGCGAGGAAGCGCAGCGTCTCGGCGTCGAACACCCACATCGGCAGCGGGCTCGACTCGAAGAGCATGCGGTAGCGGCCGGCCTGCGGGTCGATCTTGTCGACCAGGCGTTGCAGCGCGGCGGCGAGGAAGCGCAGCTGCTTCATCGGCTGCAATGGTAACGCTGGCACGCGCTTTGCGTCCCGGCGCGCCATGACCCGCGAAGGCAAGACTTACATGCGCGTCCCCGATCTGCACCCGCAGCGCTCGGCGCGGGCCGCCGGCCTGCGCTACGTCTCGGGCGCGGTCCCGGGCATCGCGCGCGAAGGCGAGCCGGGCGCCTTCCGCTACCGGCGGCCGGACGGGAAGCTGGTACGCGACGAGACGACGCTCGCGCGCATCCGCTCGCTCGCCGTTGCGCCGGCGTGGCGCGAAGTGTGGATCTGCCCCGGCGAGGACGGCCATCTGCAGGCGACCGGGCGCGACGCGCGCGGCCGCAAGCAGTACCGCTACCACCCGCGCTGGCGCGAGACGCGCGACCAGACCAAGTACGGCCGCCTCGCCGCCTTCGCGCGCGCGCTGCCGCGCATCCGCCGGCGCACCCGCCGCGACCTGGCGCGGCCGGGCCTGCCGCGCGAGAAGGCGCTCGCCGCGGTGGTGCGTCTGCTCGAGACGACGCTGATCCGCGTCGGCAACGAGGCGTACGTGCGCGAGAACGCCTCCTTCGGCCTCACCACGCTGCGCGGCCGCCAGGTGAGGATCGACGGCGCGACGCTGCGCTTCTCCTTTCGCGGCAAGAGCGGCGTGCCGCACGCGGTCGAGCTCACCGACCGGCGCCTCGCGGCGATCGTCAGGCGGATGCGCGAGCTCCCCGGCGAGGAGCTCTTCGGCTACGTCGACGAGCAGGGCGAGACGCGCACCATCGAGTCGGGCGACGTGAACGAATACCTGCGCAACGCCGCCGGCGAGGAGTTCACCAGCAAGGACTTCCGCACCTGGGCGGGCACCCTCCTCTGCACGCGCGAGCTGCGCAGGCTCGGGCCGCCTTCTTCCGACGCCGACGGACGGCGCAAGGTCGCGCAGGCGGTCGAATGCGTGGCGAAAGCGCTGGGCAACACGCGCGCCGTGTGCCGCAAATGCTACATCCACCCGCGGGTCATCGAGTCGTACCTGACGCTGCGCCGCCGTCCCCTGCGGGCACGGAGATTGCGGCGCCGCGCGCATGACGCGGCGTTTGATTGCGCTGCTGCGCGGCCTTAGCCCCGCCGCCTGCGCCGTTCTCTTTCTGGTGGTTTCCAGCCCTTCCTTTGCTGAGGGGCCTGGCACGCGCATCCGCTCGAGCACGCAGCTTCCCCAGCCGCCGCAGAGCCTGCCGCGCGACGCCGCGGATCCTTGCGCGCGCCTGACGGACGCGGCGCGCGAGCGCTGCCTGGAGAAGGCCCGCAAGCCGGCGCCGACCGGCACGGCACGCCGCGGTCCTTCCGGCGCATCGGCGCCGCGCTGACCGGCACGCGGCTTGCGTGTCCGGCGCTGCATTTCCGACCAACCGTTCCTCGAGAGGAGCAGCAGATGAACCTGAAAGTCCTAGCAAGTGCAACCGCCGCGGCGCTCCTTGCGCTGTCGAGCGCTTCCTTCGCCCAGACGTCCTCGGGCAGCACCGGCGCGCAGACGAGCGGTGGCGCCGCCGGCGGCATGGCGGCGAGCAACTGCGACAACATGATGGCCGCGGAGAAGGAGCGCTGCCTGCGCGAGCGCGGCGCGGCGAGCGGCAGCACCAGCTCGCAGGCGACGCCGTCGAGCTCCACCGGCGCGCAGAGCAGCCCGTCGACTTCGACGAGCGGCTCCGCCGGCGCGGGCGCGAGCGCCTCGGGCGACAAGCCGAGCAGCAGCGTGTCGGGCGGCGGCAGCACCAGCGGCCAGGCGGGCGCCTCGACCTCGACCGGCGCGAGCGGCAGCGCTTCCGGCAGCGCGGCGGCCGGCGCGGATGCCAAGTGCGCGAATCTCACCGGCGACGAGAAGGAGCGCTGCATGAAGGAAGCGGCGAGCGGCGCGGCCTCGGGCAGCACCTCGGGCCAGAGCGGCACGCCGAGCACCACCACGAAGTAAGCCCGCGATGAAAGTGATCTGCGCGACGGTGCTGGCGGCGCTCTGGGCGCTGTCGGCGCTGTCGTGCAGCCACTTCGAAAGCCAGCAGGGCAGCGCCGCCGCCGGCGCCTCCGCGGCCGCCGAAGCCGCGGCCGAAGGCCGCTGCCAGAATCTCTACGGCGCCGAGAGGCACCACTGCGAGCGCCTGGGCTACTCACGCTAGACCGGCGGTTTCAGAAGAAGAAAAGTTTGGTGGAGTGGAGGAGGCGGTCCTCCGCCCTTATCCTGCGTTCCGCAATCAAATACTTAGCTAAAGCCCGCAAAAGCAGTGTATCAGCCGCGGTGTACCAGTTGTTGGCTGGTCCGCTTTCGGCCCGCTTTCCGCCATCTCGCCGACCGGCCACAGGCACTCGTGGGCGCGATGGTGCTCTTGGCAGTCGGTGAGATTGCAGCTTAAAGGCTCCTGCCGATTTGAGGCCGCCGCCCGCCCGCCAACCGCTGAAAAGGGTCGCCTAACGAATAGCGTTTATCTGACGCCGCGGCGAAGCTGAGGCGAAGGCACGCTGCTGCATGGCGTCAGATAAACCTCGTTGGACTGAACCGCCGCGAAGGCGGAGGCTATGGGGATTGTAAGGTAG
>JBQTJF010000365.1:0-4879 GCA_052387375.1 Betaproteobacteria bacterium
CGGCCTCGTCGAAGGGCACGATGCGGGTCTCGAGGAACTCGCCGCTGTCCAGGCTCGGCTTTCCCTGGAGGGAAAGCTTTTTGGCGAGGAAAAGCTCGATCGTTTCGTCCGAGTAGCCGATGGCGGTGTGCACGATGCCGATGCGGGTCCATTCGCCGGCGGCGTAGCCGGTCTCCTCGGCGAGCTCGCGCTGCGCGGTGGCGAGCGGCGGCTCGCCCGCGTCGAGCTTGCCGGCCGGCACCTCGATGAACTCGCGGCGGTGCGGGTCGCGGAACTGCCGCTCGAGGAGCACCGTGCCGTCGTCGAAGAGCGGCACGATCGCCACCGCGCCCGGATGGCGGATGTACTCGCGCATCGCCTGGGCGCCGTCGGGCAGGCGCACCACGTCGCGGCGCACCTCGAGCAGCGCGCCGTCGAAGACGAGCGCGCCGGAGACGAAGCGCTCCTCGAGGTCTTTCAAACGTGCAGCGCGAGAACGGCGATGAAGCAGAGCTCCATGAGCTGCTGCGGGAACATGCCGAAGCCGAGGAGCGCCATGCCGTTCGCCGACAGCAGCGCGCCGAAGCCCCAGCGGCGCTCGACCGGCGTGGCGTCGACGGGATCGTCGAAGTACATGAGCTTCACCACGCGCAGGTAGTAGAAGGCCCCCACCAGCGAGAAGAGCACCGCGGCGACCGCCAGCCACAGGTAGCCCGCCGCCACGGCGGCGGAGATCACCGCCAGCTTGGCGTCGAAGCCGGCCGTCGGCGGGACGCCGGTGAGCGAGAACATCATCACCAGCATGAGGAACGCGGTCCACGGGCTGCGGCGGTTGAGGCCGCGCATGTCGTCGAGGTCCTCGCAGTCGAAGCCGGCGCGCGAGAGGTAGAGCAGCACGCCGAAGGCGCCGACCGCCATGATGGCGTAGACGATGGCGTAGAAGAGCGCCGCGCCGTAGGCGTCGGGCATGTTGCGCGTGTTGCCGTCGACCACGCCGGAGAGCAGCCCGAGCAGCATGAAGCCCATGTGCCCGATCGCCGAGTAGGCCAGCATGCGCTTCAGGTTCGACTGCGCGATGGCGACGATGTTGCCGAGCGCCATCGAGGCGAGCGCGAGCAGCGCCAGCATCTGCTGCCAGTCGGCGGCCAGGCTGGGCACGCCGTTCACCAGCAGGCGGATCGCCATGGCGAAGGCGGCGAGCTTCGGCCCGGAGCTGATCACCAGCGTCACCGGCGTCGGCGCGCCGTGGTAGACGTCCGGGATCCACATGTGGAAGGGCACCACGCCGATCTTGAAGGCGATGCCGGCGACCATGAAGACCAGCCCGAACACCAGGAAGCGGCGCTCCGTCTCCGTGTTCGCCAGGGCGGAGACCTCGCGCGCCACCTCCGGGATGTCGAGCGTGCCGGTGGCGCCGTAGATCATCGACATGCCGTAGAGCAGCAGCCCCGAGGAAAGCGCGCCGAGCACGAAGTACTTCATCGCCGCCTCGGTGGAGGCCGCGGAGTCGCGGTTGAGCGCCACCATCGCGTACAGGCACAGCGACATCAGCTCCAGGCCGAGGTAGAGCGTGAGGAAGCTCGAGGCGCTGATCATCACCATCATGCCGAGCAGCGAGAAGAGCAGCAGCGTGATGAACTCGCCGCGCAGCAGGCGGCGGTCGATCAGCCACTGGCGCGAATAGACGAGCGCCGCCCAGGTCGCGGCATAGCACGCGAGCTTGAGCACGTGCGACATCATGTCGGAGACGAAGAGGCGATTGAAGATGTAGTAGCGGCTGCCGCCGGACTCGGCGATGACGTAGAGCTGCAGCACGACGCACAGCAGCAGCACGACCTGCGCCAGGTTGTAGCCGATCCGCCGCCGCTCGTCCTTCGAGTACAGGTCGGCGATCATGACGACGCAGGCGCCGGCGAGCAGCACCATCTCGGGCAGCGCCCGCAGGTGGCTGAGCACGGCCAGGGTGGTGGCGCTCATGTCTTGGGCAGCGCCACGTGGCGCAGCAGCTCGTCCACCGACTTGTGCATCACCTCGGTGAAAGGCAGCGGGTAGATGCCCATGAAGAGCACCGCGACGGCGAGCGCGGCCAACACGAACGTCTCTCTTGCATTCAGGTCTTTCAAAGCAGCGACATTGCCGTTCGCCACGGCGCCGAAGATGACGCGCTTGTACATCCACAGCGTGTAGGCGGCGCCGAAGACCAGCGTGCTGGCGGCGACCGCGGCGACCCAGAAGTTCGCCTGCATCGCGCCCATGATGACCATGAACTCGCCGACGAAGCCGCTGGTCGCCGGCAGGCCGGCGTTGGCCATGGCGAACAGCATCATCAGGCTGGCGAAGCGCGGCATGGTGTTGACCACGCCGCCGTAGTCGGCGATCTGCCGCGAGTGCATGCGGTCGTACATGACGCCGATGCAGAGGAACAGCGCCGCCGAGACGAAGCCGTGCGAGATCATCTGCACCAGGCCGCCCTCCACGCCATACGAACTAAAAACAAAAAAACCAAGCGTTACGAACCCCATGTGCGACACCGACGAATAGGCGATGAGCCGCTTCATGTCGGTCTGCACCAGCGTCACCAGGCCGATGTAGGCGATGGCGATGAGCGACACGGCGATCATCAGCCAGGCCAGCTCGCGCGAGGCGTCGGGGAACATCGGCAGCGTGAAGCGCACGAAGCCGTAGGCGCCGAGCTTGAGCAGGATCGCCGCCAGCACCACCGAGCCGCCGGTGGGCGCCTCGGTGTGCGCGTCGGGCAGCCAGGTGTGCACCGGCCACATCGGCACCTTCACCGCGAAGGCGAACAGGAAGCCGAAGAACAGCCACTTCTGCGCCTCCAGCGAGAGCGGCAGCTTGTGCCAGTCGAGGATGGCGAAGCTGCCGCCGGACTTGTCGTAGAGGTAGAGCAGCGCCACCAGCATCAGCAGCGAGCCGAACAGCGTGTAGAGGAAGAACTTCACCGCCGCGTAGACGCGGTTGGGCCCGCCCCAGACGCCGATGATGATGAACATCGGGATCAGCGTCGCCTCGAAGAAGACGTAGAAGAGCACCGCGTCGAGCGCCGAGAAGACGCCGTTGAGCAGCCCCGACATGACGAGGAAGGCGGCGAAGTACTGCGATACGCGCGTCTCGACCACCGACCAGCCGGCGACGACCACGAGGACGGTGATGAAGCTGTTCAGCAGCACGAACAGCACCGAGATGCCGTCGACGCCGAGGTGATAGTTGACGTTGAAGCGCTCTATCCAGGGCAGCTCGAGCTCGAACTGGAAGCCGGCGCTCTGCACGTCGAACCCCGTATACAACGGCAGGGTGACCAGGAAGCCCGCGACGGCGCCGGCGAGCGCGATTGGGCGCACCAGGCGCTCGGGCACGGCGAGCAAGAGCAAGCCGGCGGCGATCGGGATCCAGATGGCGGCCGAGAGCAGCACCTAGCGCCTCAGCAGCCAGAGCGTGAGGATGAGCAGACCGAAGAGCATCGCCACCGCGTACTGGTTGAGCAGCCCCGTCTGCACCAGCCGCAGCACGCCGGAGAACCAGCCCACCACGCGCGCCGAGCCGTTCACCATCAGGCCGTCGATGACGGCCTGGTCGCCGGCCTTCCACAAGCCCTTGCCGAGCGCCCTCGCCCCGCCGGCGAAGAGCCACGCGTACAGCTCGTCGAAGCCGTACTTGCGCTCGACCAGCGCATAGAGCGGCCCGAGGCGCTGCGCGATGCGGTCGGCCAGATCCGTCGGCCTCAGATAAAGAAAGACTGCTGTAAGAATGCCCGCTATGGCCAGCCAGAAAGGCAACGCGGTGAGGCCGTGGCCGATGAACGACCAGATGCCGAAGTAGTTGGGATCGGGCGGCGGCAGGCTGGCGCCGAAATAGTCGCCGTAGACGAAGGTGCCGACCCACCAGCCGGCGGCCACCGCCGGGATGGCGAGCAGGATGAGGGGCAGCGTCACCACCCCGGGGGATTCGTGCGGCGGGTGCGCCGGGTCGAAGCGCTCCTTGCCGTGGAAGGCCATGAACACCAGGCGGAAGGTGTAGGTCGCGGTGACGAACACCGTCGCCACGAGGGCGAAGTAGGCGAAGCCGGCGCCAGGCACGACCGCCTCGTGCACCGCCTCGATGATGGCGTCCTTGGAGAAGAAGCCGGCGAAGCCGGGGATGCCCGCCGAGGAGATGGCGGCGATGAGCATGGTCCAGTAGGTGACGGGCATGAAGCGCTTCAGGCCGCCCATCCGGCGCATGTCCTGCTCGTGGTGCAGGGCGATGATCACCGAGCCGGCGGCGAGGAACAGCACCGCCTTGAAGAAGGCGTGCGTGCCGAGGTGGAAGATCGCCGCGGCGTAGCCCGAGGCGCCGAGCGCGGCGGTCATGTAGCCGAGCTGCGAGAGCGTCGAATACGCCACCACGCGCTTGATGTCGTACTGGGTCAGCGCCACCAGCGCCATCGACAAGGCCGTCACCGCTCCGGTGATGAGGACTACCGCGCGCGCCGTCTCCGACAGCTCGTAGAGCGGCGACATGCGCGCCACCATGAAGATGCCCGCGGTCACCATGGTCGCGGCGTGGATCAGCGCCGAGATCGGCGTCGGGCCCTCCATCGAGTCGGGCAGCCAGACGTGCAGCGGGAACTGCGCGCTCTTGCCCATCGCCCCGGCGAAGAGAAGGATGCAGATCAGCGTCATTTCCCCGGACAGAGAAGGCGCTTTGCTGAAAACTTCGTCGTACTGCAGCGTGCCGAATTGCGCCAGGATCAGGCCGATGCCGAGCAGGAAGCCGAAGTCGCCGACGCGGTTGACGATGAAGGCCTTGAGGTTGGCGCGCACCGCGCTCTCGCGCGTGTACCAGAAGCCGATCAGCAGGTAGGAGACCAGGCCCACCGCCTCCCAGCCGAAGAACAGCTGCA
>JBQTJF010000366.1:0-10303 GCA_052387375.1 Betaproteobacteria bacterium
GCGAGATGCTCGGTCCCGACGAGGCGGGCGGCTTCATCGTGCGCACCCTCGCGCAGAGCGCCGCCGAGGAGGACCTGCGCGCCGACCTCGCGTATCTGCGCAACCTGTGGAAAGTGATCAGGGAAAGGTCTCTCGGCGCGGCGCCGCCGCAGCTCCTGTACCAGGACCTTTCGCTGGCGCAGCGCGTGCTGCGCGACGTCGTCGGCTCCGACACCGCGCGCGTGGTGGTCGACTCGCGCGAGAACTACCAGAAGCTCGCTGCCTTCGCCGAGCACTACAGCGGCGAGCGGCCGCTGTTCGACATCTACACCGTGGAGGACGAGATCGAAAAGGCGCTGTCGCGGCGCGTCGACCTCAAATCCGGCGGCTACCTCATCATCGACCAGACCGAGGCGATGACCACCATCGACGTCAACACCGGCGGCTTCGTCGGCAGCCGCAACTTCGACGACACGGTGTTCAAGACCAACCTCGAGGCGGCGCAGGCGATCGCGCGGCAGCTGCGCCTGCGCAACCTCGGCGGCATCATCGTCGTCGACTTCATCGACATGCACAGCGAGGAGCACCGCGCCGCGGTGCTCGAGGAGTTCAAGCGCGCGCTGGCGCGCGACCGCACGCGCATGACGGTGAACGGCTTCACCGCGCTCGGCCTGGTGGAGATGACGCGCAAGCGCACGCGCGAGTCGCTCGCGCACGTCCTGTGCGAGCCCTGCCCGACCTGCGAGGGGCGCGGCGCGGTGAAGACCGCGCACACCGTGTGCTACGAGATCCTGCGCGAGGTCCTGCGCGAGGCGCGCGCCTTCCAGGCCAAGGAGTTCCGCGTCGTCGCCTCGCAGCCGGTGGTCGACCTCTTCCAGGAGGAGGAGTCGCCGGCGCTCGCCATGCTCTCGGACTTCATCGGCAAGCCGATCTCGATGCACGTCGAGTCGGGCTACACCCAGGAGCAGTTCGACATCGTGCTGATGTGACATGAGCGAGCTCTGCTTCATGCCGGCGACGCGCCTGGCGCGCCTGCTGCGCGCGCGCCAGGTCTCGGCGACCGAGGTGACGCGGGCGTTCATCGCCCAGATCGAGCGCGTCAACCCGCAGGTCAACGCCATCGTCACCTTCCTGCCCGAGCGGGCGCTCAAGCAAGCCAAGCTGCTCGACAAGAAGAAACCCGCAGCAGAAGACATCCTGTGGGGCCTTCCCATCGCCTACAAGGACGTGGTGCCGACCAAGGGCATCCGCACCACGTTCGGCTCGCCGATCTACCGCGACCATGTGCCCGCCGAGGACCATCTGATCGTCGAGCGGCTCTCGGCGGCCGGCGCGATCGCGATCGGCAAGACCAATACCCCGGAGTTCGCCGCCGGCAGCCAGACCTTCAACGCCGTCTTCGGCGCCACCCTCAACCCCTACGACCTTTCCCGCACCTGCGGCGGCTCCTCCGGCGGCGCCGCCGCGGCCGTCGCCTGCGGCATGCTGCCTTTCGCCGACGGCTCGGACCTCGGCGCGTCGCTGCGCAACCCCGGGAACTTCTGCAACGTGGTGGGATTCCGGCCTTCGCCCGGCCGCGTACCCGCCTGGCCGTCGTCGGATGCCTGGCAGACCATGACCGTGATCGGGCCGCTCGCGCGCACGGTAGCCGACTGCGCGCTGCTTTTCTCCGCCATGGCCGGCCCCGACCCGCGCGACCCGACCTCGATCGACGAGACGGGAAAGATTTTTCTCAAGAATCTCAACCGCAGTTTCCGGAAGACCCGTGTGGCCTGGAGCCGCGACCTCGGCGGCCTGCCGGTCGAGCCGGCCGTCACCGAGGCGCTGCAGCCGCACCGGAGAACCTTGAAGGAGCTCGGCTGCGCCGTCGAGGACGCCGAGCCCGACCTCGCCGGCGCCGACGAGGCGTTCCACGTGCTGCGCGCCGTCGGCTTCGTGCAGAAGTACGGCGAGCTCTTGAAGACGCGGCGCGAGCTCCTGAAGCCCGACGTGGTGTGGAACATCGAGCAGGGGCTGGCCCTCGACGGCGCGCGCATCGCCCGCGCCCAGGCGCTGCGCACCGAGATCTTCCACCGCATGCGCCGCTTCATGCAGCGCTACGAGTTCCTGTGCCTGCCGGTCAACCAGGTGCTGCCCTTCCCCGTGACCCAGCCCTGGGTCGGCGAGATCAACGGCGTGAAGCTCGGCAATTACCTCGACTGGATGAAGACCTGCTACTACATCACGGTGACCGGCCACCCTGCCATCTCCGCGCCCGCCGGCTTCACGCCCGCGGGCCTGCCGGTCGGGCTGCAGATCGTCGGGCGCCACCGCGACGACCTCGGCGTGCTGCAGCTCGCGCATGCCTTCGAGTCCGCGACCGGGCCCTGGCGGCGCCGCCCGCCGTTGACCGCGGTCAAGGAATAGCGGCGCGCGGCTGCGCGTTAATACCGTTACTTCACAGGAGGAGGTAAAGCATGCTCAGGCAAACGGCAGTTGCGGTACTCGGCCTGCTCGTCGGCGCCGCGGCGCACGCCGCGATCAAGGAAGAGCCGGTCACCTACCAGGCCGGCGACACCACGCTCAAGGGCTTGATCGTCTACGACGACGCCAAGAAGGGGCCGCGCCCCGGCGTCATCGTCGTGCACGAGTGGTGGGGCATCACCAAGCACACGCGCGCCGAGGCGCGCCGCTTCGCGCGGCGGGGCTACACCGCCTTCGTCGCCGACATGTACGGCGAGGCGAAGAGCGCCGACAACCCGAAGGACGCGAGCGGTCTCATGAAGTCGCTGCTGGGCGACCCCGCGGCCGTGCAGGCGCGCTTCAACGCGGCGCGCGAGCAGCTCGGCAAGCACGCCACGGTCAACGCCAAGAAGATCGGCGCCTCCGGCTACTGCATGGGCGGCACCGTCGTGCTCAACATGGCGCGCGCCGGGAACGTCGACGCGGTCGCCGCCTTCCATCCCAGCCTCGGCGGCTACAAGCCGGCGGCCGAGCCGGTCAAGGCCAAGGTGCTGGTGCTGAACGGCGCCGACGACCCGTTCAACAAGCCCGAAGCCATCGACGCGTTCAAGAAAGACATGGACGCAGCCAAGGCGGACTACAAGTTCATCAACTACCCGGGGGCGGTGCACGCCTTCACCAACCCGGACGCCACGGCGACGGGCAAGCAATACAACCTGCCGCTCGCCTACAACGAGAAGGTCGACAAGCAGTCGAAGGCGGAAGCGAACAAGTTCTTCGCCGCGGCCTTCAAGTAAGGCCCCCCTGCAGAGAAAGGCCGTCCCGCGCGGGCGGCCTTTTTTCATGGCCTTCGGCGCCGGGTACACTGCCGCGCATCGTGGACGCCGACGACGACCTCGCGGCGATGCGCGGCCACCCGCTCGGCGCGCGTCGCGCGCGCGTGCGCTACATCCTGCGCAGCCTCTTTCCCACGGTCCTCGGCACCCATGCGGCGATCGGCGTCCTCTATTTCTGGGTCGTGCCCCCGCTCGCAGGCATGGACGAACTCGCTTCGCGCGTGGCGCTCGCGCTGCGCTGCGGCGCGGTCGCCGCGCTCCCCTACTTCGCGGTGTGCTTGGTCATCGTCCTCCGCCGGCTATCCGAGGGCTCGCATGATCCGCTCGCCGGCGCCGAGAGCGCTGCCCTGCGCATCGAGGCGCGCGTAATGCAGAATACGCTCGAGCAGCTCGTCGCTTTCGTGCTGGCGATCCTCGCGCTCGCGACGCTGCTCGCGCCCGCGCAGATGCGCCTTCTACCGATCGTCACAGGCGCGTTCGTGGCGGCACGGCTCGTCTACTGGTGGGGCTATCACCGCGGCGGCACGCTCGGGCGCGCCCCCGGTGTGCAGATGACCTTCGCGCTGAACGTGCCGCTCGTGCTTGGCGCCGGGGCGCTTGCCCTTGCCCGGGGCCTGTCCTAGGAGGGCAAAGCTCAGGCGCCTCTTCTTACGCAGATCTGGCGCGCCCGGCGGGATTCGAACCCACGACCCTTGGCTTCGGAGGCCAATACTCTGATCCGCTGAGCTACGGGCGCGGCGTGAGGGACGGGGAGGATAGCACGCGCTAGCGCCGCAGCAGCCAGATCAGGAGCGAGAGCACGACGGAGACGATGAGACCGGTGGTGATCGGGAAGTAAAAGCTAAAGCCCTCGCGCTCCACGTAAATGTCGCCGGGCAGCCGCCCGAGGCCGAGCTTCGACAACCAAGGCCAGGCGACGCCGATGGCGATGAGCGCCGCGCCGAGGACGATCAGCCAGACTTTCACGCTAAAATCATACCTTTACAAAAACCAGATCCCGCCCCGTGGACACGCACGACCAGCATTCTTCCTTCATCAAGACGCCGCAGCAGCTCATCGTCGTCATCCTGCTCGCATTCCTCGTGCCGATCATCGGCATCGCGCTGGTGGTGAACCTGGTGCTCTCGCGCCACAGCGCGGAGCCGGGCGCCATGACCGCCGAAGCGGTGGCGGCGCGCATCCAGCCGGTCGGCCGCGTCGAGTTCGGCGGCGCCGGCGCCGCTCCCGGCTCGCGCAGCGGCGAGGAGATCGTCAAGGCCGTCTGCGCCGCCTGCCATCAGGGCGGCATCGCCAACGCGCCGAAGCTCGGCGACCGCAAGGCCTGGGCGCCGCACATCAAGGAGGGCCTGAAGCAGATGGTGGCGACGGTGATCAAAGGCAAGGGCGCGATGCCGCCCAAGGGCGGCGACGCCTCCCTCACCGAGGAAGAGATCACCCGTGCCGTCGTCCACATGGCCAACCAGGCCGGCGCCAAGTTCAAGGAACCGGCGGCGACGAAACCGGCGGCCAAGCAGGCGGCGGTCGCCGACGGCAAGGCGGTCTACGACCAGACTTGCGTGGCATGCCATGCGCAATCGGTGGCCGGCTCGCCGAAGCTCGGCGACAAGGCCGCCTGGGCGCCGCGCATCAAGACCGGCGCGGACTCGCTCGTGCAGTCGGTGCTGAAGGGCAAGGGCGCCATGCCGCCAAAGGCGGGCAACCCGGGGCTCACCGACGCGCAGGTCCGCGCCGCGGTCGACTTCATGGTGTCGCAGAGCAAGTAGAGAAAGCCAGACTGGCCGAGCTCCTTTTCGTCATCGATCCGCCGGGCTCGCTCAAGGCGTACAAGGACACGACTGTCTGCATGATGCGCGCCGCCCAGGCGCGCGGCCACCAGGTGTTCGTTGCGGAAGTGACGGACCTGAAGTGGCACGGCAAGGCGCTTGGCCGCGCGACGCGCATTTCGCCGACCGACAACGACGAGGACTGGTACCGCGCGCACGAGACCGGGACGCGCGCGCTCGGGGACTTCGACGCGGTGCTGATGCGCAAGGACCCGCCCTTCGACCTGGAGTACGTGGTGAGCACCTGGCTGCTGTCCGCCGCGGTGCGCGAGGGCGCGCGCGTCTTCAACGCGCCCGACGCGGTGCGCGACCACAACGAGAAGCTGGCGGTCGCCGAGTTCGCGCGCTTCGTCGCCCCCACCGCGGTGACGCGCGAGCCGGCGGCGCTGCAGGCGTTCATCGACGCCGAGCGCGACGTGGTGCTGAAGCGCCTCGACGTGATGGGCGGCGAGAACATCTTCCGCGTGCGCGCCGACGACCCCAACCGCAACGTCATCGTCGAGATCATGTCGCAGGGGGGCAGCCGCACGGTGATGGCGCAGCGCTACATCGCCGAGATCGCCGCGGGCGACAACCGCGTGCTGCTGATCGGCGGCAGGCCGGTGCCGCATTGCCTGGCGCGCATCCCGCGCCCGGGCGAGTCGCGCGGCAACCTCGCCGCGGGCGCGCGCGGCGTCGCCCAGCCCCTCAGCGCGCGCCAGCGCGAGATCGCCGAGGCCCTGGGGCCGGTCCTCGCCAAGCGCGGCCTGCTGCTGGTCGGGCTCGACGTGATCGGCGACTGGCTCACCGAGGTGAACGTCACCAGCCCCACCTGCTTCCGCGAGATCCAGGACCAGACCGGCTTCGACGTCTCCGGCATGTTCCTCGACGCCCTCGAGGAGGCGCTGGCGTGATCGGCGTCCTGCTCGTCACGCACGGCGAGATCGGCACGGCGCTGCTCGCCAGTGCCTCGCAGATCCTCGGCGGGCCGCCGCCGCAGGTGGCCACCTTGAGCGTCTGGCGCCAGGACGATCCCGACGACCTGGTGCTGCGCGCGCGCGAGCTGATCGAAGGCATCGACGACGGCCAGGGCGTGCTCGTGCTCACCGACATCTTCGGCGCCACGCCGGGCAACGTCGTGTCGCGCCTGCTCGAGGACGGGCGCATCGAGGGGGTGTCGGGCGTGTCGCTGCCGATGCTGCTGCGCGTGGTGACGGGGCGCAACGGCTCGCTCAAGGCCGCGGTCGAGCGCGCGCTCTCGGGGGGCGCCGAGGGCGTGGTGCACATGAACACCGATCGCTGCTGCGATGCCTAGCATCCATGCGGAAATCGTCAACCGCCTGGGCCTGCATGCGCGCGCGGCGGCGAAGCTCACGCACCTGGCGAGCGGCTTCCAGAGCGAGATCTGGCTCTCGCGCAGCGGCCGGCGCGTCAACGCGAAGAGCATCATGGGGGTGATGATGCTCGCCGCCGGGCAGGGCAGCACGGTGCAGATCGACGCCGAGGGCGCCGACGCGGCGGCGGCGCTCGAGGCGCTGACGCGGCTGATCGCGGGCAAGTTCGGCGAAGGCGAGTGAGGTGAACTTCGTCCTGCACGGCCACGCCGTTTCGAGCGGCATCACGGTGGGCTACGCGCACCTGGTGTCGACGGCGCGCCTGGAAGTGGCGCACTACGAGATCGCCGAGGACGCGGTCGAGGCCGAGGTGGCGCGCTTCGACCGCGCCATGCGCACCGCGCAGGAGCAGCTCGCCGCGCTGAAGGAGCACATCGCGAGCGACGCGCCCGCCGAGCTCGATGCCTTCCTCGACCTGCACCGCATGATCCTCGACGACTCGGCGCTGGCGCAGGCGCCGCGCGAGCTGATCCGCAAGCGCCGCACCAACGCCGAGTGGGCGCTGGTGCAGCAGATGGAGCGCCTGGTCGAGCGCTTCGAGGAGATCGAGGACCCGTACCTGCGCGAGCGCAAGGCCGACGTGGAGCACGCGGTCGAGCGCGTGCTCAAGATCCTGACCGGGGCGCAGACGCTGGCGGCGCCGGCGGTCTCCGAGGAGCAGAAGCTGATCGTCGTGGCGCACGATCTCTCGCCCGGCGACATGATTCTCTTCAAGCGCCACCATTACGGCGGCTTCGTCACCGACGTCGGCGGCGTCACCTCGCACACCGCCATCGTCGCGCGCTCGCTCGGCATCCCGGCGATCGTCGGCCTGCACCACGCGCGCCAGACGGTGGCCGAGGGGGAGCTGCTCATCGTCGACGGCGTGCAGGGCGTGCTGATCGTCAACCCCGACCCGCTGGTGCTCGCCGAGTACCGGCGCCGCCAGGCCGAGCTCAAGGCCGAGCGCCAGCGCCTGAAGCGCCTGAGGAAGACGCCGGCGGCGACGCTCGACGGCACGCCGGTGGAGCTGTTCGCCAACATCGAGCTGCCGCAGGACGCCGCCGAGGCGCTGGAGGCCGGCGCGCAGGGGGTGGGGCTCTTCCGCACCGAGTTCCTGTTCCTCAACCGCAAGGACCTGCCGGGCGAAGAGGAGCAGTTCGAGGCGTACCGGCAGGTGGTCGCGGCGATGAAGGGCCTGCCGGTGGTGCTGCGCACCCTCGACGTCGGCGCCGACAAGGCGATCGAGGGCAACGGCCCGCAGAACATCCCCAACCCGGCCATGGGGCTGCGCGCCATCCGCTTCTGCCTCGCCGAGCCGCAGATGTTCCTCACGCAGCTGCGCGCCATCCTGCGCGCCTCGCACTACGGCCCGGTGCGCATCCTCCTGCCGATGCTCGCGCACGTGCACGAGATCGAGCAGACGCTCGCGCTCATCCGCCAGGCCAAGCAGCAGCTCGACGAGCGCGGCCAGCCCTACGACGGGGGCGTCGAGATCGGCGGCATGATCGAGATCCCGGCGGCGGCGCTGGCGCTGCCGATCTTCATGCGGCGGCTGAACTTCCTCTCCATCGGCACCAACGACCTCATCCAGTACACCCTCGCCATCGACCGCACCGACGACGCGGTGGCGCACCTCTACGACCCGCTGCACCCGGCGGTGCTGACGCTGGTGGCGAACACCATCCAGACCGCGACGCGCGGCGGCGTGCCGGTCGCGGTGTGCGGCGAGATGGCGGGCGACCTGCAGCTGACGCGCCTGCTGCTCGGGCTGGGGCTGCGCAACTTCTCCATGCACCCCTCGCAGCTCCTGCCGATCAAGGAGCGCATCCTGCGCACCAGCCTCGCCGACGTGCAGGCGCTCGCGCAGCGCGTGCTGCGCAACACCGATCCCGCGAAGACGCGCGACCTGCTCGCCAAGCTGAACGCATGAGCGGGCCGCTCGGGGGCGTCCGCATCCTCGACCTCACCACGGTGGTGATGGGTCCCTACGCGACGCAGATCCTCGCCGACCTCGGCGCCGACGTGGTGAAGGTCGAGCCGCCCGAGGGCGACGTGATGCGCCACGCCTGGCCGTTCCGCCAACCGGGCATGGGCCACATCTTCCTCAACGCCAACCGCAACAAGCGCTCCGTCGTTCTCGATTTGAAGTCCCCGGGGGGGCGCGAAGCGGCCCTGGCGATCGCGAAAAGGTCCGACGTGCTGGTCTACAACATCCGGCCGCAGGCGATGGCGCGCCTCGATCTTTCCTACGAAAAGCTCCGGTCCATCAACGAAAAAATCATCTATGTGGGGTGCTTCGGCTACAGCCAGCGCGGGCCCTACGCGGCGAAGGCGGCCTACGACGATCTCATCCAGGGCGCCGCCGGCATCCCGTGGCTCTTGCACAAGCAGGGCGCCGCCGAGCCGCGCTACGCGCCGATCATCGTCGCCGACCGCTCGGTCGGCCAGCAGGTGGCGGGCGCGGTGAGCGCGGCGCTCTACTACCGGGAGAAGACCGGCAAGGGCCAGCGCGTCGACGTGCCGATGTTCGAGCACCTGCTGCAGATCGTGCTGGGCGAGCACCTCGGCGGCTACACCTTCGAGCCGCAGCAGGGCGAGCCGGGCTACGCGCGCATGCTCGCGCCCGACCGGCGCCCCTACCAGACGAAGGACGGCTACGTGTGCGCGCTCATCTACAACGACAAGCAATGGAAGGCCTACTTCCAGGTCCTGGGCAAGCCCGAGATGTTCCAGGACGAGAAGTACCGCTCTCAGGAAGCACGCAGCCGCAACTACGACGCTGCCTACGCGTTCGTCGCCGAGCAGATGAGGATGCGCACCACCGCCGAGTGGATCGAGGCGCTCGAGCGCGCCGACATCCCGGTGCAGCGCATGAACAGCCTCGCCGACATCGTCGCCGACCCGCACCTCGCCGCCACGGGCTTTTTCCGCAGCGTCGAGCATCCGAGCGAGGGGCGGCTGCGCTCGATGGCCGTGCCCTCGGAGTGGTCGGCGTCGCCGCCGCAGTACCGGCGCCACGCGCCGCGCCTGGGCGAGCACACCCGCGAGGTGCTGCGCGAGGCGGGCATCGGCGACAAGGACATCGAGAAGCTTCTGGAAAGCGGGGCGGCCAAGCAGGCTCCGCTATAATTCGCGCGCGCCGATTTGATGTTCAGCTTGCGGGCGCCCTACAAATACCGCTAAAGAGACAGGAACGCTCCAGAAAATCCCGGCACCGTCGTGGCGCAGAAGGCGAGCTTCGATGCGCCCGTCCGCCTGAAGAGCGGCGCCGAGCTGCCCTCCTACGAGATCGCCTACGAGACCTACGGCGAGCTGAACGCGGCGAAATCGAACGCGGTGCTCGTCTGCCACGCGCTCAACGCCTCCCATCATGTGGCGGGGGTCTATGAGAACGAAAAAGACAATGTCGGCTGGTGGGACAACCTGGTCGGCCCGGGCAAGCCGCTCGACACGCGGCGCTTCTTCGTCGTGGGCTCCAATTACCTGGGCAGCTGCTTCGGCTCCACCGGCCCGGCGTCGATCAATCCGGCGACCGGCAAGCCTTGGGGCGCGGATTTTCCCGTCGTGACGGTGGAGGACTGGGTCGAGGCGCAGGCGCGGCTCGCCGACCGCCTGGGCATCGAGCGCTTCGCGGCGGTGATCGGCGGCTCGCTCGGCGCCATGCAGGCGCTGCAGTGGACGCTCTCCTATCCCGCGCGGGTGCGCCATGCGCTGGTCATCGCCGCGGCGGCGAAGCTCACCCCGCAGAACATCGCCTTCAACGAGGTGGCGCGCCAGGCGATCATGACCGACCCGGACTTCCACGGCGGCCACTACTACGAGAAGGGCGTGGTGCCCACGCGCGGCCTGCGCATCGCGCGCATGATCG
>JBQTJF010000367.1:0-28539 GCA_052387375.1 Betaproteobacteria bacterium
GCGCCGCGCGCCAGGCGGATCAGGTTGCGGATCACCTGCAGCGACACCTCGGGGTGCTTGAGCAGGAAGGCCTTGAAGTCGGCGCGCGAGATCACCGCGAGCTGCGAGGGCTCCAGGGTCGCCACCGAGGCCGAGCGCGGGTTGTCGTCGAGCATCATCTCGCCGAAGTACTGGCCGGCGCCCTTGGTGTCGAGCACCAGCTCCTTGCCGTCGGCGTCCTGGGTGAAGACCTTCACGCTGCCCGAAACGACGACGTAGAAGGAGTCCGGCGCGTCGCCCTCGCGGATCACCGCTGCGCCGGGCGGGAAGCTGCGCAGCTGCGCGCGCTCGCCGAGCGCGCGCAGCTCGTCGGCCGGCAGGCCCTCGAACAGCCCGGTATTGCTGAGGACAGCGCTCATCCCGGGCTATGGTAGCTAATTTGGCTGCGGCACGCCCATGCCGCGCGCCACGGCGGGCCGCGCGCCGAGCGCGTCATACCAGCGCTTCACCGCCGGGAAGGCGCCGAGCTCGACGCGGTGCCACTCGTGGCGCGCCACCCAGGGATAGATGGCGATGTCGGCGATGCTGTATTCGCTTCCCGAAATGTAGTCGTTCTTCTCCAGCTGGCGGTCCATGACGCCGTAGAGGCGCTTCGCCTCGTTGCCGTAGCGCTCGCTGCCGTAGGGGACCTCGTCCTTCTTCGCGCGCATGAAGTGGTGCGCCTGGCCGAACGTCGGCCCGACGCCGCCCATCTGGAACATCAGCCACTGCAGCACCTGGTATTTCGCCTTCCCGGGAAAGAACTTGCCCGTCTTGTCGGCGAGGTAGATGAGGATGGCGCCGGACTCCATCATCGCGATCGGCCCGCCGCCGGGCCCCTCGGGATCGACGATCGACGGGATCTTGCCGTTCGGGTTGATCTGCAGGTATTCCGCGGTGAACTGCTCGCGGTTGGTGCCGATGTTGATCTTGTGCACGCGGTAGGGCAGCCCGCACTCCTCCAGCATGATGGACACCTTGCGTCCGTTGGGCGTGCTCCAGGTGTACAGGTCTATCATTGAGAGCATGTTGAAATGGCTCCTGACGGTCGTGATCGTGCTGGTGGTGTTCTCGCTGGTCGCGCAGCGCTGGCGACTGCGGCTGCCGGGGGACTTCAGCGTCCCCGTGCGCGGGCGAATGTACTACATCCCCCTCGCCAGCACGCTCGCCTTTTCGCTTCTCGTCTGGCTGCTCAGCCGAGTTCTCTGATCGCCTGCAGCCTCGCCGCGTCGACGCGCCGGCCGATGTCCGCGCCCTGCGCCGACCGGGCGATCGCGCCGGCGTCCACCGCGGCCGCCGCGCGCCGCGCGCGCTCGAGGCGCGCGGTGTCGATGCCGGGCTCGGCGAGGCGCGCCGCCTCCAGCAACTCGGAGAAGCGCTCGGGGCGCCGGAAGGCATCGGCGCCTTTGAGCACGCCGAGCAGCGCCTCGGGCGTGGATTTCCTCATCCCTTCCGCGTTGCGGACGGCGAGCAGCGCCAGCTCGCGCACCTCGCTGGGCGCGCGCAGCCGCTCGCACAGCGCCTCGACCTCGCGCTCTTGCAGCGGCCACACGAGGTGGGCAAAGCGCACCGCCAGCGAAGCGGAGAAACGCTGCGGCCAGCGCTCGATTTCAGGATAGGCTTTCGCCAGCAGGCCCGACGCCTTCAGCACCTCGAACATGCGCGGCGGATGCGGCTCGGCAAGCCCCTTGGCGATCTCCTGCCAGACGCGCTCGGGCACCAGCGCATCGGCCTCCCCGGAGGCCACCATGCGCTGCATGAGCTTCATGGTTTCTTCATGGACGTTGAAGCAGTACCTGGCAGCGAACCTCGCGACGCGGAGGATCCGCACCGGGTCCTCGGCGAAGGCCTCGCTGACATGCCTGAGCACTCCAGCGCGCAGGTCCTGCTCTCCGCCGAACGGATCGATGAGCATGCCGTCGGGCGCCTTTGCCATCGCGTTGATGGTGACGTCGCGCCGGCGCAGGTCCTCCTCCAGCGTCACGTCGGGCGCCGCGTGCACCGCGAAGCCCTTGTAGCCGCGCCCGCTCTTGCGCTCGGTGCGCGCCAGCGCGTATTCCTCGTGCGTCTGCGGATGCAGGAACACCGGGAAGTCCTTGCCGACCGGCTTGTAGCCCAGGCGCTCCATCTCCTCGGGCGTCGTGCCCACCACCACGTAGTCGCGGTCCTTTACCGGCAGGCCGAGCAGCTCGTCGCGCACCGCGCCGCCGACGACGTACGCTTTCACTCGGGCAGGTCGAACTGCGGGATCGATTCCGGCTCGCGCTCGGCGGCCTCGATCCACTCGCGCATCGCCGGCAGCGCGAGCAGCGCCTCCGCGTAGTCGCGGTTCGAGACGCGCACCTCGTAGGTGCGAAAGCGCAGCACCACCGGCGCGAACATCGCGTCCGCGGCGCCGAAGGCGCCGAACAGGAACGGCCCCCTCGCCTGCGACCAGATGGCGTCGATGCGCTTGATTTCTTCCAGCACCTCGGGGGTGCGGCCGCGGCCGGGATAGCGCTTGCGCACATTCATGCCCATGTGGTGGCGCAGGTTCGGGAACCCGGAATGCATCTCCGCCGCGATCGAGCGGGCGCGCGCGCGCTCGGCGGCGTCGGCCGGCCACAGGCGCGGATGGCGCTCGGCGAGATACTCGAGGATGGCGAGCGAATCCCAGACCGCCAGGCCGCCGTCCACTAGGCAGGGCACCTTGCCCGACGGCGAGTGCTTGAGGATCTCGCCCTTGGCGGCGGGCCCGTACAGGGGAATGCGCTTCTCGTCGAACGGGATTCCGAGCACCTTCATCGCCAGCCAGGGGCGCAGCGACCACGACGAATAGTTCTTGTTGCCGATCACGAGCAGCATGGCGCGCAGGATAAACTGAATCGATGGCTGCGTCGGTTGCGCGTCTCGCCGGGCGCTTCGCGCGCGAGGCGCTTGCCCTCGGCGCGGGCGAGGTCTGCGCGCTTTTGCGCCGCGGCTTCTACCTGCGCTTCCCCGGCGCCCGCTTCGCCTGCGTCGGCGACGCCACGCTCGGCCCCGGGCCGCTGCACGCGCTGGTGGAAGTCCTGCCGCCGGCAGCCTTGAACCAGAAGATTTCCATTGACGTGGAAAGCGCAACCCTCTGGCAGCCCCCGCCGTCCAGCGGCGCGTTCCCCGACAACGCCGCCGCCCTTGCGCGTGAAGCGGCCGCGCGCGCGCCGGCCGAGGGGCTCGCCTGCCTGATCGCGGGGAGCCATAACGCCCTCAGCGTGCATGCGCAGCCGGCGCTCGAGGCGCTGGAGCGCTGGCTGGTCGGCAACGCGCTGTCCGCGGAAGCCGAGGCGCTGGTCGGCCTGGGCTCGGGCGTCACGGCGCCGGGGGACGACTACCTCGGCGGCGTGCTGCTCGCGCTGTATCTTTGCCGCCGCGGCGCGCAGGCTGCCTCGCTGTGGCGCTGGCTGCAGCCGCGGCTCGCGGCGCGCACGCGCGAGATCAGCGCCGCGCACCTCGCCGCCGCGGCGGCGGGCGAGGCCGAGGAGGCGTTGCATGCGGTGCTGAACGGCGCGCCGCGCTTCGAGGCGCTCAGCCGGGCGGGCTGGGACGGCCTTGCCGGCGCGCTGACGGTGGCGCGCGGCTACTGAAGGTAGGCCGGGGCGAGCGCTTCCAGGGGCCGCGGCTGCAGGCCGAAAGGCAGCGTGCAATCGGCCGCGCAGACGTTGGGCACCTGCATCGAGTAGTAGTTGTCGCGCGTCATGAGCGGGCCCGGCGACCACTCGAGCAGGCGCGCCTGCAGGTAGGAAAGCGCCGGCGGCAGCCCGAGCACCAGCCGGTGCCGCCCGCTCGCCGCGCAGGCGTACTCGACCAGCTCCTTCAGCGTGTACTGGCGCGGCCCGCACAGGTCGTAGCGCTTGCCGTGCGCCTCCGGCGCATCGAGGGACTCGGCCATCGCCAGCGCCACGTCGCCCACGTAGACCGGCTGGAAGCGCGCCTGCGGGCAGGCGAGCGCGAGCACCGGCAGGTAGCGCGCCAGGCAGGCGAAGGTGTTGAGGAAGCGGTCCTCGGGGCCGAACACCACCGAGGGGCGGAACACCGTGACGTCGATGCCTTCGGCGGCGAGCACGGCTTCCTCGCCGCGCGCCTTCGAGCGCAGGTACTGCGAGGGCGCGTCCGGCGCGGCGCCGAGCGCGCTCACGTGCAGCAGGCGCGGCACGCCGCTGGCGCGGCAGGCGGTGACGATCCGCTTCGGCAGCTCGACGTGCGCCGGCGCGAAATCCGGCCCGTGCAGGACCCCGACCAGGTTGACCGCGGCTTCGCAGCCGCGCGCCAGGCGCTCGAGCACGCCGGGCGCGTTGACGTCCGCCTCCACCACGTCGACGGTGGGCAGGACGATCAGGTGCTTGGCGCGCTCGCGGCGCCGCGTCGGCACCGTCACGGCGGCGGCGCGGCGCGCGAGCTCCGCCGTGAGATGACGGCCGATGAAGCCCGAGCCGCCGCTGATCAATACCCTCAGGGCAGCTCGTCCTCCAGCGGCTCGGCGGCGCCGCCGCGCGGCGCAATGGTCCCCAGGCGCTTCTTGATCGGCGTCGCCTGGTTATCCAGCACCGCGGCATAGAAGACCGCGTTGGCGGTCACCTTCTTCACGTAGTCGCGCGTCTCGGCGAAAGGGATGGTCTCGGCGTAGATGGCGCCCTCGAGCGCGCGCTCCGGGTCGCGCCAGCGGCGCGCGCGCGAGGGGCCGGCGTTGTACGCGGCGGAAGCGAGCACCGGATGCCCGAGCTGGTCGAGCACCATCCTCAGGTAGCTGGTGCCCAGCGTGACGTTGGTCTCGATGTCGGTGACGCTCGCCGGCCGGTAGTCGCGCAGGCCGATCTTCGCCGCGACGAAGCGCGCGGTGCGCGGCATCACCTGCATCAGGCCGGCGGCGCCCTGGCTGGAGCGCGCCTCGGCGATGAAGCGGCTCTCCTGGCGCACCAGGCCCATCACCCAGGCCTCGTCGAGGCCGTGCGTGCGCGCGTACTCGCCGAACACGTCGCGGAAGGGCACGGGATAGCGCAGCGCGAAGTTGTGCAGCCGCGCGGTGCGGTCGGCCGTGTTGATGGCGCGGTCGTAGACGCCGGCGCGGCGCGCCAGCTCGGCGGCGGCGAGCAGCCTGGCGTCGTCGAGCGAGCGGATCGAGAACAGCCATTCGCGCACGCCTTCGGTGCGGATGCCCAGCCGGATCAGCTCGAGCGCGCGCGCGAGCCCGGGGTCGCGGCGCGCCGCCTCGACCTCGTCCTCGCCGGGCTCGTGCATCACTTCCGGCGGCGTCACGACATAGCCGAGCTCCTCGGTGGCGAGCAGGCCGTAGAAATCCGGCTGGCCGGCGATGCGCAGGAAGTAGGCGCGGCTGCCGTCGGGCTCGCCGAGCGCGGCGAGCGCGCGGCCGTACCAGTACGTCCAGGCGCCGTCCTGGCGCGCCGGCGCCGACATGCGGTCGATGGTCTCCCGCACCGTCGCCCACTGGCCGGCGCGCAGCGCCGCGCGCGTCTTCCAGGCGAGCGCGTGGTCGTCCAGCGCGGCCTCGCCGGCGCGCGCGTACCAGTCGAGCGCTTCGGGCAGATGCTCGCGCGCGCTTTCGTGCGCAACGCGCGACCACAGGTACTCGAGGTCCTGCCGCGGCAGCCGGGCGGCCAGCGGCCCCTCCAGCACTTCAGCGGCTGCCTTCGGATCGTTGCGCGCGTAGCGCAGCGCGGCGAGCACCGTCACCTCGCGCGCCGGCCGGCGCTCGAGGCTCTTGGGCAGGCGCGCGAAGAAGCGCCTGGGCTGGCGCGCCGCCTCGGCGAGGAGCCGCTCATCGGGCGCTTCCGCCTTGGGCAGGTAGCCGAGCGCGGTCTTCGCCGCGGTGATCTGCCCGTGCTCGAAGAGCACGCGCACGCGCTTCCAGATGTCGTCGACGCCGAGCCGGTCGCGAGACACCATGGTGTCGGCAAGGCGCGTGCAGCCCTCGGGCAGCTCGCCGGGCGTGAGCCACATCGCGCGGGCCTCGGCGAGGGCGCTGTCGTCCTGGCGCTCCAAGCGCGCGATCCAGCCGTAGCAGCGGATCTCGAGGTCGTCGCGCGCCCAGGCCTGCACCTCGCGGTTGAATTCCTGCCAGTCGCCGCGCCGGCCGGTGAGCCGCAGCCAGTCGCCGCGCAGCAGCTCCGCCACGTAGGTGCCGCGATGGCGGGAGAGGAACGTGCGCACGTCCGCCGCCGCGGCGTCTTCGAGCCGCATCGCGACGCGCCAGTAGTCCAGCCAGGGCGCGAGCGGGTGCTCTTCAAGGTCGGCGGCGTGGCGCGCGAAGCGGATCGCGTCGCCGGCGCGATAGGCGTCGTAGGCGCCGAGCAGCGCCTCGTCCCCGGGGGCGGCCGCCGCGCCGCCGGCGGCGAGCGCCAAGGCGGCGAAGGCGAGATTGCGCAGCCCCCCGAAACTCATAAACTCGAGCATCCCCCCAATGGACACGGGCACCCTCAAAACCTGGCGCAAGAGCGAGCGCGAGCGGCTCATCGCCGCGCGCGAGGCGATCGCCCCGCCGGTCCGCGACGCCTGGCGCCGCCGGATCGATGCCGCGCTGGAGCGCTCGTTTCCCGGCCTTGCACGCTGCCGCCTCGCCTTCTGCTGGCCGATCAGGGGCGAGTACGACGCCCGCCATCTTGCCAGAACGCTGCGCGCGCGGGGAGCGTTGACGGCGCTGCCCGTCGTCGTTGCACCGCGACAACCGCTCGCGTTCCGCGAGTGGCATCCGGGCGTGACGCTTGCGAAAGGCGCGCTCGACATCCCGTACCCGGTCGGCAGCGCCGAAGTGGCGCCCGACGCGGTGCTCTTGCCGATGAACGGCTGGGACATGCAGGGCTATCGCCTCGGCTACGGGGGAGGATTCTTCGACCGCACGCTGGCGAGCCTCGCCAGGCGCCCGGTGGCGATCGGAATCTCCTACGAAATGGCGCGGCTCGACACCATTCATCCGCAGCCCTGGGACATCCCGATGGACTACGTGGTGACCGAGCGCGGCGTCTACCGGCGCGATGGGGGAGCGCTCGCTTACCTCGGCGAGCCCGAAATGGGGGAGGCGAGCCGCCTTGCCTCGCCGGTGTGCTACGCCGACGAGGACTACTTCGCTCAGACCAGGAACAGGCGGTAGGCGGGGTTGCGCGTCTCCTCGGCGTGCGGGTAGCCGAGCTCGCGCAGGAAGCGCCGGAACTCCGGCATCTCGCGCGGCGGCACCTGGATGCCCACCAGCACGCGACCGTAGTCGGCGCCGTGATTGCGGTAATGGAAGAGGCTGATGTTCCAGTCGCTGCGCATGTTCTGCAGGAAGCGCATCAGCGCCCCCGGCCGCTCCGGAAACTCGAAACGATAGAGCAGCTCGTTCTTGGCAAAGGGGGCGCGGCCGCCGACCATGTGCCGCACGTGCCACTTCGCCATCTCGTTGTCGGAGAGGTCGAGCGTCGTCAGGCCGCGACGGCGCAGGTTGCCGACGATGCGCGCCGTCTCGGGCCGTCCGGCGACCTCGATGCCGACGAAGATGTGCGCCTCGCGCGCGTCGGCGATGCGGTAGTTGAACTCCGTGATGTTCTTCGCGCCCAGCGTGGCGCAGAAGGCCTTGAAGCTGCCCGGGCGCTCCGGGATGGTCACCGCCAGCACCGCCTCGCGGTGCTCGCCGAGCTCGGCTTCCTCGGCGATGAAGCGCAGCCGGTCGAAGTTCGTGTTGGCCCCGGAAGCGACCGCCACGAGAGTTTTGTTCTTCAAGGATCGTTTTTCTACCCAAGCCTTCGCGCCGGCGATCGCCAGCGCCCCCGCCGGCTCGAGCACCACGCGGGTGTCCTCGAACACGTCCTTGATCGCCGCGCACATCTCGTCGGTGTCGACCAGCACCATCTCGTCCACGAGCTGGCGGCAGAGGCGGAAGGTCTCGCGTCCGACCTCCTTCACCGCCACGCCGTCGGCGAACAGGCCGACGTGATCGAGCTTGATGCGTCTTTTCTTTCTTAAAGACTTTGTCATGGCATCGGCATCCACCGGCTCCACGCCGATGATCTTCACCGAAGGGCGCACGCGCTTCACGTAGGCGGCGATGCCGGAGATGAGCCCGCCGCCGCCGACGGGGACGAAGATCGCGTCGAGCGCGCCCGGGCGCTGGCGCAGGATCTCCATGCCGATCGTGCCCTGGCCGGCGATCACGTCGGGGTCGTCGTAGGGATGCACGAACGTGAGGCCGCGCCTGCCCTTCAGATGCACGGCCTTCTTGTAAGCCTCGGCGTAGGAATCGCCATGCAGGACGACCTCGGCGCCGAGCGCCGCCACGGCCTCGACCTTGATGCGCGGCGTGGTCACCGGCATGACGATCACGGCGCGGCAGGACAGGCGCCGCGCGGCGAGCGCGACGCCCTGCGCGTGGTTGCCGGCGCTCGCGGCGATCACGCCCTTCGCCAGCCGCGCGCGCGGCAGCGACGCCATCTTGTTGTAGGCGCCGCGCAGCTTGAACGAGAATATCGGCTGCAGGTCCTCGCGCTTGACGAGCAGGCGGTTGCCGAGGCGCCGGGAGAGCGCGCGCGCCTGCTCGAGCGGCGTCTCGACCGCGACGTCGTAGACGCGCGCCTTCAGGATCCTTTCGAGGTAGTTCTTGCCCAAGGCCGGCCGAATTTAGCATGGGGGAACTCGCCGCCCTGTTCGCCGCGAGCTTCGCCGCCGCCACGCTCGTGCCGCTGCCGTCCGAAGCGGCGCTCTTCGCCTACCTGAAGCTGCACCCCGAGAACGTCGCGCTCGCGGTGGCCGTCGCCACGCTGGGCAACACCGCCGGCGGCATGACCTCCTACCTCATCGGCCGGCTCTTCCCGCAGAAGGAGTTAAAGCACTTGAAAATCGTGCAGCGCTACGGCGCCCCGGCGCTCATCTTCGCGTGGCTTCCGGTGGTGGGCGATGCGCTGTGCGTCGCCGCGGGATGGCTGCGCATGCACTGGGCCGCCGCGCTCGCCTTCATGGCCGCCGGGCGGCTGGCGCGCTATGCGCTGATCGCCTTCATCGCGTAGCGCACCACGACCGGGCCCTGGAACGATGCCCGGGCGACGGCAAAACGGGTACGCTCGTACCCATTTCGCGGACTCCCGCTTTCGCGACTAGAGCTTCGCTTCTCTCTTGAGCAGCTCGTCGATGGTGATGCCGACCTCGGCGACGCCGCCGAACACCGTGCCCTTCTTGCCCTGCTGCACGTGCTTGAGCGCGGTGGCGTAGGCGCTCGCGGGCAGCGGCACGTACTTCACTTCCTTCGCCAGCGCCGCGGCGTGCTTCATGTAGTACTCGACGAACTCCCGCACGTGCGGCTTCTCCAGGGACCTGGCGCTGACGTAGATGAAGATCGGGCGCGACAGCGGCGAGTAGGTGCCTTTCTCGACCGCTTCCATCGAAGGGCTCACCGGCTGCCCTTTCTCGT
This sequence comes from Betaproteobacteria bacterium, assembly GCA_052387375.1. Taxonomy (GTDB): domain Bacteria; phylum Pseudomonadota; class Gammaproteobacteria; order Burkholderiales; family SG8-39; genus SCGC-AG-212-J23. The sequence goes on from JBQTJF010000367.1 coordinate 9,428, forward strand.
TGACGATCGGCACCGCCTTCAGCTTGTCCTTGTTCTCCACGTAGTAGGCGAAGCCGAAGTAGCCCAGGCCGTTCACGTCGCGCGACACGCCCTGCACCAGCACGTTGTCGTCTTCCGAGGCGGTGAAGTCGCCGCGCGAGGACTTGGACTTGCCGACCACCGCCTCGGTGAAGTAGTCGAAGGTGCCGGAATCCGCCCCCGGCCCGAACAGCTTCATCGGCTGGCTGGGCCAGTTCGGGTTGACCTGGTTCCAGTGCGTCACCTTGCCCTGCGCCGCGGGCTCCCACATCTTCTTCATCTCGGCGACGCTGAGCTGCTTGATGAAGCCGTTCCTCGGGTTCACCACCACGGTGAGCGCGTCGAAGGCCACCGGCAGCTCGTAGTACTCGATGCCCGCCGCCTTGCAGTCGTCCATCTCCTTCTTCAGGATCGGCCGCGAGGCGTCGGAGATGTCGGTCTCGCCGCGGCAGAACTTCTTGAAGCCGCCGCCGGTGCCGGAGATGCCGACGGTCACGCGCACCTTGCCCCGCTTCGCGTTCTGGAACTCCTCCGCCACCGCTTCGGTGATCGGGAACACGGTGCTCGAGCCGTCGACCTTGACGATGGGCGTCTGCGCGAGGGCCGGGCCGGCGAGCAGGACCCCGGCAGCCGCGAGCGTGATGAAGCGTCTCATGAGCCTTCCTCTCGTAGTGGATACGGCGGCGCAATTTATGCGCCCGCCGTTGCCGTTTGATGACCGGCCCGGGCGGGGGACGGTAATCAGGCGGTAACAATGGAAACATACGCTGCCGCGCATCCCATGGCCCAGGCCACCGCAGCCCTCCCCGGCGCCGCCTACCTCGCGCGCCGGCGCGCGCGCGCGCTCCGCGAGCGGCTGATCGAGTTGGCGCTCTTCCTCGCGGCGCTGGTCTCGGTGTTCACCACCCTCGGCATCGTCTACATCCTGGTCAAGGAATCGGTGCTGTTCTTCGAGGAAGTGCCGCTCCTCAACTTCCTTACCGACAAGCAGTGGACGCCGCTCTTCGACGACGCGCACTTCGGCATCCTGGTGCTGCTCTCGGGCACGCTGACGAGCTCCATGGTCGCGCTCGCGGTGGCGATCCCGCTCGGCACCATCATCGCCATCTACCTGTCGGAGTTCGCGCCCTTCCGGGTGCGCGAGGTGGTGAAGCCGGTGCTGGAGATGCTGGGCGGGGTGCCGACCATCGTCTACGGCTACTTCGCGCTGCTGTTCGTCACGCCGCTGCTGCAGGTGCTGATCCCCGGCCTGCCCGGGTTCAACCTGCTCTCGGCGGGCCTGGTGATGGGCATCATGATCATCCCCTACGTCAGCTCGATCTCCGAGGACGCCATGCGCGCGGTGCCGATGAGCCTGCGCGAGGGCTCCTATGCGATGGGGGCGACGCGCTTCCAGACCGCCACGCGGGTGGTGGTGCCCGCCGCGTTCTCCGGCATCGCCTCGGCCTACATCCTCGGCATCTCGCGCGCGGTGGGCGAGACCATGATCCTCGCCGTGGCGGCCGGCATGCAGCCCAACCTCACCTTCAACCCGCTCGAGCCCGCCGCCACCATCACCGCCTACATCGTGCAGGTGGCCCTCGGCGACCTGCCGCACGGCTCGATCGGCTACCAGACCATCTTCGCCGCCGGGCTGACGCTGATGGTCTTTACGCTCGCCTGCAACCTCGCCGGGCACTTCCTGCGCAAGCGCTTCCGCGAGGTGTACTGATGGACCGCAGGAAGAACGACATCGTCTTCGCCGCGGTCGGCCTGCTGGCGCTGACGCTCGCCGTGCTCACCTTCCTCGCGCTCTTCGCCAGCATGGCGGTCAACGGCGTGCCCCGCCTCGACTGGGACTTCTTCACCAATTTCCCGTCGCGGCGCGCCGCGCAGGCCGGCATCCTCTCGGCCTGGGTCGGCTCGACGCTGGTCATGCTGGTCACCGCGTTCTTCGCCGTGCCGCTCGGCGTCGCTTCCGGCGTCTACCTCGAGGAGTACGCGCGCAAGAACTGGGTCACCGACCTCATCGAGATCAACATCACCAACCTCGCCGGCGTGCCCTCGATCGTCTACGGGCTGCTGGCGCTGGGCCTCTTCGTCTACCAGTTCGGCCTCGGGCAGAGCATCCTCTCGGCGGGCCTCACCCTCGCGCTGCTCATCCTGCCGGTGGTCATCGTCGCCACGCGCGAGGCGATCCGCTCGATCCCGCAGGCGATCCGCGAGGGCTCCTACGCGCTGGGCGCGACCAGGTGGCAGACGGTGCGCTACCACATCCTGCCCTACTCGTCGGCCGGCATCCTCACCGGCATCATCATCGGCATGGCGCGCGCCATCGGCGAGACCGCGCCGATCATCACCATCGGCGCGCTCACCTTCATCGCCTTCCTGCCGCCCGCGCCGGTGCAAGGCAGCCCGCCGTTCGTGAACTTCGACTGGGTGATGTCGCCTTTCACCGTCATGCCGATCCAGATGTTCAACTGGACCTCGCGGCCGGAGGCGGCCTTCCAGGATAACGCCGCGGCGGCGGGGTTCGTGCTGGTTATCATGACGCTTGCAATGAACGCCCTTGCCATATGGCTGCGCTACCGTCTGCGACGCAACATAAAGTGGTAGAGGCAGCTCTCGCCGCCAAGGCGGAGGCGCGCGGGCTGAGCTTCTACTACGGCGACTTCAAGGCGCTGAAGGGCATCGGCATGACGGTGCACGAGCGCAAGGTGACGGCGCTGATCGGCCCCTCGGGCTGCGGCAAGTCGACCTTCCTGCGCTGCTTCAACCGCATGCACGACCTCTATCCGGGCAACCGCTACGAGGGGCAGATCGTGCTGCACCCGGAAAACACCGATCTGCTGGCGCCGGGCATCGACCCGATCGACGTGCGCATGAGGATCGGCATGGTGTTCCAGAAGCCCAATCCCTTCCCCAAGTCGGTGTTCGAGAACGTCGCCTACGGGCTGCGCGTGCGCGGCGAGCGCTCGCGCCGCGCCATCGAGGACAAGGTCGAGCAGGCGCTGCGCGACTCGGCGCTGTGGGACGAGGTGAAGGATCGCCTGCGCCAGCCCGCCTACAACCTCTCCGGCGGCCAGCAGCAGCGCCTGTGCATCGCCCGCGCCCTCGCGACCGATCCCGAGTTGCTGCTGTTCGACGAACCGACTTCCGCGCTCGACCCGATCGCCACCGCCTCGATCGAGGAGCTGATGCACGACCTGAAGAAGCGCGTCACCATCCTCATCGTCACGCACAACATGCAGCAGGCGGCACGCGTCTCGGACTTCACCGCCTACATGTACCTCGGCGAGCTGATCGAGTTCGGCGTCACCGACGACCTGTTCATCAAGCCCCAGCGCAAGCAGACCGAGGACTACATCACCGGGAGGTTCGGCTGAGCGAGCACCTGTCCAAGCAGTACGACCTCGACCTCGGCTCGATCCGCTCGCGCGTGCTCGCCATGGGCGGCCTGGTCGAATCGCAGATCCGCAAGGCGCTCGACGCCTTCGCCGGCGGCGACCTCAAGCTCTCCGACGAGGTGATCGCCGACGACCATCGCGTCAACGCCATGGAGGTCTCGCTCGACGGCGACTGCAGCCAGCTCATCGTGCGCCGCCAGCCCGCCGCCTACGACCTGCGCATGATCTTCGCCATCACCAAGACGGTGACCGACCTGGAGAGGATCGGCGACGAGGCGCAGAAGATCGCCCGCATGGCGAAGAACATCCACGAGCGCGGCGGCGCGCAGCTGCCGCCGGGGGTGGAGGTGCGCCATGCCGCCGAGGCGGCGATCGCCATGCTGCGGCGCACCCTCGACGCCTTCGCGCGCCTCGATGTCGACGCCGCCGAGGAGGTGATCCGCGCCGACGCCGGCATCGACAGCGAGTTCCGCTCGATCCTGCGCCAGCTCATCACCTACATGATGGAGGACCCGCGCACCATCTCCACCTCGCTCGAGATCGTGTGGATCGCCAAGGCGATCGAGCGCATCGGCGACCACGCCAAGAACATGGCCGAGTACGTCATCTACATCGTCAAGGGCACCGACGTGCGCCACACGCGGCCCGCGCCGCTGGACGAATGAGCGAGTCATGAGCGCCACCGTCCTCGTGGTCGAGGACGAGCCGCACATCCAGGAGCTCGTCGCCGTCAACCTGGAGCACGCCGGGCACCGCGTGGTGCGCGCCGCGAGCGCCGAGGAGGCGGAGACGGCGATCCGCGCCTCGCTTCCCGACGTGCTGGTGCTCGACTGGATGCTGCCCGGCGAATCCGGGCTCGCCTTCGCGCGGCGCCTGCGCGCCGACCCGCGCACGCGCAGCCTGCCGATCCTCATGCTCACCGCGCGCGCCATGGAGGCCGACAAGCTGGTCGGCCTCGAGGCGGGCGCCGACGACTACCTGACCAAGCCCTTCTCGCCGCGCGAGCTCGCGGCGCGCATCAAGGCGGTGCTGCGCCGGCGCGCGCCCGAGCTTTCCGGCGACGCGGTCGAGATCGAGGGCCTGCGCCTGGACCCGGCGTCGCGGCGCGTCACCGCCGGCGGCCGCCGCCTCTCGCTCTCGCCTTCGGAGTTCCGCCTGCTGCACTTCCTCATGACCCACCCCGGCCGCATCTATACTCGGGCGCAGCTCCTCGACCACGTCTGGGGCGACCATGTCTTCATCGAGGAACGCACGGTGGACGTGCACGTCCGGCGCCTGAGGAAGGCGCTCGAGCCCACGGGCCACGACCGGCTCGTCGACACGGTGCGCGGCGCCGGATACGGCCTGCGTACCGATTGAGCCCCGCCTACCGACACGCCGTCGCCTCGCTCGCCGCCGCGGCGCTGCCGGCGGCCCTGACCGGCATGCTCGCCGGCGCCGCCTGGGGCTGGGCGGTCTTCTCGGCCGGGCTGCTGCTTTTCCTCGCCTATCACGTCCGGCACTTCGCGCGCCTGGCGCGCTGGGTCGCCGAGCCGCGGCAGGCCCGCGTGCCCGAGGGCGAGGGAGTCTGGGACGAGGTGCTCGCCGCGCTGCACCGCCTGGAGCGGGCCGCGGCGCGGCGCGAGGAGGAGCTCGCCGAGGCCCTGGCGCGCTTCCGCCGCGCGGTGCAGGCGCTTCCCGACGGCGTGCTGATCCTCGACGCCGAGAACCGCATCGAGTGGAGCAACGACAAGGCGGCGGCGATGCTCGGCCTCGACCTCCCCGCCGACCTCGGCCGGCCGATCGCCAACCTGGTGCGCGCGCCGGCGTTCGCCGAGTGCCTCGCCGCCGAAGGCACGCCGGAAGTGAACATCGAGGGCGAAGGGGGCGCCAGGCTGATGCTGCGCCTCATCGCCTACGGCAGCTCGCAGAAGCTGCTCCTGTGCCGCGACGTGACGCAGGCCGAGCGCGTCGAGACCATGCGCCGCGACTTCGTCGCCAACGTCTCGCACGAGCTGCGCACGCCGCTGACGGTGCTGGTCGGCTTCCTGGAGACGGTGCGCGAGCTCAACCTCGATGCGCAGCGCCAGCGCGACTACCTGGGAATGATGCGCGAGCAGGCCTCGCGCATGCAGCGCATCATCGACGATCTGCTCACCCTCTCGGTGCTCGAGTCGGCGCCGCCGCCCGCCGCCGAGCGCGTGCGGGTGCGCCCGCTGCTCGAGCGCGTCCTCGCCGACGGCAAGGCGCTCTCGGCGGGCCGCCATGCCGTTTCCCTTTCCGCCAATCCAATGGTTGATCTCGCGGGCTCCGAGAACGAGCTCGCGAGCGCCTTCGGCAACCTGGTGAGCAACGCCGTGCGCTACACGCCGCCGGGCGGCCGGGTGCGGCTTTCCTGGCACGAGGGCCCCGAGGGCGCCAGCTTCGTCGTCGAGGACAGCGGCGTCGGCATCGCGCCGGAGCACATCGCGCGGCTCACCGAGCGCTTCTACCGCGTCGACCGCAGCCGCTCGCGCGAGACCGGCGGCACCGGCCTGGGGCTCGCCATCGTCAAGCACGCCCTGGCGCGCCACCAGGCCACGCTCGCCGTCGAGAGCACGCCCGGCGCGGGCAGCCGCTTCAGCGTGCGCTTCCCGCCGCAGCGCACCCTGCCCGCCGTCGCCGTCGATCACCGCGAAGCGTGACACGCTGTGGACGTAATGTACGGGCGAGCGGTCACTGCCTTTTCATTGGGTATATAGGGAATGCCGTAGCAGGCGCCGTAGAGACCGCGCGCGCACCACGCCTGGTAGCGAGATCCGAACAATGACGCGTTTTTGATGTCCAATCATAGTCTTGACCTTGCAGCGCACCCCAATCACCGATGCTTACAGGCTAGTCGGCACAGATCGGCTACCATTGCCGGCGTTGCCTACAAGAAGAACGGCAAATTTGTCATACGGGCAGGCGGGGGCATGAGCAGCCGAGGCGAAGGGCGGACGGCAGCGAGCCGGCGCAACCCTGGCGCTGGCGCCTTGCCGGATTACGCCAATCCCCCTGTATCGGAGGTGGCTTGCGGCATCAGCTTCGAGCCACTCAAGCGTTTTCTGATCCCGCATATCGGCCTCTACTGGACCCGCATCCGGGATGCATTTCCGACCTGTGAGCACGCGGTGCCATATAGCCCCAATCCGTCCGGCGAACCCGGTTGGATTGACGCAGCGTCGGGCCTACCCCTCCCCCGATCTTGGTTCATTGCTCCCAACAAGGATCGGCTCGTACAGCTCCAAGGCGATTGCTTCTTCTATAACTGGCGGCGCCTCAGCGACGCCGACGTCTATCCTCGGTACAACAAGCTAATTGGCGAATACCGTGCATTGCTGGATTCGTTTCTCGTGTTTCTGGAAGAGACCAGATTCCCGGCACCATCTGTCACGACCTGCGAGTTGACTTACGTGAACCATATACCGCAGGAGCACGGCTGGACGTCGCCAGCGGACCTGTCGAAGGTATTCAAGGATTACTGTTGGGCGCAAAAAAACGGCCGGTACCTTCCTTCACCAAAGCATGCAACCTGGCGCGTACGGTTCGATATGCCGGATGATCACGGCAATTTAACCGTCAACGTAGTGCCCGCCAAGCGAGTTAAGGATGAAATGCCGACTCTTAAGCTAGAGATAACGGCGAAGACGAAAATGGCTGGCAAACCCGTTGCCGAAACCACGAACTGGTTCGACATTGCACACGAGTGGATTGTCCGCGGGTTCGCCGATCTAACCCAAGATGATTTTCAGAGAACCGCTTGGAAGAGACTTAATGGCTGAAACGAATCCGAGGTTCGCGACTGAAGACGACGACAGCTTCTTCATGCCGATGCCTTCATGGCGTCCGCGCTCTGTGTCGCAGAAACCGCAATCAGCGGCACCCCACCGGGCGAGGTTCGTCGTTGACCTCAGCAGCGGCGTCCTGACCATGGTTGAAGAGCCGGAAGCACTGGAGCTCGAAATCGAGCACGCGTATCCGGCGATGACAAGCATACTCAAGGCGTACCTCCCCGAAACGCACGGGGCAGAGTACCTCACCGTCGATGACATCGCCTCATGGGAGCGTGCGAGCTATGAGCAGCGGCGATTCGCTGCGTCACAAGTCGCCGCGTTCTCAAACACGGAGGCATTGCGGGAAAAGTCTGGGCCTGACCTGCTCAAGCACCTGTCTCGCTACCTACGCTCAATCTTTCGGCCGGCCTACGGGTTGGCGCTTGCCGACCGCGTTGAGGCGCTATCGCGAATGGTGTTGGAAGAGGCTGGCGGCGAGCTGAATCTTTCTGGCGAGTCCCTAGAAAACCTCATCGCATTCTTGGAAGCGAACACCAAGCTTAGTCGGCCAAGCCTTGTCGCCGGACCAAGCGGCGAACTTATCGCGATATGGAAAGGTGCCAAACAAGGCGAGTTCACAGTGCGATTCATGCCTGATGGCACTGTCCGTTACTTGCTGACAAAGACAAACCGCAAGCACCCGAAAGGGGTAAGTCGGGTGTCGGGAGACACGACACCGGACAAGCTATTTGACGAAGCGCGGCTCAGCGAACTCCGTTGGATGGTGAACCAATAGCGTGGGGCCCGAAATAGCGGGTGACAATCACGTAGCGCGCTATTGCAAGCCATCATGGTTTGATGAGGAAGGCAGGTTGACACTTGCGGCGTTCCTGCTGCGTCAAGAGATCGCAGAGACCTATCTTTCGGTCAACTGGTTGGAGTCGCTTCCGGGCGCAGATCAGACATCGCGCTTGGCAAGCTTACGAGTGGAGATCGCGAAGACCGGATATGGCATTGCGAAAACCGCCAAGTACGCAGTGCTGCACGTCGGTACAGCACGCAAGACAGTCCACGAGCAGGCAAGCGATCAGCGTTGGATTCGCGTGGCCCAGGAAACAGTTGGCTTTCCGCGGTACCACGCTGGCATACACGACACCGCGACAGAAGAGATGGTGATAGCCCAAGCCCTGGTGGACAGCGTAGGCGCGCTTGCCCCGGCATAGTTCCGCATCTCAGCGCCGCTAGATCCAAAAATCGGTACGATCGTACCGATTTCTTGGTCCCCGCCTTTAGTGTCCAAGGCCTATGCTGCCTGGAGCTTCGCCACCGCGAGCGCCAGCAGCTTCAGGCCGTGGTCGCGGAAGTTCACTTGCACGCGCACGTCGGCCCCCTGCCCTTCCAGGTCGACGATGACGCCGGCGCCGAACTTCGGGTGCACCACGTTCTGCCCGATGCGGAAGCCGCCGATCTCGCGAGCCGCGGCTTTCCTCGGAAACGGGACCTGCTTCTGGCGTGAAAAATCGGGGGCAAAAGCCCTCTGGCGCGTGAAGCGCGGCGTCAGCCATTTCAGGAGCTGCTGCGGCACCTCCTCGAGGAAGCGCGAGGCGATGTTGTAGCGCGTCTGGCCGTGCAGCATGCGTGTCTGCGCGTGCGAGAGATACAGGCGCCGGCGCGCGCGCGTGATGGCCACGTAGGCGAGGCGCCGCTCCTCCTCCAGCCCGTCGCGCTCGAGCGCGCTCGACTCGTGCGGGAACAGGCCCTCCTCGAGCCCCGAGAGGAACACCGCGTCGAACTCCAGGCCCTTGGCCGAGTGCACCGTCATGAGCTGCAGTGCGTCCTGGCCCTCGCCCGCCTGGTGCTCGCCCGCCTCGAGCGCGGCGTGCGTCAGGAACGCGGTGAGCGGGTCCGCCGTCTCGCCCGACTCCACCTCGCGCTCCTCCCCGGAGAAGGCGGCCGCCGCGTTCACCAGCTCCTCCAGGTTCTGGATGCGCTCGGCGCCCTCGCGCTCGGTCTTGTAGTGCTCGGCGAGGCCGCTCTTCTTCACCACCACGTCGACCAGCTCGTGGAGCGGCAGCCCTTGCGTCTCGCTGCGCATGTCCTCGATGAGCTTTTTGAAGGCCAAAGCCTTGCCTTCGGTGGCCTTGAAGAGCGACACCCCCTGCTGCTTCGCGTTGTCCTGGAGCTGCTCGATGGTGCGCGCGCCGATGCCGCGCGGCGGGAAGTTGGCGACGCGCAGGAAGGCGTTGTCGTCGTCGGGGAGCGCCACCAGGCGCAGGTAGGCCAGCGCGTGCTTCACCTCGGCGGGCTGTAAGACGGGCTGGCCGCCGTTGACGGGGTCGGGCACGCCGTGGGAGACGCGCGCGTGCCCGCCCCCGCGCGACTGGGCGTTGGAGCGGTAGAGCACCGCCATCTGCGAGCGCGGCGTGCCCTCGCGGGCGAGGGCCTGCACCTCTTCGACGATCCAGCGCGCCTCGTCGGCGTCGGACTCGCCCTCGAAGACGCGGATCGGCTGGCCGGCGCCTGCGGCGGTCCACAGGTTCTTGCCCAGGCGCTTGCGGTTGTTGGCGATGAGCGCGTTCGCCGCGTCCAGGATGTTGCCGTGCGAGCGGTAGTTCTGCTCCAGGCGCACGACGTGCCGCACGCGCAACTCGCGCTCGAAGTCGGCCATGTTGCCGACGTGCGCGCCGCGGAAGGTGTAAATGCTCTGGTCGTCGTCGCCGACGCAGAAGAAACAATTCTGGCTGGAGAACAACTTCAACCACCGGTACTGCAGGCGATTGGTGTCCTGGAACTCGTCGACCAGGATGTGCCGGAAGCGCTGGGCGTAATGCGCGCGCAGCACCTCGTTTCTCTTCAACAGCTCGTAGCTGCGCAAGAGCAGCTCGGGGAAATCCACGACGCCTTCGCGCCGGCACTGCTCGTCGTAGGCGGCGTAGAGCTCGGCGAGGCGCCGCGTGCGCTCGTCGGCGGGCGGCACCTCGCGCGCGCGCACGCCCTCCTCCTTGTTGGCGTTGACGAAGGCCTGCAGGTCGCGCGGCACGACGCGGTCCTCGTCCACGCCCAGCGCCTTGCACAGGCGCTTGAGCGCGGCGAGCTGGTCCTGCGAGTCGAGGATCTGGAACGACTGCGGCAGGCCGGCGTCGCGGTGGTGCGTGCGCAGCATGCGGTTGCACAGCCCGTGGAAGGTGCCGATCCACATGCCGCGCGGATTGACCGGCAGCATGGCGCTGATGCGCGTCAGCATCTCGCGCGCCGCCTTGTTGGTGAAGGTGACGGCGAGGAGCTGGGCCGGCGAGACGCGGCCGCTCTTCACCAGCCAGGCGATGCGCGTGGTCAGCACGCGCGTCTTGCCGCTGCCCGCGCCGGCGAGGATCAGCGCGTGCTCGTCGGGCAGGGTGACGGCGGCGAGCTGCTCGGGATTGAGAAGTTCGAGACGAAGCGACAAGCCGCCGATTTTACTCGAGCGCTACTGCGGCTTGAGGCCCAGCTCCGCGCCGAGCTTGTTCCAGCGCTCGAGATCGGCGCGGATCACCGCGGCGAACTGCTCCGGCGTGTTCCCCACGGTGGCGAGCGCGGCCTGCGCGAGGCGCTCCTTCACCTCCGGGAGGGCGAGCACCTTCACCGTTTCGTCGTGCAGGCGCGAAACGATCTTCGCATCGGTGCCCCTGGGCGCCATGATGCCGAGCCACTGCGTGGTATCGAAGCCGGCGAGACCCGACTCGTGCAGCGTCGGGATCTCGGGCATCGAGGGAAAGCGCTCCTTCGAGGTGAAGCCGATGATGCGGATGCGCCCCGCGCGGTGGTGCGGAATGAGCGGCGTCGAGCCGAGCACGCCCACCGGCACCTGGCCGCCGACGAGGTCCTGGACCGCCGGGCCGCCGCCCCTGTAGGGCACGTGCACCATGTCGATGCCGGCCAGGCGCTTGAAAAGCTCCCCGGACATGTGCTGCCCCGTCCCGGTGCCGGAGTGGGCGTACGAGAGCTTGCCGGGGTTCGCCCGGGCATAGGCGATGAGGTCCTTGACGCTCGTCACCGGAAGCGAGCTGTGCACCGCCAGCGCGATCGGCTGGGTGGTGACCTGCGTCACCGGCACGAAATCGCGGCTCAGGTCGTACTGCAGGTCCTTCATCACCAGGTGCAGGGTAAGCACCGGATCGGCGGCAAACAACATGGTGTAGCCGTCCGGCGCGGCGCGCGCCGCCTCCGTCGTGCCGATCGCGCCCGCGGCCCCGGCTCGGTTGTCGACCACGAAGGTCTGGCCGAGCGCGCGCGTAAGGCGGTCGGCCACGGTGCGCGCGGTGAGGTCGGTCGAGCCGCCCGGCGGGTAGGGCACGACGAAGCGCACCGATTTCGCCGGCCAGGCTTGCGCCTGCGCCGCCGCTGCCAGGAGAAGCCCCATCAGGAAGAGCAGGGTCCTCATTGGGTCACCATGGGCTCGGGGATGTCGTGCTCGCTGCGCAGCCTTTCGGCGAGCGCCTGCGCGTCGGCCTGCGAGGCGAGCTGGCGGATGCGCACCGGGTAGACCATCTTCTCGCCCTGCCGCTGCGGCAGGACCTCGGCCGGGTAGCCGGCGGCGCGCAGCCGGTCGTAGAGGACGAGCGCCGCGCCCTGATCGTCGGCGGTGGCGGCGAGCACGCCGAAGCGCCCGCCGGGGCGCGCCGCGCCTTTGCCGGGCTCGATGTCGGTCTCGCGCGCCCACTGCTCGAGCTGCTTCTGCTCCACCACGCCGACCGGCTGCGTCGCGCCCTGCACGCGGCGGTAGAACTGCAGCGGCCGGTCCATGGTGAGGGGCGCCTCGCCGTCGGCGGCGACCTCCACCTGCCCTTCGATCAGGCAGACAATCTCGTTGCCGGGGCGCGAGCGGCCCCAGATGTCGGTGCCGCGGATGCCGGCGGTGACGGTGGAGACGCGGAAGCTCACGTCGCGCTTGCGGTTCCTCGCCACGATGTCGGTGGTGAAGCGGAACGCGCCTTCGAGCACGCTGAGCGCCGCCTTGAAGAGCTCGCGGGCGGGGCTGAGCTCGACGAAGCGCAGCCTGCCGTTCTCGCCGAGCTTGACGGTGCTGCCCTCGGCGAGGCGGATCAGCACGCGCGAGCCGCCGCCGGCGTGCACCTCGTCGCCGGCCCTGAGCTGCATGCCCGGCGTGAGCGGGATGCGGCTGCCCTCGCGCACCACCCACGCCGGCATCTGCACGCCGTCGACGGTGGCGGCGACCTGCGCCGGCGCGGGCAGCGGCGCCGCGGCGAGCGCAGCCAACAGCAATATAATTCGCGGCTTCCCATGCGCGAAGCCTACGAGCCGCAGTCCGTCGAGCGCGAAGCCCAGCAGTTCTGGGAAAGCGAGCTTTCTTTTCACGTCGCCGAAGACCCCGCCCGGAAGAAGTTCTACTGCCTCTCCATGTTCCCCTACCCCTCGGGGAAGCTGCACATGGGGCACGTGAGGAACTATACCATCGGCGACGTCCTCACCCGCTACCACCGCATGCGCGGCGCCAACGTGCTGCAGCCGATGGGCTGGGATGCGTTCGGCCTGCCTGCCGAGAACGCCGCGATGGCGAACGCCGTGCCGCCGGCGAAGTGGACCTACGACAACATCGCTTACATGAAGGCGCAGCTGAAGGGCCTCGGCTTCGCCCTCGACTGGCAGCGCGAGCTCGCCACCTGCAGCCCCGGGTACTACCGGTGGAACCAGTGGCTCTTCACGCGCCTGTTCCGCAAAGGCCTCGCCTACAAGAAGACCGGCGTGGTGAACTGGGATCCGGTCGACCAGACCGTGCTCGCCAACGAGCAGGTGATCGAGGGCCGCGGCTGGCGCACCGGCGCGCCGGTCGAGAAGCGCGAGATCCCGATGTACTTCCTGCGCATCACCGCCTACGCCGAGGAACTGCTCGCGACGCTCGAGCACCTGCCCGGCTGGCCCGAGCAGGTGAAGCTGATGCAGAAGAACTGGATCGGCAAATCCGAAGGGGTCCGGGTAGGTTTTCCATACAGCCTAGAACACCAAGAACGCGTGTTGTGGGTCTTCACCACACGCGCCGACACGCTGATGGGCGCGACCTTCTGCGCCGTGGCGGCGGAGCATCCGATCGCGCAGTTCGCTTCTCAAAGAGATCCGCAGATCCGGGCTTTCGTGGAAGAGTGCAAGCGCGGGCCGGCCATGGAAGCGGAGCTGGCGCAGATCGAGAAGAAAGGCCTGCCGACCGGCACCTTCGTCACCCATCCCATCAGCGGCGAGAAGCTGCCGGTGTGGGTCGCGAACTACGTGCTGATGGGCTACGGCGAGGGCGCGGTGATGGCGGTGCCGGCGCACGATGAGCGCGACTACGAGTTCGCGCTCAAGTACCGGCTGCCCATCAAGCCCGTGATCCGCCATCCGCTGGGCGACACGGTGCCGGCGCCCTGGAAGCCCGAGTACGCCGAGCACGGCGTGTGCATCAACTCGGGCAAGTACGACGGCCTGGACTTCCAGCAGGCCACCGACGCCATCGCCGCGGACCTGAAAAAGAAGAGCCTGGGCGAAAAGCAGGTGCAATGGCGCCTGCGCGACTGGGGCATCTCGCGCCAGCGCTATTGGGGCTGCCCGGTGCCGATCGTGCATTGCCCGAAGTGCGGCGACGTTCCCGTGCCGGACGAGCAGCTGCCGGTGAAGCTGCCCGAGCACCTCGTGCCCGATGGCACGGGCAACCCGCTCGCCAAGATGCCCGAGTTCACCGAGACGAAGTGTCCTGCGTGCGGCGCCGCGGCCAGGCGCGAGACCGACACCATGGATACCTTCGTCGACTCCTCCTGGTACTTCGCGCGCTTCTGCTGCCCGCGCCAGGAGAAGAGCATGGTCGACGAGCGCGCCGACTACTGGATGCCCGTCGACCAGTACATCGGCGGCATCGAGCACGCCATCCTGCACCTGCTCTACTCGCGTTTCTTCCAGCGCGTGATGCGCGAGGAGACCGGCCTCATGCGCGGCGTCGCCGAGCCCTTCACCAACCTGCTCACGCAGGGCATGGTGCTCGCCGAGTCCTACTACCGCGACACGAACGGCCGGCGCGAATGGGTCAATCCCGCGGACGTCGAGGTGCAGAAAGACGCCAAAGGCAACATCGTTTCGGCCAAGCGTTCTGCCGATGGCGCGCCCGTCGTCTACGACGGCATCGGCACGATGTCGAAGTCGAAGAACAACGGCGTCGATCCGCAGGCCCTGATCGAGCAGTACGGCGCCGACACGGCGCGCTTCTACACCATCTTTGCCTCGCCGCCGACCAATACGCTCGAGTGGAGCGACAAGAACGTCGCCGGGTCTTCGCGGTTCCTTAAGGCGGTGTGGACTTTCGCTTTCCGCTTCTCCAGAGCGACCAAGGGCCGGGAAGTCGACAAGCAGGTCCGCTACCGCATCCATTCCGAGCTGCGGCAGGCGAACTACGACATCCAGAGGCATCAGTTCAATACCGTCGCCTCCGCGTGCATGAAGATCCTCAACGCGCTGGAAGACCTTCCCGACTGGAACGCGACCACCGAGGAGGGCTTGTCGATTCTCCTGCGCCTGCTTTCGCCGATCGCGCCGCACATCGCGCATCACTTGTGGCGCGAGCTCGGCTTCGGCAGGGACGTGATGCAGGCCGCCTGGCCGGAGCCGGACCCCGAGGCGCTAGAGCAGGACGAGGTCGAGCTGGTGGTGCAGGTGAACGGCAAGCTGCGCGGCTCGATCCGCGTGCCGAAGGCCGCCGACCGCGGCGCCATCGAGGGCCTCGCGCTCGCCAACCCGAACGTGCAGCGCTTCGTCGCCGGCCAGCACGTCAAGAAGGTGGTCGTGGTGCCCGGCCGCCTCGTCAACCTGGTCGTTTGAGAAGAGCCTTCCTTCTCGCTTCGCTCGCCCTGCTCGCGGGCTGCGGGTTCAAGCTGCGCGGCACCGCGGAGGTGCCCTTCCAGACGCTGTACATCCCCGGCGCCACCGGCGGCATCGCCCTCGACCTCAAGCGCAACATCCAGGCCGGCACCAACGCCAAGGTGGTCGACGATCCCAAGCAGGCGGACGCGATCCTCGAGTTCAGCCAGGAGGCGCGCGAGAAGGAGATCCTCTCGCTCACCGGCACCGGGCGCGTGCGCGAGTTCCAGCTGCGCTACCGGGTCGGCTTCCGGGTGCACGACGGCCGCGGCGGCCACTACGTCGCGCCGAGCACCATCCAGCTCACGCGCGACGTCACCTTCAACGACGCCGAGGTGCTCGCCAAGGAGGCCGAGGAGCAGCTGCTCTTCCGCGACATGCAGACCGACATGGTGCAGCAGATCATGCGCCGCCTCGCCGCGGCGGAGCGCCTGAAGGCGAAGGTCCAATAAGGTGGAGCTGCGCGCCGAGCAGCTGCCCGCGCAGCTCGCAAGATCGCTGGCGCCGGTCTACACGGTGCACGGCGACGAGCCGCTGCTCGCGCTCGAGGCGGCCGACGCGGTGCGCGCCGCGGCGCGCGCGCGCGGCTTCGCCGAGCGCGAGGTGTACGAGCCCGCGCGCAGCTTCGACTGGGGACGGTTCCGCCACGCCGTCGCCAGCCTCTCGCTCTTCGGCGAGAAGAAACTGGTCGAGCTGCGCCTCGCCAGCGGCAAGGTCGGCGCGCAGGCCGCCGAGGCGCTGCTCGCCTGGTGCGAGCGCCCGAGCCCCGAGGCGCTGCTGCTCGTCACCATGCCGCGCCCCGAGGGCCCGATGTGGTGGAAGGCGCCCTGGTTCACCGCGCTCAAGGCCGCCGGCGTGATGGTCGGCGTCGAGCCGGTGCCGCGCGCGGCGCTGCCGGCGTGGCTCGGGCCGCGCCGCGCGCGCCAGAAGCAGACCGCGAGCGCCGAGGTGCTCGCCTGGCTCGCCGACCGTGTCGAAGGCAACCTGCTCGCGGCGCACCAGGAGGTGCAGAAGCTCGCGCTCGCCGCGCCGCAGGGCGATCTCGACCTGGAGACGGTGCGCGAGGCGGTCGCCGACGTGGCGCGCTACGACCCCTACTTCGCCGCCGAGGCGCTCGTCGCCGGCGACGCGACGCGCTACCTGCGCGTGCTCGAGGGGCTGCGCGGCGAAGGCGAGCAGCCGACCTTCGTGCTGCACGTGATCTCGAGCGCGCTCTTCGCGCTGCAAGGCCAGGGGCGGCCGTTCCACAAGCCGCTCGCCCGCGCCGTCGAGGCGGCGGCCGGGCGGCATTCCCCGCGCCGGCTCGCGCGCGCGCTGCACGACGCGGCCGCGGTCGACCGCGCGATCAAGGGCGTCGAGGCGCGCGATCCGTGGCAGGGCTTCGTCACCCTTGGGCTAAACTTCTTCCATGGAACAGGCACTTGAGACAGGTTCGGAGCGCGCGCCCGAGGTGCGCGCCGCGGTGCTCGCGCTCGGCAAGAAAGCGCGCGCGGCAGCGCGCGAGCTGGCGCGGGCCGACACCGCGGCCAAGGACCGCGCCCTCCTCGCGATGGCGGCCGAGATCCGCCGGCAGTCCGCCGCGATCCTCCAGGCGAACGCCATCGACGTCGGCACGGCCGGCGGGAAGGACGCTGCCTTCCTCGACCGCCTGACGCTCAGCCCCAGGCTCGTCGAGCAGATGGCGCAGGGCGTCGAGCAGGTGGCGGCGCTTCCCGACCCGGTGGGCCAGCTCTCCGAGCGCGTGCGCCGGCCCACCGGCATCGAGGTGGCGAAGATGCGCGTGCCGATCGGCGTCGTCGGCATCATCTACGAGTCGCGGCCCAACGTCACCGCCGACGCCGCCGCGCTGTGCGTCAAGGCGGGCAACGCCTGCATCCTGCGCGGCGGCTCGGAAGCGCTCGCCTCGAACCGCGCCATCGCCGAGTGCGTGCGCGCCGGCCTGCGCGCCGCCGGGCTGCCCGAGGACGCGGTGCAGCTCGTCGCCACCGCCGACCGCGCCGCGGTGGGCGAGCTGATCACCATGAACGAGTACGTCGACATCCTCGTGCCCCGGGGCGGCAAGGAGCTGATCGAGCGCCTCTCGCGCGAGTCGCGCATCCCGATGATCAAGCACCTCGACGGCGTCTGCCATGTCTACATCGACGACAGCGCCGACCCGGCGATGGCGGTGCGCATCGCCGACAACGCCAAGACCCAGCGCTACGGCACGTGCAACACCATGGAGACGCTGCTGGTCGCCGAAGGGATCGCGCCGCAGGTGCTGCCGAGCATAGGCAAGATTTTCCAGGAGAAGAAAGTCGAGGTCCGGGCCGACCCCGAGACGCGCAAGCACATCCCCGGCGCCAGGGCCGCGACGGAGCAGGACTACTACACCGAGTGGCTGGCGCCGGTGGTGTCGATCCGCGTGGTGCCCGGGCTCGACGAGGCGATCGCGCACAACGCCAAATACGGCTCGCAGCACACCGACGCCATCGTCGCCGGCGACGCGGCGCGGGCGCAGCGCTTCCTGCGCGAGGTCGACTCGAGCTCGGTGATGTGGAACGCCTCGACGCGCTTCGCCGACGGCTACGAGTACGGCCTGGGCGCCGAGGTGGGCATCTCGACCGACAAGCTGCACGCGCGCGGCCCGGTCGGCCTGGAGGGCCTGACGACGCAGAAGTACGTCGTGCTCGGCCACGGCGAGATCCGCGCCTGAGCATTGGGATTCTTGGCGGCACCTTCGACCCGGTGCACAACGCGCACCTCGCCATGGCGCGTGCGGCTCGGGAGCACCTCAAGCTGGATAAGATCGTCTGGATGCCCACGGGAACGACGCGCTACCGCTCGCCGGCGGTCGCTTCGGGGGAGCACCGGGTGGAAATGCTGCGCCTCGCCCTCGAGGGCGACGCGCAGGCCGAGATCGACGCGCGCGAGCTCTCCTCCGGCGCGTCGGGCTACACGGTCGACACGCTGCACGAGCTCAAGCTGGAGAACGGCGCGCAGCCGCTCTACCTCCTGATGGGCGCCGACCAGTACGCGAAGCTCGCGAGCTGGCACCGCCCCGAGGAAGTGCGCCGCCTCGCGCGCATCGCCGTGTTCGAGCGACCTGGATTCAAGGTTGTCAAGAATGATGCGGTGCCGGTACCGATGCAGCATTCTGTAATATCCGCGAGCGACATCCGGGCGCGCCTGGCGCGCGGCGAGGACGTCTCGGGACTGGTGCCGGCGCCGGTGGCGAACCATATCGCCCGGCACGGGCTCTACCGCTAGTGGACATCCGCAAGAAGCAGCGCGCGGTCATGGAAGCGCTGGCGGACGTGAAGGGACGCGACATCGTCATCTACAACACCGCGCGCATGCCCTCGATGTTCGAGCGCGTGGTGATCGCGAGCGGCGAGTCGAACCGCCAGGTGCGGGCCCTCGCCGACCGGGTGCAGGAGAAGGTGCGCGAGGGCGGCGCGCGCGTCTACGGCGTCGAAGGCGAGGCGCTCGGCGAGTGGGTGCTGGTCGACCTCGGCGACGTGGTGGTGCACATCATGCATCCCACGGTGCGCGACTTCTACAACCTGGAAGAGGTCTGGGGCGGCAAGCCCGTCAAGCTGAGGAAGAAGGCCGCGCGTGCCAAGGCTCCACGTCGTCGCGCTCGACGCTAGGCTGCCGGGCTGGGCCGAGCAGGCCTGCGCGGAGTACGCGCGCCGCATGCCGCGCGGCTACGAGCTTCTTCGCAAAGAAGTCAAAAAAAACAAATTGAAGAGCGCCTTACCCAAGGGTGCACGGCTCGTGGCGCTCGACGAGCGCGGCCGCGACCTGGACACGCGCGCCTTCAGCAAGCTGCTCCTCGAGGAGACGGTGTTCCTGATCGGCGGGCCCGACGGCCTCGACGAGGCCCTCAAGAAGGAGGCGGCGCTGCTGGTGCGCCTGTCCTCGCTGACGCTGCCGCACGCGCTCGCACAGGTGCTGCTCCTCGAGCAGCTGTATCGCGCCGCGACCCTGCTCACCGGCCACCCGTACCATCGGGTATAGTTTTTTGATGATCGGCCCGCTCGAGCGCGGCATCTACCTCGCCTCGCGCAGTCCG
>JBQTJF010000368.1:0-1997 GCA_052387375.1 Betaproteobacteria bacterium
GGCCGCATGCCGAAGAAGCTCTACAGCGCCGCGCCTTCCTCGCCTACCGAAGGAACGATCTCCTCGAAGGCGGCTTGAACCGCCCCATCCGCAGCTTCGTCCTGCGCCAGGGGCGCACCACCCCGGCGCAGCGCCGTGCGCTGGAGACGTTGTTCACGAAATACGGCATCGCTTTTTCGAACGAAGCTCTTTGCTCGCCCCGCAAAGCACCTTTGGTTATCGAAATCGGATCTGGTATGGGCGAGACGACCATCGCGATCGCCAGGGCGCATCCCGAGGTCGACTTCTTCGCCGTCGAAGTGCACGGCCCGGGCGTCGGCAGCCTGCTCAACCGCATCGAGGCCGAAGGCCTCGCCAACGTGCGCGTGATCCGTCACGACGCGGCCGAGGTTCTCGAGCGCATGGTCGCCGACGGCTCGCTCGCGGCCATCCACCTCTTCTTCCCCGACCCCTGGCCGAAGAAGCGCCACCACAAGCGTCGCCTGGTGCAGCCTCCGTTCGCCGCGCTTGCCGCGCGCAAGCTCGCGCCCGGCGGCATCCTGCACGCCGCCACCGACTGGCCCGACTATGCCGACTCGATGGCGGAGGTTTTTTCGCAGGAACCCCTTCTCGAGAAAGCCGACCGCGGCCTTGCGCTCAAACCCGTGACCAAGTTCGAGGCGCGCGGCAAGCGGCTCGGCCATCCGATCCGCGAGCTCTTCTTCAGAAGGCGCCAGGCATGAACGTTCCCGGCATGACCATCTCCGACGAGGTGATCGCGGCGCGCGCCGGCTGGAGCCGCGTGGTCTCGCGCGGCCAGGTGCTGCGCCTGGTCGACCTCGAGGGCAAGCAGGCGGTCGATTTCCTCTGCTACAACGCCGCCGACCCCGAGGACCGCTACGCCGCCGCCGACACGATGAAGATCAACGGCAACATCTTCATCCGCCAGGGCACGGTGCTCTACTCGGTGAACTGCAATCCGATGTTCACGCTGATCGAGGACACCTGCGGCTTCCACGACACGATCGGCGGCTGCTGCTCCTCGGCGCTCAACCGCCGCCGCTACGGCAAGCCCGGCGACCCCAATTGCCGGCAGAACTTCCTCGACCAGCTCGGGCGCTGGGGCATGGGGCCGCGCGACATGGTGGCGAATGTCAACTTCTTCATGTACGTGCCGGTCGGCAAAGACGGCGCCATGGACATGGTCCCGAGCCTCTCCAAGCCCGGCGATCACGTGGATCTGCGCGCCGAGATGGACGTGCTCGCCGTGATCTCCAACTGCCCGCAGATGAACAACCCGGTGAATGACTTCAATCCCACGCCGGTGCGCGCCATCGTCTACCAGCCCTAAAAAAAAGCAATGCTTCCGATCGGAAGCATTTTCGGCCTCGGGGGACCTTCTTCTAGCCCCTCTCGGGCAGAAAGAACTGCAGCAGGTCGTTGAGAAAGAGGCGCCCTTTCGCGGTTGGCTTGACCCGCTTCCAATCGACTTCCAAGAGGCTCCCCTGCTCGGCCGCTCTCAGCGGCTCCCGGATGCTTGCCGGGGGCAGACCGGTGCGCTGCTGGAAAAGCTCGACCGGGAATCCGTCGATCAGGCGCAGCGCATTGAGCATGAACTCGAAAGGCAGCTCTTTGAAAGAGACGGCCGACTCCTTCATCGCGGCGCCCTTGAGATATTCCACGGGCTGCTTGGCGCGCTCGTGGCGCGTGACGCGGTCGGGGAAGCTCACTTTGCCGTGCGCGCCGGCGCCGACGCCGAGGTAGTCGCCGAACTCCCAGTAGTTGAGGTTGTGCAGGCAGCGCCTGCCCGGCTTGGCGAACGCCGAGGTCTCATAGTGCTCGAAGCCTGCCGCCGCCAGGTGGTCTTCGACCATCGCCTGCATGTCCGCGCAGCGATCATGCGGCGGCAGCTCCGGCCGCTCGCGCCAGAAGACGGTGTTGGGCTCGATGGTGAGCTGGTAGGCGGAGAGGTGCGGCACGCCGGTGGCGAGCGCTGCCGCGATGTCGGCCGCCGCCAT
>JBQTJF010000369.1:0-20835 GCA_052387375.1 Betaproteobacteria bacterium
CTTTTATGGCGGAAGAGAAAAGCAGCGTTTCATAGATGCCCACCCGGCCCTGGTAGCCGGTCATGCGGCACTCCAGGCAGCCGACCGGCTTGTAGAGCTTGCCGGGCTTGTTCGACTTCCACGGCGCCACCAGCGCCTCCCACGCCGCCTCGTCCTCGGCGCGGTGCGGCTCGATCTTCTGCTTGCAGTGCGGGCAGAGCGTGCGCACCAGGCGCTGCGCCATGATGCCGTTGAGCGTCGCGTTGAGCAGGTACGCCGGCACTCCCAGTTCCAGCAATCTGGTTACTGCACTGGGAGCATCGTTGGTGTGGAGGGTGGAGAGCACCAGGTGGCCGGTGAGCGCCGACTGCACCGCCATCTCGGCGGTCTCGAGGTCGCGGATCTCGCCCACCATGATGATGTCGGGGTCCTGGCGCATCAGCGCGCGCACGCCCTCGGCGAAGCCGAGCTCGATCTGGTGCTGCACCTGCATCTGGTTGAACGCCGGCTCGACCATCTCGATCGGGTCCTCGATGGTGCAGACGTTCACTTCCGGGGTGGCGAGGGACTTCAGCGTCGAGTAGAGCGTGGTGGTCTTGCCCGAGCCGGTGGGCCCGGTGACCAGCACGATGCCGTTCGGCCGCTCGGTCATCTCGCGCCAGCGCTGGTGGTCCTCCTCGGAGAAGCCGAGCTCCTTGAAGTCGCGCACCAGCACCTCGGGGTCGAAGATGCGCATCACCAGCTTCTCGCCGAAGGCGGTCGGCATGGTGGAGATGCGCAGCTCGATGTCCTGCTGCGCCGCGGTGCGCGTCTTGATGCGCCCGTCCTGCGGGCGGCGCTTCTCCACCACGTCCATGCGCGCCAGGATCTTGATGCGGCTGGTCATCGCCGCCAGCACGCCGGCGGGGATCTGGTACACCTGGTGCAGCACCCCGTCGATGCGGAAGCGCACGATGCCCTGCTCGCGGCGCGGCTCGACGTGGATGTCGCTGGCGCGCTGCTCGAAGGCGTACTCCCACAGCCAGTCGACGATGCGCACGATGTGCGCGTCGTTGGCGTCGAGCTGCTTGTCGGACTTGCCGAGCTCGACCAGCTGCTCGAAGTTCGAGAGGCCGACGCCGCCGGTCGCCTTCTTGCTGGCGCCCTTGACCGACTTGGCGAGGTTGTAGAACTCGGCCTGGTAGCGCTCGATGTCGAGCGGGTTGGCGATGACGCGCTTGATCGCGCGCTTGCTCATGCGCGCGATCTCGGGCTCCCATTCGCGCACGAAGGGCTCGGCGGTGGCGATCACCGCCTCCTTGGCGGTCACCGCGACCGGCAGGATGCGGAAGCGCGTCGCGTAGGCCGAGGACATCACCTCGGTGACGCCGGTGAAGTCGATCTTCAGCGGGTCGATGTGGAAGTACTCGAAGCCGGCGCGCCTGGCCAGCCACTCGGCGAGCACGTCGAGGTCGAGCAGCTTCGCGCCCGCCTTCCACTTCTGCTCGGCGATCACCGCGAGCGGGTGCACGGTGCCCTTGTAGTAGCGGCGCTCCTTCTTGAACGTCGCCGCGATGGCGGGATCGACGAGCTTGTCCTCGACCATCCAGTCGAGCAGCTCGGCGAGCGCGAGACGCCGCTCCGTCGTCCCCGCCGCTGCACCTCCCCTCTTCACCGCTTCTTGCATGTCATCAAAACTATACCCTTAGAATCGCCGCCATGCCCGGCGCTGCCGCCCGTCCCCTCGCTGCCGATGTCAAGGTGCGTGAAGTCTGGGCATGGAGCATGTACGACTTCGCCAACTCGGCCTACACCACGGTGGTGATCACGGCCGTGTTCGGTGCGTACTTTGTCGCAGGCATCGCCGGGAAAGCCGACTGGGCGACGTTCGCCTGGACGGCGGCGCTGTCCGTCTCCAACGCGCTGGTGCTCCTCGCCGGGCCGGTGATCGGCGCCTGGGCCGACGCGCGCGCGGCGAAGAAGCGCCTCCTCCTCCTCACCACCGCGGGCTGCGTGCTCGCCACCGCCGGCCTGGCGCTCGCCTCGCCGGGCGCGGTGGCGCTCGCGCTCGCCTTCGTCATCGTCTCCAACGTCTTCTTCGGCCTGGGCGAGAACCTGATCGCCGCCTTCCTTCCCGAGCTCGCCGACTCGCGCGCCATGGGGCGCGTCTCGGGCTGGGGCTGGAGCTTCGGCTACCTCGGCGGGCTGACGGCGCTCGGCATCTGCCTGGTTTACATCATGACCTCGGGAGAACCGGCAAGCCAATCCGTCCCGGTCACCATGCTCGTCACGGCCGCCTTCTTCGCCGTCGCGTCAGCGCCAACTTTCATTTATCTGAAAGAAAGAGCGATCCCTCAAGCGGTGGAGGACCCCGGGCAGCGCCTCGCCCGCACCTGGCGCGAGGCAAGCCGCTACGCCGACCTGCGCCGCTTCCTCGTCTGCCTGCTCTTCTACCAGGCGGGCATCATGACCGTCATCGCCCTCGCCGCGATCTACGCCGAGCAGGCGATGAAGTTCACCACGCAGCAGACCATCTTCCTCATCCTGGTGGTGAACGTCACGGCCGCGGCGGGCGCCTTCGGCTTCGGCTACCTGCAGGACGCGATCGGCCACGTGCGCGCGGTGGCGCTTACGCTGGTCGGATGGATAGTCATGGTTCTCATAGCGGGGTTCTCACAAGATAAAACCTCTTTCTGGATCGCCGCGAACCTCGCCGGCCTGTGCATGGGCTCCTCGCAGGCCGCCGGGCGCGCCATCGTCGGCTACCTCGCGCCGCCGGCGCGGCTCGCCGAGTTCTTCGGCCTGTGGGGCCTCGCCATGAAGACCGCGGCGATCTTCGGCCCCCTCACCTACGGCACCGTCACCTGGATCTTCGCCGGCAACCACCGCCTCGGCATCTTCGCCACCGGCGTGTACTTCGTCATCGGCCTCGCGCTGCTCCGGCGCATCGACATGGAGCGCGGCCGCGCCGCGGCATTGGCGACGGCATGAGAATTTTTTTGACGGTGTTGTTGTTTCCCGCCTTTGTGGTTGAAGCGCAACCCTATTCCCGCGCCGGCCTGCGCGAGTACAGCCTGCAGCCGCACGTGCTCGGCTCGCGCAGCTACGACTTCGAGGGCGGCTCGCAGGCGCAGCTCGACACCGGCCTGGGCATCGCCCTGGGCGTCGCGCACCACGTCAACGACTACCTCGCCTTCGGCTACGACGTCGCGCTCGCCACGGTCGATTACCGCGCCACGGTGACCCCGGGCGCGGGCAACGCCGGCGCGGCGTTCCACTCGAGCGACGTCATGGACCGCGCCACGCTGCGGCTCAACGCCACCTGGCATCTCCTCGCCCGCCGCTCGACCCCGTTCCTCACCGCCAACGTCGGCGTCACCCACCTCGACCCCGACGTCGGCCCGCCGCCCGCGGCGGGCTGCTGGATCTATCCCTTCTGGGGGCAGTTCTGCGGCGCCGAGCCGCCCACGCACGGCATGACGCGGCTCTCGGCCGGCGCCGGCGCCGGCTGGCGCTTCGACCTCGAGCGCAACCGCGGCTCGGTGCGCCTGCTGGTGAGCGGCGAGTCGATCGACTGGCCGGGGCCCCCGGGCGCGTTGCGCAACGTCGAGCTGCGCGCCGATTTCGGCGCGCGCTTCTGAAGCCGCGAGTCAGAAGAAATACCGCTCGCAATCGACGTTCCCGGCTGAATGGTCGTTCGCCCTACAGCACGCCGCCCTGCGCGGCGACAGGCAGCGGACGGTGCGCCGCATAGCATCTGACGCGTCCGCAACTTCTGAAGGCGCATCCGACATGAACTCCAGATTGCATGCCATCGCCGCGGCGCTCGCCGTCGCGGCGCTCCCCGCGCTCGCCTCGGCGCAGGCGACGCAGCAGGACACCGGCTGGCGCATGCCTCACGAGCGCGGCTTCTGGGGCCACGCCGGCCTCAGCCTCGGGCGCTCGGAACTCGACATCGCCTGTCCGGCGGGCAATCCTTGCGACGACACCGAGCAGGCGTTCCGCGCCTTTGCCGGCGGCAGGTTCAGCAACACGTTCGGCGGCGAGATTGCCTACGTCAAGTTCGGCGACTTCACCCGCGGCGGCGGCGAGACCGACGCCGAAGGCCTGGACCTGGCGCTGATGGCCGGCATTCCCTTCGCCAACAACTGGTCGATATTCGGCAAGGTGGGCGGCATCTACACGCAGGTCGACGTCACCGGGACCTCGCCGGGCCTGGTGACCGGCGGCGAGAACGGGTGGGGGGCGCGCTTCGGCGCCGGCCTGCAGATGGGCCTGACGCAGAACTGGGCGCTGCGGGCCGACTACGACCGCTACCGCATCAAGGTGCCCGGCGGCGGCCGCGAGAACGTCGACACCTTCCTGATCGGCGCGCAGTACACCTTCCGCTGAGCGCGAGGGCGGGCGGCGAGCCCGCCTTAATTAACCGTCTCCTAACGGGTCCGCGCGCCAGCATTACGCCGGGCGCGCCGCGTGTCGTTCCCCTTCGCGCGGCAGGCCGGCGCGAAATCGTAGCTGCCCTGCGCGAGCGCCCGATCATGGGATCGTCCTCGACGATCAGGACCCGCATCCCCCCTCCTTAGCCGCGCCAGGCTTAAGGCATCGTTAAGGCGATATTCTGCCGCTTCGCGGGCCCTGCCAGCATGCTCAGCGCCCTGCGCCGCTGCCGATCGCGGCCTGCGCCGGCTCCGGCGCAATGACGATCTGCACGCGCGCCGCCGGCCCGCTTTCCATCGGCCCCGCGCCGCGCGCGACGATGTTGGCGCCGTCCACGCCGGCGAGCACCAGCGCGTTGCGCACGGCGTGCGCGCGCCGCTCCGAGAGGCGCCGGTTCAGGTCGGCGCCGCCGGCGTCGTCGGCGAAGCCCTCGACCAGGATGTTCCGGTCCGGGTGCTGGCGCAGCACCCGCGCCACGCTCTCCAGGGCGCGCCGCCCGCCGGGCCTCAGCATCGCCTCGCCGCGGTCGAACATGAGATCGGGGGCGATGGCGAGCACCCAGCCGCGCTCGGTCTGGCGCGCGTCCAGCTCGGGCAGCTGCGACTCGAGGCCGCGCACCTGCGCGCCGAGCTCCTCGCTGGCAGCGAGGCGCTTGGACTGCTCGGCCTGGCGCGCCTGCTCGAGGGCCTGCAGGCGCTCGCGCGCCTCGCGCGCCTCGGCTTCCGCGCGCTGGCGCGCCGCTTCCGCCTCGCGGGCGCGCGCCTCGAATCGTTGCACCTCCGCAAGGGCGCGGCGGGCGCGCTCGTTCTCGGCGATCGACCAGGCGAGCTTGGCGTCGACTTCCGCCTGCTCGGCAAGCAGGCGCGCTTCGGTGTACTGCTCCCTGGCGTAGAGCGCCTCGGCGCGCTCGAGCTTGCCCTGCGCGGCGCGCAGCTCGCCGGCGGCGTACTGCGAAGCGAGCGGCTGGGACTGCGAGAGCATGGCACGCGCGGCGCTCATCTCGGCGTCCGGCGGCGGAGTGGTGGTGCACGCGGCAAGCATCGCAATCCCTGACAAGAGCAGTTTTTTCACGAGCGGCGTCCTCCTCGGTGCAGTAGCGCTACGCATGAATCGTTCCCGGCGCCCGACGCCCGGCCGGCGCGGCGCATGGTCTGAAAGGCTTACAGCGGCGCGGCGCCTTTTACACGGGCGCGCGTCTTGCTGTGAGCGGGGGAGCCCAGAAGGAGGCACCGTGAGAACCGTCGTCCTCGTCACCGCTTTCGCCCTTGCCGCTTGCGGCGCCGCCGAGTCGCCGCAGGTCCGGGCGCAAGCCGAGAAGAAGAAGGAAACCGCCTCGGAAACCGCCTCGCGCGCCGCGTCGCTGCCGGACTTCCGGCCGCTGATGAAGAAGCAGGGGCCGGCCGTGGTCGCGGTCGTCAGCACGCGCAAGCCCGCCCCGAGCGCCGCGGCCGGCGCCCCCGGCCCGGGCGGCCCCGGCGCGCAAGGCGCCCCCGGCGTCCCGGGGGCGGGGCCGCAGGACCCGATGCTCGAGTTCTTCCGCCGCTTCATGCCCGACATGCCCGAGCGCGCCATCCCGCGCGAGGGCCTGGGCTCGGGGTTCATCATCAGCAAGGACGGCCACATCCTCACCAACGCGCACGTCGTCGCCGGCTCCGACGAGGTGACGGTGCGCCTCGCCGATGCCAAGCGCGAGTTCAAGGCGAAAGTGGTCGGCCTGGACAAGCGCACCGACATCGCGCTCATCAAGGTCGACGCCAAGGACCTGCCGGCGGCGACGCTGGGCATGTCGAGCAGCGTCGAGCCCGGCGACTGGGTGGCGGCGATCGGCTCGCCGTTCGGCTTCGCCAACACCATCACCGCCGGCATCGTCAGCGCCAAGGAGCGCTCGCTGCCCGACGAGATGTACGTGCCCTTCATCCAGACCGACGTCGCGGTCAACCCCGGCAACTCGGGCGGGCCGCTGCTCAACCTCGCCGGCGAGGTGATCGGCGTCAACTCGATGATCTACAGCGGCACCGGCGGCTACATGGGCGTGTCCTTCGCCATCCCGATCGAGGTGGCGCTCGACGTGGCGAAGCAGCTGCAGAGCTCGGGCAGGGTGACGCGCGGGCGCGTCGGCATCGGCATCCAGCCGCTGACCAAGGAGCTCGCGGAGTCCTTCAAGCTCGACACCACTAGCGGCGCGGTCATCGTCAACGTCGAGCGCGGCGGCCCGGCGGAGAAGGCCGGCGCGCGCGTCGGCGACGTGGTGACGGCGTGGAACGGGCAGAAGCTCGAGGACGCGAACGAGCTGCCGCGCCTGGTGGCGGCGACCAAGCCCGGCGCCCAGGCGACCATGGAGGTGCTGCGCCAGGGCAAGCGCCAGAGCCTCAAGGTGACCGTCGGCGAGATCCCGCAGGAGGAGACGCTCGCCAAGGCCGAGCCGAAGGAGAAGCCGCAGGCGGCGAACCGCCTCGGCCTCGCGGTGCGCGAGCTGCCCCCCGCGGACCGCAAGACCCTGGGCGTCGATTACGCGCTGGTGGTGGTCGACGTGGTCGGCCCGCAGGCGCAGTCGAGCCCGATCCTGCCCGGCGACATCATCCTCGCCGTCAACCAGCAGCGCTTCTCCAGCCTCGAGGAGTTCAACAAGCTGCTCGCGCAGCACGAGAAGGGCTCGCGCGTCGCGCTGCTCGTGCGCCGCGGCGAGGGCGCGATCTACGTGCCGATGCCGGTGGGCTGAGCCCTGCCGCCCCCCTGACAAGGGGGGAGCGACCCCCGATCCAGTCGGGGGGAGCGGGGGGTTTCGCCGATGCTTCCGATCGGAAGCATTTTGACCCCCTTCCCCTCTGTATCCAAGGCCGTCGAAAAGCAAAGCCTCGGCCTCCGAAGCGGGTTCGCCGCTTGCAGGCAGCCCTCTTGCGATGAAGGCTTGCCTGCCGTTACTGCTGGCGCTGCTCGTCGCGGGGTGCGACGCCCCGCCGCCGGAGACGCTGCGGCTGGTGACGCTGGAGAATGCCGATTCGGCGCTGGCAATGCGCGAGCTGCCCGGGGCGACGCTGCAGTCGCTCGGGCTGCCCTACGGGCTGGCGGTGGTGCAGGCGGGCGGCGCCGCCGAGCGCGCCGGGCTGCGCGTGGGCGACGTGGTGTACGGCGTCAACCGCACGCGGCTGCGCAGCTTCGAGGAGTTCAGCCGGCTGCTGGGGAGCGGCGCCGACGGGCGCGTCGGGCTGCTGGTGCGCCGGGGCAAGACCGACTTCTACGTGGCGATGGACTTCGGCCGGCCGCGCGCCCCAGAGGGGCCGCCGCGGCCACCGGCTAGAGATACTCTTCTGAGCACTTGATGATTTCGGTGCTGGTCGGCTTCTCGAGGCAGTGGCGCGCGTCCTCGAAGCGCTTGGGGTTGGGCTTCTTCGACGCCATCTTCGCCGGCTCCTTCTTCTCCGGCTCCTTGGGCGCGGGCTTCTGCTCCTGGGCCCAGGCCGGGGCCGCGAGAGCGAAGGCCAGCACGATTGCCATGCGTTTCATGTGCGCTTTCCCTTCCACGAATCCGCAAGACCGTAAGGTTACGCCTATTTCAGCAGTGCCGCTCGGAAGCCCCTGATCCTTTTGGCATTCGTGCCTGCGTCGCCCCTGCCGACGCGGGACCGGGAGCGCACGTCGACGCGGCTCGCGCCGCCCGGGGCCGCCGAGACGCGCACTGTCACGTCGTCCTTGAAGCCGAACCAGAAGGTGGTGTCGACCGCTTCGATCCGCCCGGCGGCCGGCTGGCGCGAGACGATCTCCCAGCCCATCGCCTGCGCCGCCGCCAGCGCGCGCCCGAACGCCTTGTCCGCGGGCTCGGCGAGCACTACCGGCCGGATGTCGGGATAGGCCTCGCGCTGCACCCTATCCTGCGAGTCGGTGCTGATGTCGTTGATCGGCGGCACCGCGCGCGCCTGCTGCTGGAAGAGGAACGGCGGCGCGAAGCTCGCCACGCCCATCAACAGAGGAAGAATGAGGATCCTGCTTCGAAACCGCCGAATCAGCAGAAGTACTGCGGAAAACGCGCAAGCGGCAATACCGAGATACGCGGCGTAGCGCAGCAGGCCGAGGCCGGTGGGCCAGTCCCAGAGGCCGAGCCGCGTCCCCGGGCCCGAGGCGAGAAGCGTGAGGACAGCCGCAGCGCCGAGGAGGAGCGCCAGGAATCTCAGAAAAGCTCCCGGATTCGCGCCACCGCCTCGAGCGTCGCCTTCATGCGCGGCTCGTCCACTGGCAGCGCCTGCGAGGAGAGCTTGGCGATGGCGAGGCCGCGCGCGCGGTCGACGAACAGGTGCTGGCCGTGGATGCCCCAGGCGAAAAGCATGGGCGGCTCGCCCCCGAGCGCGTACCACTTGGCGCGGTAGCGGATCGGCAGCCCGGGAAAGTAGGCCGCGAAGTTGCCCGCGTCCCAGGCAGCGCGGTCGCCGCCGCGCTCGAGGTCGTCGATCCATTCGCGCGGCACGATGCCGCGGCCGCCTTGCACGAGCATCTGCCCGACGCGCGCCAGGTCGCGCAGCGTCGCGCACATGCCGCCGGCGCAGCGCGGCGCGCCGAGCCGGTCGACGGTGATGTAAGCGCTGCGCTCGGCGCCGAGCGGCCGCCACAGGCGCTCGCCCATCAGGTCGGCGTAGCGCCGGCCGGCGGCGCGCTCGATCACCCAGCCGAGGAGATCGGTATTGGGCGAGGTGTAGCGGAACGCGCCGCCGTGCTCTCTGTCTTTTTGAACGAGCCCTCTGAAGTAGGATCTGAGATCGCCCGGGGGCTCCCCCGGCTCGAGCGGGTCCCAGCCGGTGGACTTGCGGTAGGCGAGCATCGGCCCGGAGGTGGCGAGGTAATCCTCGTCGAAGGCCACGCCGGCGCGCATGTCGAGGAGCTGGCGCACGCTCGCGCCGCGGTAGGCGGTGTCCTTCAACTCGGGCACGTAATCGGTCACCGCACGCCCCAGCCCGAGCTCTCCACTGTGCGCAAGCACGCCGGCGAGCAGGCCGAGCATCGATTTCGACACCGACATCAGGATGTGCGGCGCCTCGGCGCTCATGCCGTTCGCGTAGTGCTCGAACACCAGGCGGCCGCGGTGCACGATGGCGAGGCCGTCGGTGTCGGTCTGCTCGAGGAAGTCGCGGAACCACCCCATGACGAAGTCGCGTCTTGCCTCGGAGAAAATGCTTAGCTTCCGAGAATCGTTGGGGATATCGGCGCTGGGAATCAGCTCGCGCACGTGGTGGAAGGCCCAGCGGTTGAAAGGCGGCGAGCGCCAGTTCGCCAGCGTCACCTGCGTCGCCGGCTCGGGCGGAAATCCGTGCATCAATCCGCTCATGCTGGGCTTATCATAGCGCCTCATTTTCAGTCACGACCCGAGAGGAGGTCCGCATGGCCATCAAAGTCGGCGACCGGCTGCCGGACGGCAAGCTGATGGAGAGCACCGAGTTCGATTCCGCCACGCAGTGCGCGATGGCGCCCAAGGAAGTGCAGGTCGGCGAGGCGGCGAAGGGCAAGAAGATCGCCGTCTTCGGCCTGCCCGGCGCCTACACCCTGACCTGCTCGGCGAAGCACGTGCCGAGCTACGTGCAGAACCTGGAGGCGCTGAAGCAGAAGGGCGTCGACGAGATCTGGTGCGTGGCGGTGAACGACGCCTTCGTCATGGCGCACTGGGGCCGCGACCAGAAGGCGCTCGGCAAGATCCGCTTCCTCGGCGACGGCGCCGCGCAGTGGACCCGCTCGCTCGGCCTCGACCTCGACTTGAACGCCCGCGGCATGGGCACGCGCATGCAGCGCTTCTCGATGCTGGTCGACAACGGCGTGGTGAAGCAGCTCAACGTCGAGGCGCCGGGCAAGTTCGAGGTCTCCGACGCCGCGACGATGCTCAAGCACCTCTGAAACGAAGCGTTACAACTTCCCGGTCGGCGGAGGGCGCGGGACGCGCGTTGAAGGACAGGTTCCATCCCGAAAGGAGCTGTCCATGAAACGCCTCATCCCGTTCCTCGCCGCCCTTTGCCTCGCCGCGCCGGCCTTCGCCCAGGCGCCCAAGGCCGACACGCCGAAGCCCGAGAGGCGCGAGGCCTTCCGCCAGGCGCACGAGAAGGCGCGCAAGGCCTGCGAGGGCAAGTCGGGCGACGAGGCCCGCGACTGCATGCGCCGCGAGATGTGCGCCCAGTCGCAGGACCCGGCCGCCTGCGAGGCGCGCGCCAAGCAGCGCGCCGAGCGCCGCGCCGGGCTGCGCGAGGCCTGCAAGGACAAGAAGGGCGAGGAGTTGAAAGCCTGCATCCGCGAGCATCGCAGCAAGACCAAGTAAAGCCTTTCGATCGTTCCGCATTCGCCGCCGGCGCGCGGGCCTCGCTGCCCGTGCTGCTGGCGGTGTTTCCGTTCGGCCTGATCACCGGCGTGGCGATGGTGGCGAGCGGCATCCCGCCCGCCATGGCGGTGCTGATGTCGGTGACGGTCTTCGCCGGCGCCTCGATGATCGCCTCGGCGCAGCTGCTCGCCTCGGGCACGCCGCTCGTCATGGTGCTCGCCGCCACGGCCTTCATCAACCTGCGCTTCATGATGTACAGCGCCACGCTGCGCCCGCACTTCGCGCGCGCGCCGCTCGGCTGGCGGCTGCTGGTGGGCTACCTCGTCGCCGACAACGTGGTCGGGCTCTCGGCCGGGCGCTTCGCCGACCATCCCGACGACCGCTCGACGCTCGAGCTCTTCCTCGGCGTCGGCGCGCTGATCTGGACTCGCCGCCGCGCTCGCCTCGGGGATCACGGTGATCCTCGCCAACGACCTGCCGCTGCGGCTGGCGATTCCCTGTGCGGCCCTCACCGGCATTGCCGCCGGATTGGTGTTTAAGAAATGACGCTTTGGTTCACCCTGATCGGCATGACGCTGGTGACCTTCGCCCTGCGCGCGTCGTTCCTGCTGCTGCCGCCGCAGGTCGAGACGCCGCCGCTCCTGCGCCGGGCGCTGCGCTACGTGCCGCCGGCGGTGCTGACGGCGATATGGCTGCCAGAGCTTTTCCTGAGACAGAATGAACTCTTCGTGTCCCTGGCAAATGAACAACTGCTCTCCGGCGTTGTCGCAATTGCAGTGGCGTGGCGCACGCGCCTGACGTTCGCTACGATAATCTCGGGGCTGGTGGCGCTGCATCTCTTCGCATGGTTGATCTGAAACGGTTTTTCGCCGCGGCGCTGCTGCTTTGCGCGGCGCAGGCGCTGCTCGCCGCGGCGCCGCACAAGGTCGCCTCGGTCGAGGGCGTCACCGAGTACCGCCTCGAGAACGGCCTGCGCGTGCTCACCCTGCCCGACCCGGGCGTCGACACGGTGACGGTGCACATCGTCTACCTGGTCGGCTCGCGCCACGAGGGTTACGGCGAGAAGGGCATGGCGCACCTGCTCGAGCACCTGCTCTTCAAGGGCTCGAAGCGCTTCCCGGACATCAAGGGCGAGTTCACGCGCCGCGGCGCGCGCTGGAACGGCACCACCTCCAACGACCGCACCAACTACTTCGAGACGCTGTCGGCGAGCGACGAGGACCTCGAGTGGGCGATCGCGCTCGAGGCCGACCGCATGGTCAACTCCTTCGTCTCCAAGGCGCACCTCGACTCGGAGATGACCGTGGTGCGCAACGAGTTCGAGATGGGCGAGAATTCCCCCGGCAGCGTGCTCTTCTCGCGCATGCAGCAGGCCGCCTTCCCCTGGCATAACTACGGCAACCCGATCATCGGCGAGCGCTCGAACATCGAGCGCGTGCCGATCGAGCGCCTGCAGGCCTTCTATCGCACCTGGTACCAGCCCGACAACGCCATGCTGATCCTCGCCGGCCGCTTCGACGAGGCAAAGGCGCTGGCGATGGTGCAAAAGCACTTCGGCGCCATCCCGAGGCCGGCGCGCGCGCTGCCGGTCTTCTACACCGAGGAGCCGACGCAGGACGGCGAGCGCACCGTGACGCTGCGGCGCATCGGCGAGAACCAGCTCGTCTCGACGCTCTACCGCGTGCCCGCGGGCAGCCATCCCGACTACCCGGCGATCGACGTGCTGGTGCAGATCCTCGGCGACGCGCCCACCGGGCGGCTGCACCAGGCGCTCGTGCAGAAGGACCTTGCCAGCGTCGTCTGGGGCGCCGAGCGCGGCCTGCACGACCCGGGCTACGTCTACTTCGGCGCGGCGCTGCCCAAGGACGGCAAGCTCGAGCCGGCGCGCGAGGCGCTGCTCGGCGTGGTGGAGAACCTGGCGGGGGCGCCGGCGCGCGCCGAAGAAGTGGAGCGCGCCCGCACGCGCCTGCTCAACGAGTTCCACAAGGTCGAGCTCGACAACGCCGCGCTGGTGCGCGCGCTCTCGGAGTTCCAGGCGATCGGCGACTGGCGGCTGCTCTTCCTCTACCGCGACCGGCTGCGCAAGGTGACGCGCGAGGACGTGCAGCGCATGGCCGAGACCTATCTGAAGCCCGCCAACCGCGTGCTCGGCGTCTTCATCCCCACCGACAACGCCGAGCGCGCCGACATCCCGCCGACGCCCGACCTGCAGTCCGAGCTCAAGGACTACAAGGGCGGCGACAGCGTCAGCCTCGGCGAGGCCTTCGACCCCTCGCCGCAGAACATCGAGTCGCGCCTCGAGCGCCGCCAGCTCGCGAACGGCATCCGCGCCGCGCTGCTGCCGAAGAAGACGCGCGCCGGCCGCGTCGTCGCCCGCCTCGCCCTGCACTGGGGCAACGAGGCGAGCCTGACCGACCGCGAGATCGCCTGCGACTTCGCCGGCGCCATGCTGATGCGCGGCACGCAGCGCAGGAGCCGCGCCGAGCTCAAGGACGCGCTCGACCGGCTCAACGCCAGCGTCAACCTCGGCGGCGAGGGCGCGAGCATCGAGGTGCGGCGCGAGAACCTGATCCCGGCGCTGCGCCTGGTGGCCGAGGCGCTGCGCGAGCCCGCCTTCCCCAAGGCCGAGTTCGAGGAGATGAAGCGCGCCGCGCTGACCGGCGCGCAGTCGCAGCTCTCCGATCCCTCGGCGGTCGCCAGCGTGCGCCTGGCGCGCCACCTGCGCGCCTATCCCGAGGGCCATCCGCACTACACCCCGACCATCGAGGAGCGCATCGAGAAGATGCGCGCCACCACCCTCGAGCAGGCGCAAGCCTGCTACCGCGAGCTGGTCGGCGCCACCGGCGCCGATTTCGTGGCGGTGGGCGACTTCGACGCGGACGAGGTGTCGCGCGCGGTCGAGGAGCTGTTCGGGCCGTGGCGCACGCCCCGCCCGTTCCAGCGCGTGCCGTGGCGGCATTTCGAGCGGCCGCCGCTGGAGAACGAGGTGCTCACCCCCGACAAGGCGAACGCGGTGCTGCGCGCCGGCCTCAACGTGAAGATGCGCGACGACCACCCGGATTTCCCGGCGCTGGTGCTTGCCAACCATCTCCTCGGCGGCTCGCCCACCGGGCGCGTGCCGGCGCGCGTGCGGGAGAAGGAGGGCCTCTCCTACAGCACCTACACCAGCTTCACCTCGAGCACCTTCGACGAGTCGGCGGAGTTCCGCGTCGCCTCGATCTTCGCGCCGCAGAACCGCGAGCGCGTCGAGAAGGCGATCCGCGAGGAGCTCGGCCGCGCCGTGCGCGAGGGCTTCAGCGCCGCCGAGGTCGCCGCCGGGCGCCACGCCGTGCTGCAGGCGCGCCGCCTCGCGCGCACGCAGGACCGCGCGCTGGCGAGCCGGCTGTCGACCTACTCCTTCGCCGGGCGCAGCTTCGCCTGGGACATCGCGCTCGAGAAGAAGATCGCCTCGCTCGGCGCCGCCGAGGTGAACGCGGCGCTGCGCAAGCACATCGACCCGGCGCGCCTGGCCGTCATCCTCGCCGGGGACTTCAAGAAAGACTAGGGGTAGCGCACCTCGAGGACCTCGATCGGCTCCTCGCCCGCCGGGCTGCGCAGCGTCACCGTGTCGCCCGCGCGCGCCTTGAGCAGCGCCCTGGCGATCGGCGAGATCCACGACACGTGGCCGCGCGCCGGGTCGACCTCGTCGAAGCCGACGATGCGCACGATCCTGACTTCACGGGGTGTTCGAATCTTGACTTCTGCCCCGAAGAACACCTGATCCGTATCGCGCCCGCTCGAGCGCACGATCTCGGCGGCCTCGAGGCGCTTGATGAGGAAGCGCAGGCGCCGGTCGATCTCGCGCAGGCGGCGCTTGCCGTAGATATAGTCGCCGTTCTCGGAGCGGTCGCCGTTCGACGCCGCCCACGCCACGGTCGTCACCACCTCGGGGCGCTCGATCTCGACGAGGCGGCGGCGCTCGGCGTCGAGCCGCGCGTAGCCTTCCGGCGTCATGTAATTCTTGCCGGCGGACAGCGGCGCGCGCGAGGCGGGGCGCTCGTCCTCGGCGGCGTGGTCGTTTTCCTTGACAAAGGCCTTCGACATGGCGATGGCGCGGATTCTAGCTCCCCTTGCAAGCGCCTCGCCAAGCCCCGAAAATGTGCCGGCTAAGGGGAGGGAGAAATGGCGGCGAAGAGCGGGGAGAAGCTCGATTTCCTGTCGAAGCTGAGGATCCGCGAGCTGGTCCTGATGGGGCTCATCACCATCACCGCGGTGCTCGCCAACCTGCCCGAGGAATACGTCAGCGAGACGCTCGGCATCAGCCCGCAGGGCCTCATCGCCGTGCTCGCCATCGCGGTGATCGTCGGCCTGTTCCTCTACCTCAAGTTCGGCCTGTTCGTCGCCGTGGTGCTGCTCATCGCCGGCGCCAACATGCCCGAGCAGATCGCCGAAGGCCTCAACGTCTCCAAGGTGCCGATCGTGCTCGCGCTGGTGGCGCTGATCGGCGTCGGCCTCATCAACTACGTGGTGAAGCTGCTGCCGACCGGGCTCGAGCCCAGGCCGAAGGAGAAGAGCACCGAGGGCGTGCGCGCGCTCTTCTACGGCATCGAGAAAAACAACCTGGTTTACGTGCAGAAGGTGCTGTCGATGAACTTCGACCCCAACGTGCACCACGACAACGGCTACACGCCGCTCGCCTACACCGCCATGAAGGGCAGCGTGCCGATGCTCGACCTGCTGCTGCGCAACGGCGCCGATCCCACGCAGCTCACCAAGGAGGGCGACACGCCGGTCGAGCTCGCCCTGCGCATGGGGCACGCCGAGGCGGCCGACCTGCTCAAGCGCGCCCGCATGATCTCCGCCGCCGAGACCCAGCCTGGCACGCAGGCCGCGCCGGCGACCCAGGCGGGTGGTTGATTCGCTTAGCGAAACAAAAGCTTAAGAGCTGAACCTCGCGTCCTTGATCAGTATCAAGTTCAGCGGCTTGCCGCGCCCCTAATCTGGCGCATAATTCCATACACTGTATGGAAATCCAGTAATCACCCGGGAGAAGAAACGTGGAACAGACCATCGCCCCCGGTAGCGTCCGCGAGCAGGAAATCTCGCGCGAGACGCTGCTCGAGAAGTACGCGAAGGGCAAGGAAGCCTCGATCGAGGAGGTGCGCCGGCGCGTCGCGCGCGCGCTCGCCCAGGCCGAGCCGGAAGATCGCCGCGCGCACTGGGAGCGGCGCTTCCTGCAGGCGCAGGAGCAGGGCTTCATCCCCGCCGGGCGCATCAACTCCGCCGCCGGCGTGGCGATCCAGGCCACCCTCATCAACTGCTTCGTGCAGCCGGTCGGCGACTCGATCTCCGAGGTCGTCGACGGCAAGCCCGGCATCTACACCGCGCTGCGCGAGGCCGCCGAGACGATGCGCCGCGGCGGCGGGGTCGGCTACGACTTCTCGGCCATCCGCCCCAAGGGCGCCGAGGTGAAGGGCACGCATTCGCGCGCGAGCGGCCCGGTCTCCTACATGCGCGTGTTCGACCGCTCCTGCGAGACGGTCGAGTCGGCCGGCGCGCGGCGCGGCGCGCAGATGGGCGTGCTGCGCTGCGACCATCCCGACATCGAGGAGTTCGTGCACGCCAAGGACCAGGGCGACCTCGCCAACTTCAACATCTCGGTCGGCGTCACCGACGACTTCATGCTGGCGGTCGAGAAAGATGCATCCGTCGAGCTCGTCCATAAGGCGAAGCCCTGGCCGGCCAACAAGGAGGCCTACCGGCGCGAGGACGGCCTATGGGTCTACCGCAAGCTGCGCGCGCGCGACCTGTGGGAGCAGATCATGCGCTCCACCTACGACCACGCCGAGCCGGGCATCCTCTTCCTCGACCGCATCAACCGCGACAACAACCTCGCCTACTGCGAGACCATCGAGGCGACCAACCCCTGCGTGACCGCGAACACCTGGGTCATGACGGCGCAAGGCCCTCGGCAGGTCGCTGAGCTCGTCGGCCGCCGCTTCGAAGCAATCGTGAGCGGCAAGCCGTTCCCAACCGAGTCGCAAGGCTTTTTCGCCACCGGAACCAAGCCGGTGCTGCGCCTTCGCACCCGTGAAGGCCACGAGCTCAGGCTCACCGCCGACCATCCCGTGCTGCGCGTATGGCGCTCGACCCGCTATTCCAGGGACACGGAATGGGCCAAGGCGGCGGAGCTGTCGCCCGGCGACGAGATCGTCGTGCACAATCATGGCGCAC
Source organism: Betaproteobacteria bacterium (assembly GCA_052387375.1). Lineage (GTDB taxonomy): Bacteria > Pseudomonadota > Gammaproteobacteria > Burkholderiales > SG8-39 > SCGC-AG-212-J23. The sequence continues at coordinate 16,898 of JBQTJF010000369.1, forward strand.
TTGCAGGGTGGCCGGGCGCGCACGGCCAGTCGCACGGCTACCTTCTCGGACTGCTCCTCGGCGATGGATACCTGAAGGACGACAAAGCCGTGCTCGGCGTCTGGGACCCAGACGCCCGGCGCGAGGCAAATGGCGGCGTGCGCGTTTCGCCCGGCGTGCAAGGCATCATGGAGGCCGCGCTCGTAGCCGCCGACAGCCTGCCCCATCGCGCCGATTTCCGCGGCTGGCAGGCGGAGGTGGCGGGACAGCGCGGACACTTCAGGCTTGCGCTCGCCGCGTTGCGCGACCTTGCGCTCGAGCTCGGTTTGCGTCCCGGGGACAAGCAGATCACGCCGGACATCGAACGCTGCTCATCGGACTTCTATCGCGGCTTCCTGCGCGGACTCTTCGACGCCGACGGCTCGGTTCAGGGCTCCCAGGCGAAGGGCGTCTCGGTGAGGCTCGCGCAGGCGAACGCGCGGACACTGGAGGCGGTACAGCGCATGCTCGCGCGGCTCGGCATCGCCTCGACGATCCATCGCGAGCGGCGGCTCGCCGGCGAGCGCGCGCTGCCCGACGGAAAGGGAGGACGACGGCCCTACCCCACGGCAGCACAGCACGAACTGGTCATAAGCGGAAGCAACCTGGCCCGCTTTGCCGAGCGCGTAGGATTCTCCGACCTGGAGAAGTCCGGCCGGCTGGCGGCGCTGCTAGCAGCCTACAGAAGGCAGCTGAACCAGGAGCGGTTCACCGCGACGGTGGCAAGCATTACCGCCGAGGGACCCGAAGAGGTGTTCGACGTGACGGTCGCCGGCGCCCATGCGTTCGATGCCAACGGCCTCTATGTCCACAATTGCGCCGAGCAGCCCCTGCCGCCCTACGGCTGCTGCTGCCTCGGCTCGATCGACCTGACGAAGTTCGTCGAGAACGCCTTTGCCGAGAATTCCTCTTTTGCTTTCCAGCGCTTCGCCGAGGTGGTTGCGGTATCCGTCCGCATGCTGGACAACGTGCTCGAGGTCACCGCCTGGCCGCTCGAGCAGCAGCACGCCGAGGCGATGGCGAAGCGCCGCGTCGGCCTGGGCTTCACCGGCCTGGGCGACGCGCTGATCATGCTGCGGCTCAGGTACGACGCCGAGGAAGCGCGGCGCATGGCGGCGCGCCTCTCCGAAGCGATGCGCGACGCGGCCTACCGCGCCTCGGCAGAGCTGGCGAAGGAGCGCGGCCACTTCCCGCTCTTCAACGCCGACCTGTACCTCTCCGGCGGGAGCTTTGCGGTTCGGCTTCCCGAGGATATAAGAACTCTCATAAGAAAAACTGGCATCCGCAACTCTCACCTCCTCTCCATCGCCCCGACCGGCACCATCAGCCTCGCCTTCGCCGACAACGCGTCGAACGGCATCGAGCCGCCCTTCTCCTGGGTCTACACCCGCAAGAAGCGCATCGACGACGGCGTGCAGGAATACTCGGTCGAGGACCACGCCTGGCGCCGCTACAAGGCGCAAGGCGGCGACGTGAACAAGCTGCCGCCCTACTTCGTCACGGCGCTCGAGATGTCCGCTCAGGCGCACCAGCAGATGGTGGCCGCGGTAGCGCCGTACATCGACACCAGCATCTCGAAGACCGTGAACGTGCCGGAGGACTACCCCTACGGGGAGTTCCAGGACCTCTACGTCCACGCCTGGAAGTCCGGGCTGAAGGGCCTCGCCACCTACCGGCCGAACAAGGTGCTGGGGTCGGTGCTCTCGGTGGCGCCGAAGCCGCAGGACTTCATGCAGGACGACACCAACCGGCGCATCTCGATCAAGAGCGTGCCGGCGCCGGTGCTCGCCTCGCTGCGCTGGCCGGGGCGGCCGGACCTCGCCGGCGGCAACCCGGCGTGGACCTACATGATCGAGCACCCGCACTACCGCTTCGCGGTGTTCGTCGGCCACGTCAAGAATGGTGGGTCCGCCGCGCCAGACCCCGCGCGGCACAGCGGCGGGGCGCCGCATCCCTTCGAGGTGTGGGTGAACGGCAGCGAGCAGCCGCGCGGCCTGGGCGCGCTCGCCAAGGCGCTGTCGATGGACATGCGCGCCAACGACCGCGGCTGGCTGAAGCTCAAGCTCGACGCGCTCGCCAAGGCGGGCGGCGACGACGCCTTCGACATGCCCTTCCCGCCGCGCGGCGAGAGAAAGCGCATGCCCTCGGTGGTCTCGGCCTTCGCGCAGATCGTGCGCTGGCGGGTCGAGCAGCTCTTTTCCGGCATGCATGAGAGCCAGTTCTCCTTGATGGCCGAGCAGGCGGCGTCGCCTCTGATGGACGCGATGTTCGCGCCGAAGGAGCCCAAGACCGGCCCCGACGGCACCATGTCCTGGACGGTCGACGTCCTCAATGCCCGCACCGGAGACGACTTCGTTCTGGGATTGAAAGAGATCACTTTGCCGGACGGCGTCACGCGGCCCTACTCGGTCTGGCTCTCCGGCGAGTACCCGCGCACGCTCGACGGGCTGTGCAAGATCCTCTCGCTCGACATGCGCGTGCTCGACCCGGCGTGGATCGGCATGAAGCTGAGGAAGCTGCTCGACTTCCCCGAGCCGCTGGGCGACTTCATGGCCTTCATCCCCGGCAGCCGCAAGCAGCAGACCTTCCCCTCGACCGTGTCTTACCTCGCACGCCTGATCCTGCACCGCTACGCGATGCTCGGCATCCTCGACGAGGACGGGCACCCGAAGCAGCAGATGGGCATTCTCGAATCTCCGGAAAAGGAAAAGAACCCGGTCCTCCCGGGAGCGAAGTGCCCGGAGTGCGGCAACACCACGCTGATCCGCAAGGACGGCTGCGACTACTGCACCGCCTGCGGCTACGTCGGCATCTGCGGCTAGGGAAGACTTGAAGTCGTCGCCCCCGCGAAGGCGGGGGCCCAATTTTGTCTTTGAAGTACACGGGTCCCCGCCTCCGCGGGGACGACCGTCCTGAGATTTTTCAGCGTATCCCTAGACTAGGCGAGCACGTCGCGGTATTCCGGGGTCTTGTCGAACACCGAGCGCGCGTAGGGGCATAGCGGCATCAGCTTGCGGCCGTTCGCGCGCGCCCACTCCACCGCTGCTTTCACCAGCTCGCGCCCGGCGCCCGTGCCGCGCAGCGCGTCGTCGACGCTCGTGTGGTCGAGGATGACGCGGCTGCCGGCGACGGTGTAGGTGAGCTCCGCCAGGCGCTTTCCCGCTACTTCGATCACGAATGCTCCGCGGTGGCCCTGCTCTTCGTGTGCGACTACCATCTCCGCATGTTAAGCGCTGTCATCAAGCCGAGGACACGCGACCTCGGTGACGGCTTCCAGGTGCGCCGCGCCCTGCCGGCGAGGGAGAAGCGCGCCGTCGGGCCGTTCGTCTTCTTCGACCAGATGGGACCGGTGCGGCTCGCGCCGGGCAAGGGCCTCGACGTGCGTCCGCATCCGCACATCGGCCTGGCGACGATTACTTACTTGTTCGCGGGAGAGATCCTCCATCGCGACAGCCTCGGCACGGTGCAGCCCATCCGGCCGGGGGAAGTGAACTGGATGACCGCCGGGCGCGGCATCGCGCACTCCGAGCGCACCCCGCCGGCGCTGCGTCCCGCGGGGCCCGAGGCGTTCGGCATCCAGGTCTGGGTCGGCCTGCCGGCGGCGCAGGAGGAAGCCGCGCCCTCGTTCGTACACTTCAAGGCGAACGACCTGCCGGTGCTCGACGGCGGCGTGCGGCTCGTCGTCGGCACGCTGGAGGGCGCGCGCTCGCCGGTGCCGGCGCACTCGCCGATGTTCTACGCCGATGCCGAGGTCGCGGCGGGCGGCAGCGTCACGCTGAAGCCCGAGCACGCGGAGCGCGCTGCGTACGTCGCAGAGGGCGAAGTCGATATCGGCTCGGCCAGGTTTGCGGCGGGCCAGCTCCTGGTGTTCGACGCCGGGAAGGACATCCGCATGCAAGCAACGGGAAATTCCAGAGTTC
>JBQTJF010000370.1:0-5848 GCA_052387375.1 Betaproteobacteria bacterium
ACCTGGTGCAGATCCTCAAGTAAAGCTAAACCACCGCCCCTTCGTGCTCGTCGCGCCCGTCCTTGCGCGGCGGCTTGATGAAGTGCGCGCGCGAGACCTTGAACCACATGAGCAGCGCCGCGGCGACGAACACCGAGGAGTAGATGCCGAAGAGGATGCCGATGGTGAGCGCGAGCGCGAAGTAGTGCAGGGCCGGGCCGCCGAAGAGCAGCATGGTCAGCGCCATGATCTGCGTGCTGCCGTGCGTGATGATGGTGCGTGAGATGTTGGCGGTGATGGCGTGGTCGAGCACCTCGGTGGTCGAGGCTTTGCGCATCTTGCGGAAGTTCTCGCGCACGCGGTCGAAGATCACCACCGACTCGTTGACCGAGTAGCCGAGGATGGCGAGCACCGCGGCGAGCACCGGCAGCGAGAATTCCCACTGGAAGAAGGAGAAGAAGCCGAGGATGATGACCACGTCGTGCAGGTTGGCGACGATGCCGGCGACGCCGAACTTCCACTCGAAGCGCAGCGCCAGGTAGGCGACGATGCCGATCGAGGTGACGAGCAGCGCCAGCGCGCCGTATTCGGCCAGCTCCTTGCCGACCTGCGGCCCGACGAACTCGACGCGGCGCACTTCCGCGCCGGGGTCGGCGCCGCGCAGCAGCGTCTGCACCTGCTGCGACAGCGCCGCGGTCGACTGGTTCTTCTCGATCGGCATGCGGATCAGCACGTCGCGCGAGGAGCCGAAGTTCTGCACCTCGGCCTTGTAGCCGGCCTTGTCGAGGGCGCCGCGGATCTGCTGCACGTCGGCGGCCTGCGGGTAGGACACCTCGATCAGCGTGCCGCCGGTGAACTCGACGGAGAAGTTCAGCCCCTGCAGCGCGAGCGAGGCGACGGCGGCGACGAAGGTGAGCACCGAGATCGCGTTGAAGATCACGGCGTAGCGCATGAACGGGATGGTGCGGCGGATCTTGAAGAATTCCATCGCCTAGCTCACTTCCAGGCCGTGTCGCCGATGGCGAGCTTCGCCACGCGGCGCCGGTGGCCGTACACGAGGTTGACGATGCCGCGCGACACCGTCACCGCCGAGAAGATCGAGGTGAGGATGCCCAGCACGTGCACTACGGCGAAGCCGCGCACCGGCCCGGAGCCGAAGATGAGCAGCGCCAGCCCGGCGATCAGCGTGGTGATGTTGGAGTCGAAGATCGTGCCCCAGGCGCGCTCGTAGCCGGCGGCTTTCGCCGCCTGCGGCGTCGCGCCGGCGCGGATCTCTTCCCGGATGCGCTCGTTGATGAGCACGTTGGCGTCGATGGCCATGCCGAGGGTGAGCGCGATGGCGGCGATGCCGGGCAGGGTCAGGGTCGCCTGCAGCAGCGAGAGCAGGGCGACCAGCAGCAGCAGGTTGATCGCCAGCGCCACCGAGGAGATCACCCCGAAGAGCGTGTAATAGAGCGACATGAAGGCGATGATGCCGAGGAAGCCCCACAGCGTCGCGTTGAAGCCCTTCTCGATGTTGTCGCGCCCGAGGCTCGGGCCGACGGTGCGCTCCTCGATGATCTCCATCGGCGCGGCGAGCGAGCCGGCGCGCAGCAGCAGCGCGATGTCGTTCGCCTCGACGGTGTTCATGCGCCCGGAGATCTGCACGCGGCCGCCGGGGATCTCGCTGCGGATCACCGGCGCCGTGATCACCTCGCCGCGCCCCTTCTCGAAGAGCAGGATGGCCATGCGCCTGTTGACGTTCTCGCGCGTCACCTGCTGGAAGGTGCGCGAGCCCTGCGCGTCGAGGCGCAGGTGCACCGCCGGCTCGTTGGTCTGCGAGTCGAAGCCGGGCTGCGCGTCGGTGAGCCGCTCGCCGGTGAGCACCACCTCCTTCTTCAGCAGCAGCGGCTGGCCGTTCCTCTCGACGTAGTAGTCGGTGCCGAAGGGCACCTGGCCGCGCGCTGCGGCGGCGAGGTTCTCGGGCGTCATCTTCTCCTCGTCGACCAGGCGCACTTCCAGCGTCGCGGTGCGGCCGAGGATGTCCTTCGCCTTGGCGGTGTCCTGCACGCCCGGGAGCTGCACCACCACGCGGTCGGCGCCCTGCTGCTGGATGACGGGCTCGGCCACGCCCAGCTCGTTGATGCGGTTGTGCAGCGTGGTGATGTTCTGCTGCAGGGCGTACTCCTGCGTGCGCTTCAGCGCCTCGGGCCTGAGGCTGGCGACGAGGAGGTAGTCCTGGCCGGTGTCGCGCTCGGCGAAGCTGAGGTCGCCGAAGGCGCTGACGAGCACCGCGCGCGCCTTGTCGCGCGTCGCCGCGTCGCGGAACTGCACGCGCACCGTCTGCCCCTCGCGGCGGATGCCGCCGTCGCGGATCTCCCTGGCGCGCAGCTCGGCGCGCAGGTCGCGCGCCACGCTCTCCAGGCGCTTCAGCACCGCCGCCTGCATGTCCACCTGCAGGAGGAAGTGCACGCCGCCGCGCAGGTCGAGGCCGAGGTACATCGGCAGGGCGCGGATGGCGGTGAGCCAGCCCGGGGAGGCGGGCAGCAGGTTGAGCGCCACGACGTAGGTCGGGTCCTGCGGGTCCGGGTTGAGCGCGCGCTCGACGGTGTCGCGCGCCTTGAGCTGCGTGTCGGTGTCGGCGAAGCGCACGCGCAGGCCGGTCTGCTCGAACACCGCGCCGGTGTACGGGATGCTCGCCGACTTGAGGACCTCCTCGACGCGGCCGAGCAGCGCCGGCTCGACCTTGACGGTGGCCTTGCCGCTCGACACCTGCACCGCCGGCGACTCGCCGAAGAAGTTGGGCAGCGTGTAGAGGAACGCGGCGAGGATCGCAAGCGCGATCAGCGCGTACTTCCAGGTCGGGAACCGGTTCACTTACTGGTGCAGGCTTTTCAGCGTGCCTTTGGGCAGCAGCGTCTGCACCGAGGCGCGCTGCACGCTGACCTCGGTGTTGGGCGCGATCTCGATGCCGACGTAGGCGTCGCCGATCCTGGTGATGCGGCCGAGCACGCCGCCGGCGGTGATCACCTCGTCGCCCTTCTGCAGCGCCTCGACCATCACCTTGTGCTCCTTGGCGCGCTTCATCTGCGGGCGGATCATGAGGAAGTACAGCAGCACGAACATCAGGATGATCGGCAGGAAGCCGATGAATCCTGCGTCGCCGGCCGGGGCGGCTTGCGCGTAGGCGGGGGAGATGATCACTGCCGGACTCCAGGCTGGAATAAGCGGGCGATTATAGCTGCTTGCGCAGCGCCAAAAGCTGTTCGGCTCTCGAAAGAAAGGTTCCCTGCTCGATCGCGCTGCGCAGATCGGTCATCAGCTCCTGGTAGTAGTGCAGGTTGTGCAGCGTGTTCAGCCGCGCGCCGAGGATCTCGTTGGCCTTCTGCAGGTGATAGAGGTAGGCGCGGGTGAAGTTGCGGCAGGTGTAGCAGGCGCAGTCGGGGTCGAGCGGCGCGGTGTCGTCGCGCCAGCGCGCGTTGCGGATGCGCACGTCGCCGAAGCGCGTGAACAGCCAGCCGTTCCTCGCGTTGCGCGTCGGCAGCACGCAGTCGAACATGTCGACGCCCGCCGCCACCGCCGCGACGATGTCCTCCGGCGTGCCCATGCCCATCAGGTAGCGCGGCTTGCCGGCCGGCAGGCGCGGCGCGGTATGCGCGAGGATGCGCGAGCGCGCCTCCGCCGGCTCGCCCACCGCCAGGCCGCCGATGGCGTAGCCGTGAAAGTCGATCTCCACCAGCCTGTCGAGGGACTCGTCGCGCAAAGTCTCGTAGACTCCGCCCTGAACGATGCCGAACAACAGGTTCGAGCCGCCGAAGGACTTCCTGGAGCGCGCGGCCCAGCGCATCGACAGTCGCATGGACGCCGCGGCCTGCGCCTCGGTGGCGGGGTAGGGCGTGCATTCGTCGAACGCCATGGCGATGTCGGCGTCGAGCACCTGCTGGATGCGCATCGACGCCTCGGGCGTGAGGAAGAGGCGGTCGCCGTTCACCGGCGAGGCGAACTGCACGCCCTCTTCGCTGATGCGCCGCAGCGGGCCGAGGCTGAACACCTGGAAGCCGCCCGAGTCGGTGAGGAGCGGCCGCGGCCAGCCCATGAAGCGGTGCAGGCCGCCGTGCCTGGCGATGACCTCGAGCCCCGGACGCAGCCACAGGTGGAAGGTGTTGCCGAGCACGATCTGCGCGCCGAGCTCGACGAGCTCCGCCGGCGACACCGCCTTCACCGATCCGTAGGTGCCGACCGGCATGAACGCCGGCGTGTCGACGCGGCCGCGCGCCAGCTCGAGCACGCCGCGGCGCGCCTGCCCGTCCCGCGCGGTGACGGCGAAGCTCATCGCTCGATCAGCATCGCGTCGCCGTAGGAGAAGAAGCGGTAGCGCTGCTCGACGGCGTGGCGGTAAGCGCGCAGGACCTTCTCCCTGCCGGCGAAGGCGCAGACCAGCATGAGCAGCGTCGAGCGCGGCAGGTGGAAATTGGTGAGCAGCCGCTCGACCACCTGGAACGGGAAGCCGGGATAGACGAAAAGCTCGGTCTCGCCCTCGCGCTCGCCGGTGAGGGCGTAGGTCTCCAGCGCGCGCAACGTGGTGGTGCCGACGGCAACAACGCGCTTCTCACGAATAAGCACTATCGTGGATTCCGGGATGGAATAGTGCTCCCGCTGCATGCGATGCGCTTCCACTTCCTCGACGCGCACCGGCTGGAAGGTGCCGAAGCCCACGTGCAGGGTGAGCCGCGCGATGCGCGCGCCTTTCGCCTCGACGGCCTCGAGCATGTCGCGGTCGAAGTGCAGGCCGGCGGTGGGCGCGGCCACCGCGCCGGGCGCGGCGGCGTAGACGGTCTGGTTGCGCTCGGCGTCCTCCGGCCGCGGCGCGTGGCGGATGTAGGGTGGCAGGGGCACGGCGCCGCGGCGCTCGAGCAGCGGCGCGATGTCCTCGGAGAAGCGCACGCGGTAGAGCTCGCCTTCGCGCCCCTCGACCCTCGCCCGCGCGTCGCCGACCAGCACCTCGGAGCCCGCCGGCGGCGGGTGGCTGGCGCGGATGAGCGCCAGCGCGTTGCGCGCGTCGAGGACGCGCTCCACGAACAGCTCGATCTTGCCGCCGGTGCTCTTGCGCCCGGCGAGCCGCGCCTTGATGACGCGGGTGTCGTTCAGCACCAGCACGTCGCGGCTGCCGAGGAGGCGCGGCAGGTCGGCGAACCCGCGGTCGTGCAGGCCGCCCTGGGCGTCGAGGTGCAGCAGGCGGCTCGCGCTGCGCTGCGCTGCGGGATGCTGCGCGATGAGCTCGGCGGGCAGCGGGTAGTCGAACTCGGAGACGCGCACTGCGCGAATTATAATTTCGAGGCGAAAGCGGGCCGGAATGGCGGAACCGGTAGACGCAGCGGACTCAAAATCCGCCGGTGGCGACACCATGAGAGTTCGAGTCTCTCTTCCGGCACCACAGGACACAAGGCAAAAAAGCTGTCCGTGAAAAAAAGCGTCATCCGCGCCCGTCCGGCTGGACAGCGCCGGGACCGGGGCGTAGGCTTCGACGGCTAAGTTCGCAATCCCGGGGGGGTCATGGCCAAGGCGCAGGTGAAGGTTCTGCCTTCGGCGCGCAACACGGTCATGGTGGTCGACGACCAGTCGACCGGCCGAGCCATTCTCGAGCAGGTGGTGCGCAGCCTCGACGAGCGCGTCGTCGTGGAGGGCTTCGCGCGCCCGGTCGACGCGGTGGTCTGGGCGACGCGGCACGTGAGCGACCTGGTGCTGGTCGACTACATGATGCCCGACATGGACGGCATCGAGTTCGTCAAGCGCCTGCGCGCGCTGCCGGGCTACGAGCACGTGCCGATCGTCATGGTGACGGTGCACGACGACCGCAAGGTGCGCTACGCCGCGCTCGACGCCGGCATCA
>JBQTJF010000371.1:0-3816 GCA_052387375.1 Betaproteobacteria bacterium
GGTTTGCCGGAGGAAAGGGCCTCCCGCAGCACAGGGGCGATTTGCTCCGGGCTCGATACCCGTTGCGAAGCGAGCCCCATCGACTGCGCCAGCGCGACGAAGTCGAGCTCCGGGTCGCGCAGATCCATGCCGGTGAACCGGTCGCTCTTGCGGAAGGAGACGAGCCGCTCCTTGATGATGCGGTAGGAGCGGTTGTTGGCGATGACGTAGGTGATCGGCAGCTTGAGGTGCGCCGCGGTCCACAGGCCCTGGATCGAGTACATGGCGCTGCCGTCGCCGACCATCGCCGCGATCGGCCGGCCGGGCAGGGCGAGCGAGAGGCCGACCGCGCCGGGAATGGCGAAGCCCAGCCCGCCGCTCGCGAGGCCGTAGTAGGACTGCCGGTCGCGCAAGGGCAGCACCCTGAGGAGCGTGTTGGCGCTGACCAGGCCTTCGTCCACGACGACCGCGTCGCGCGGCAGCGCCTCGGCGAAGCGCAGCATCAGGTACTTCGGATCGATCGGCGAGCTCTCCGCGGCCAGCATCGCCTCGACTCGCGCCTGGTCGCGTTGCGCGGTCCAGTTTTTCGGTTTGAGGTCGGCTAGACGCTGCTGTGCGCCTGCAACGCCACGTTCACGAAGCGCTTTGTTCAAAACCCTTAGTGTCTGCTTCACATCCGCCTGGATGGCGAGATCGGTGCGGTAGTTCTTGCCGAGCTCGGCGCCGCGCTCGGAGATGTGCACCACCGGCAGGTTCTCCGGCAGCGGCTCCACCGGGCTGTGCACCGACATGCGCAGGAGGTCGGCGCCGAGACAGACGAGGAGGTCGTAGGGCTCGAGCGCGGCGCGCACCTGCGGCTGGCTGCGAGTGAGCGCGCCCATGAAGGCCGGGTGCTCGCTCGGGAACTGCGCCGAGTATGGGATCGAGGACTGGAACACCGCGGCACCGAGGACTTCCGCGAGCTCCGTCGCTTCGGCGAAGGCGTCGCGCGTGGCAAGCTCATGGCCGGCGAGGATCGCCGGCCTTTTCGCTTTGGAAATGAAGTCAACCAACTTCGAAACGGTTTCATCGGAGGGCCGTGAAGCAGCCTCCACGCGCACCGGCCTCCCCATGTCCATCTCGACCGTCTCGTCAAGCACGTCGCCGGGAAGGCTGAGGAACACCGGGCCGGTGGGCGGGGTGAGGGCGATCTTGGCGGCGCGGTGGATGATGCGCGGCAGGTCGGCGGCGCGCGTCACCTCGACCGCCCACTTCACCAGCGGCTGCGCCACCGGCACGAGCGGCTCGTAGAGCATCGGCTCGAGCAGGCCGTGGCCCTGCTCCTGCTGCCCGGCGGTGAGGATGACCGGCGAGCCGGAGAACTTGGCGTTGTAGAGCGCGCCCATGGCGTTGCCCAGGCCCGGCATGACGTGCACGTTCGCCGCGGCGAGGCGACCGGAGCCGCGGCAGAAGCCGTCGGCCATCGCCACGACCGTCGCTTCCTGCAGCCCGAGCACGAACTTGAGCTGCGGGAACTCGGGCACCACCTCCATGATGGCGAGCTCGGTGGTGCCCGGGTTGCCGAAGAGGTGCGTGACCCCTTCGGCGACGAGGAGCTCGAGGAACGCGGAACGGCCGGTGGTGCGCTTCAATTCAGCTCGAGCTGGCTGCCCTTCATGCGGCCCTTGTACTGGCGCCCGCCGGCGCGGAAGCTGACTTCCTCGCCGGTCACCTTGCCCTGCAGCGCGAGCGTCTTGCCTTCCTTGCTGCGCAGCGTGCCGGAGAGCATCTGGAACTGCTGCTTGAGCACCAGCTCGCCGTGCGGCGTGCGGTGGCTGCCGGCGGCCTTCGCCGGCACGATCCACAGCAGCGCCGTGCACCAGGAGCCCTCGCATTCCTCGCCGCCGGAGGTCTGGTCGGCCGGCCAGTCGCCCATGGTGAAGGTGTTGGAGGCGATGCGCGTGCCGGGCTTGAGCGAGAGGACCTTCGGCCGCAGCTTCAGGTTGAGCTCGGGCAGCAGGAACATGGTGATGACCGTGGCCTGCGAGAAGTCGCTTTCGAAGATGTCGGCCTTCTCGAAGGTGGCGCGGCCGGCGACGCCCTCGCGCTCGGCATTGCGCTTGGAGAGCGCGACCATCTCCGGGTTGTACTCGATGCCGTGCGCGCGCGCGCCGCGCTTCGCCGCGGTGATCACGGTGCGGCCGTCGCCCGAGCCGAGGTCGATGACGTAGTCCTTCGCCGTCACCCTGGCCATGTCGAGCATCTTGTCGACCACCGACTGCGGCGTCGGCACCCAGACCACGTCCTTGCCCTCCTGGCCGACCTGCGGCTCGTAGTCGGGGGCCTTTTGCGCTTGCGAGAATCCGAGAGGAGAAAATAAGCACAGAAAAAGAACAACAAATGCGCGTCGCATGGTTCAACTGCTCCTGTATCTGGAAACGGCGTTCTTGTGCAGCGTCATGGCGTGCCCCGGCCGCTCGGGCAGGCGGATGACGCCGTCCTTGCAGGCCGGGATGTCTTCGAAGAGGTCTTCCGGCATCCAGTCCATCAGCTCGAGCAGGAAGGCGTTGCCGATCGCCGCTGCGACCTGGATGGAGATCTCGTAGACGACGTGCGGCGACACCGCGACGCCGTGGCCGGCGGCGAGGTGCGCGATGCGCAGCGTCTCGCTGAAGCCGTTGGCGCGGCAGACGTCGGGCATGAGGTAGCGCGCCGCCTTCTTCTCGATCAGGTCGGCGAACTCGTAGCGGTTGTAATGGTTTTCGCCGGTGGCGACCGGTATCGAGATGCTTTTCGCAACTTCGGCGCAGGAGACGTTGTCATCCGAATTCACCGGCTCCTCGTACCAGACGAGGTCGAGGTCCTCGAGCAGCCGCGCCTGGCGGATGTTGCCGAGCACGTCGAGCTTCTGGTTCACGTCCACCATCATGCGCACGCCGGGGCCCAAGGCCTTCTTAACGGTCTCGACGCGCCGGCGGTTGACCGCCGGGTCGGGGTCGTGGATCTTCATCTTGTAGTAGCGGCAGCCCATGCCGGCGTAGCGCTCGGCCTCGGCGACTAGGTCCTTCTCCGCGTACTTGCCCCAGCCGCCCGAGCCGTAGCAGGCGACGCGCTCGGCGTGCGCGCCCCAGAGCCGGTAGAGGGGCAGCTTCGCGCTCTTCCCGGCGATGTCCCACAGGCCGATGTCGAGCGCCGAGAGCGCCATGCCGGCGATGCCGACGCGGCGCACGCCGCGGTCGCCGCGGTACATCTTCTCCCACAGGCGGCCGATGGCGAGCGCGTCCTCGCCGAGGAGGAGCGGCTTCAGCCGCGCATCGAGATAGGCGAGCACCGACTCGGCGCCGCCGCCGCCGAACACCAGGCTGTAGCCCAGGCCCTCGACGCCGTCGTCGGTGCGGATGCGCGCCACCACCAGCTTGTGGTGCGGGAACTCGATCGCCATCTGCTTCGAGGTCGGGACGGTGAGGACGCAGGTGTCGACGGCCGTGATCTTCACGGCCTACATGCTAGAGCACCGGGCGCGGGCATTGCGGAGCCACCATGAAACTCACGCTATCGACCCTCCTCGCCCTCGCGCTCTCCGGCGCCCTGCTTGCCGGATGCGACCGTCCCGCCGACGGCGGCCGCGCCGCGTCGGGCGGCAGCGGCAAGATGGGCGAGGCCGCCACCGGCGGCACGCCCAAGGAGAAGCAGCAGGACCCGCGCACGACGCCCAAGCCGCCGTCGAAATACTAGGGTTCGCCGGTACACTGGCGGCCCATGCGGGTCGCCATCCTCGACGACTACCACGACACCCTGCGCACCCTCGGGTGCTTCCGCAAGCTGGCGGGGCACGAGGTCAAGGTCTGGACGGACCAT
>JBQTJF010000372.1:0-5177 GCA_052387375.1 Betaproteobacteria bacterium
ATGGTGAGCGACTGGCGCAGCGACTGCTCGGCGAGCGGGCCGAGCACGAGCGCGAGCACCAGGGCGGCGGGCGAGAAGCCGTGCAGCTTCATGAAGAAGCCGGCCAGGCCGGCGGCGAACATGAGCCAAGTCTCGACGATGCTGCCGCCGACGCTGTAGGTGCCGACCGTGCACACCAGGATCACCGCCGGCGCGAGCAGGCGATAGGGCAGCTTGACCATCTGCACGAAGAGCGGGATGGCGAAGATGTTGAGGGCGAGCAGCGCCACGTTGCCGAGGTACATGCTGGCGATGAGCCCCCAGGCGAACTCCGGCCTCTGGCCCATCAGCAGCGGCCCGGGCGTCAGGCCCCAGAGGATGAACGCGGCGAGCAGCACCGCGGTCGCTGCCGAGCCGGGGATGCCGAGCGTGAGCAGCGGCACCATCGCCCCGGAAGAAGCGGCGTTGTTTGCAGACTCCGGCCCGACCAGGCCGGCCATGGCGCCCTTGCCGAACTTCTCCGGCGTGCGCGACAGCGACTTCTCGAGCGAATAGGACATGAGCGAGGCGATGGTCGCCCCGGCGCCGGGAATGACGCCGATGACGAAGCCGAGCAGCGAGCCGCGCAGGAGCGCGAACTTCGTCTCGAGGTAATCGTGCAGCGCCGGCCAGAAGCGCTTCTCGTCCTGGTAGCGCACGATGCCGCCCGAGCCCGAGAGGTGCATGCCGGTGTAGAAGGCGTAGTAGAGCTCGCCCAGGCCGAAGAGGCCAATGGCGATGGGGATGAAGTCGATGCCGCCGATCAGCTCCGCGGAGCGGAACGTGAAGCGCGTCTGCCCGGTCTCGAGGTCGACGCCGACCGTGCCGAGGGCGAAGCCGATCAGCGCCGAGATGACGCCGTAGCGCCAGTTGCCGCCGACCATGACGATCAGCGTGGCGAGGCCCATCAGCACCAGCAGGAAGAACTCCGGCGGGCCGAAGCTGCGCGTCACCTGCGAGAAGGCCGGCGCGAGCAGCGTGATCAGCACGACCCCCAGGGTGCCGCCGACGAACGAGGCCACCGCCTGCATCACCAGCGCCGGGCCGGCGCGGCCCTGCTGGGCGAGGGGATAGCCGTCGAAGGTGCTCGCCACCGAGGAGGACTCGCCCGGCGTGTTGAGCAGGATCGAGGTCACCGTGCCGCCGTACTGCGCGCCGTAGTAGATCGCCGCCAGCATGATCACCGCCTCCGCCGGGTTCATGCCGATCGTCACCGGCAGCAGGATGGCGAGCGCCGCCGCCGGGCCGAAGCCGGGGATGATGCCGACCACCATGCCGATCATCACGCCGGCGAAGAGGTAGGCGAGGTTGGCGGGGCTCACCGCCACCGACAGGCCGAGCAGCAGGTTGGCGAAGATGTCCATCTACAGGGGCAGCAGGCCGCGCGGCAGGGCGGCGTTCAGCCAGACCTTGAAGATGAGGTAGACGCAGACCGGCAGGACCAGCGCGAGGACGGCGTTCAGCAGCGGCCGGCCGCGGTTGAGGTAGGCGAGGGCGGCCGCCATGAAAGCGATCATCGCCAGCAGGCCGCCAAGGAGCTCGAGCACGGCGATGAACGCCGCCGAAAGCGCGGCCACCGTCGCCGTGGTGCGCCAATGCGAGGAAACGGATTCACGAAATGCGCGGTCCCGCCAGAGACTTTCCAGGCAAAGAACCACGAGGGCGATGCCGATGAGGCGCGGGAAGAAGCCCGGCCCGAGGCGCCCCGCGGAGGAAAGGTAGTCGAGCTCCGCGAAGGCGAGCCAGGTGTAGCCGCTCGCGGCGAGCAGGATGGCGACGAGGAATCCCGCCCGCATCGCGCTCGGCCGGCGCCGGCTACTTCTTCTTGATGGCGCCGGTCTTCTGCAGGATCTCGGCGAAGGTGCCCTGCGTCTTCTGCAGGAAGGCGCGGAATTCCTCGCCGTACATGACGTTCTCGGTGAGGAGCTGCTTCTCGACGTACGCCTTCCACTCGGGGGTCTGCACGATCTTCTTCACCGTGTCGATCCACCACTGCTGCGCTTCCTTCGGCACGTCGGGGGGCAGCACCAGGCCGCGCGGCATGGAGATGCCGAGCTCGTAGCCGGCCTCGCCGAAGGTGGGGATGTTGCCGAGCACCGCGGGGGTCTTCCTGCCGCTGTAGGCGAGCGCGCGCAGGTCGCCCGACTGCAGCAGGCCCAGCACCTCGCCGGGATTCACCATCATCGCGTCGAGCGCGCTGGAGAGCACCGCGGTGGTGAGCTCGCCCTGCTTGTTGAAGCTGACGTACTCGAACTTGAAGCCGGCCTTCTCCGAGAGCAGCTTGGGCACGATGAAGTCGACGTTCACCGCGCCCATGCCGCCGATGGAAGGCGACTTGGCCCGCGCCTGCTCGAGGAACTCCTGGAAGGTCCGGATCTTCGACTTGCCGTTGACGACGATGATCAGGTCGTCTGAGGCGAGCAGCGCCACCGGGGTGAAGCTGTGCGGCTGCCAGGGCGTGTTGGCCTGCAGCGGCGTGGTGATGAAGCTGCCGCTGGTCGTCGAGACATGGTAGGGATTGCCTCTCTGGTTGAAGAGATATCCCCAGCCGACGGCGCCGCTGCCGCCGGGCTTGTTCTCGGCGACGATGCTCTCGGGGTAGAGCTTGTACTTCTCCATGATCTGGATCAGCGTGCGCGACATGATGTCGTTGCCGCCGCCCGGGCCGAAGGCGATCGTCACGTTCAGGCGCTTGCTCGGGTAGCGCTCCTGCGCCGCAGCGGGCGCCGCCAGGACGGCGGCGGCAAGCAAGACGGCAAAGCCTTTCGCTACGTTCATGGTCGGCATTCCTCCTCGTGAGATAGTCTCCCATATTCCAAGGCGAACCGGAGGCAGCATGGAGCAGGACCTTCTCTACGAGGTGCGCGACGGCATCGCCCGCGTCACCTTCAACCGTCCGCAGGCGCGTAACGCCCTCACCTTCGCCATGTACGAGCGGCTGGCCGAGGTCTGCGGCATCGCCAACGAGGACCGCTCGATCCGCGCCATGCTCCTCACCGGCGCGGGCGACAAGGCCTTCGCCGCCGGCACCGACATCTCGCAGTTCCGCGCCTTCGACAAGCCGCAGGACGCGCTCGACTACGAGGCGCGCATCGACCGCGTGCTCGGCGCGCTCGAGCGCTGCCGCGTGCCGACCATCGCCGCCATCCAGGGGGCGTGCACCGGCGGCGGCGCCGGCATCGCCGTGTGCTGCGACCTGCGCATCGCCGCGCCGGGGGCGCGCTTCGGCTTCCCGGTGGCGCGCACGCTGGGCAACTGCCTCTCGAGCGGCAACTACGCGCGCCTCGCGGCGCTCATCGGGCCGGCGCGGGTCAAGGACATGATCTTCCGCGCGCGCCTGGTCGAGGCCGACGAGGCGCTCGCCATCGGCCTGGTGGGCGAGCTGGTGGCCGAGCCCGCGGCGCTCATGCCGCGCGCGCTGGAGCTGGCGCAGCTCGTCGCCAGCCATGCGCCCCTCACGCTGCAAGCGACCAAGGAGGCGCTGCTGCGCCTGCGGCCGGCGATGCCGAAAGGCGCGGGCGAGGACCTGATCCTGATGTGCTACATGAGCCGGGATTTCCGCGAGGGCATGGAGGCGTTCCTGAACAAGCGCCCGCCGCGCTGGCAGGGCATGTAGTCGAAAGCGCGACGCGCGCGGGCCGCCGCGTTGCGGCTATAGTCGCGCCGATGCAGAAGAAGGCACCGGTCCCGGAGCTCGGCATCGAGGATCCCTTCCGCCAGCTCGTCGACAGCACGCGCGACTACGCCATCTTCCTGCTCGACCGCGGCGGGCACATCCTCACCTGGAACGCCGGCGCCGAGCGCATCAAGGGCTACGCCGCGCCGGAGATCCTCGGCCACCACTTTTCGCGCTTCTACCCCGCGGAGGCGCTGGCGCAGCGCTGGCCGGAGCACGAGCTCGCCGTCGCCGCCGCGCAGGGCAGGTTCGAGGACGAGGGCTGGCGCCTGCGCAAGGACGGCAGCCGCTTCTGGGCCAACGTGATCATCACCGCGCTGCGCGACGCGGAAGGCGAGGTGCGGGGCTTCGCGAAGATCACGCGCGACCTCTCCGAGCGGCAGCGCGCCGAAGCGAAGCTGATCGCGAAGGTCGAGCAGAGGTACGACGAGTTCCTGGCGATGCTCGCGCACGAGCTGCGCAACCCGCTCGCGCCGATGGCCAGCGCGCTGAAGCTGCTCGCGCGCGCCCCCACCAGCGACCCGACCGAGCTCTGGGTGCGCGAGGTGCTCGAGCGCCAGACCGGGCAGATGTCGCGGCTGGTGGACGATCTCCTCGACGTGAGCCGCGTGACGCGCGCGGCCATGGTGCTCGACCGCAAGCCGCTCGACGCGCGCCGCAGCCTGCGCAACGCGCTCGATGCGGCGCGGCAGTGGATCGAGGAGGGCCGCCACCGCCTGCGCCTCACGATCGCCGAGGAGCGCCTGGAGGTCGACGGCGACGAGGTGCGCCTGAACCAGGTGTTCCAGAACCTGCTGCACAACGCGGCGAAGTACACGCCCGAGGGCGGCGAGATCCACGTCGCGGCGCGCCGCGAGGACGGGGAGGCGGTGATCAGCGTGCGCGACAACGGCGTGGGCATGACGGCGGAGCTGGTCGCCTCGGCCTTCGAGATGTTCAAGCAGGGCAGCCAGAGCCTCGACCGCCCGCACGGCGGGCTGGGCGTCGGCCTGACGCTGGTGCAGCGGCTGGTGCAGCTGCATGGCGGCAGCGTCGAAGCGAGAAGCGAGGGCCCGGGCAAGGGCGCCGAGTTCGTGGTGCGCCTGCCGCTGCGCACCGAGCCGGCGATCGTCGATGCTGAAAGTATCAGTATCAGGACTGTCTCCGGCGCCGAACCGCCTGCGCCCCGCCGGGTCCTGGTGGTCGACGACAACCGGGACGCCGCGCACGCGCTGCGCCTGCTCCTGCAGACCGACGGCCACGAGGTGATGGTGGCGGCCGACGGCGCCGCCGGGCTCGCGCTCGCGCGCCAGCAGCGGCCCGACGTGGTGCTGCTCGACATCGGCCTGCCGATCCTGAACGGGTACGAGATCGCCACCCAGATCCGCGCCGATCCGGCGCTCAAGGGCACGATGCTGGTCGCGGTCACCGGCTACGGGCAGATGCACGACCGGGCGCGCGCCTCGGCCTCGGGCTTCGACCACCACCTCGTCAAGCCGGTGGA
>JBQTJF010000373.1:0-17271 GCA_052387375.1 Betaproteobacteria bacterium
CTGGCGACGAAGTGCACCGTGCACCCGTGCACCTTGACGCCGGCGGCGGGCGCGCGCTCGTGCGTGGCGAGGCCCGGAAACGCCGGCAGCAACGACGGCTGGATGTTCAGGAGGCGCCCGGCATAGCGCTGCACGAACCCCGGCCCCAGCACGCGCATGAAGCCGGCCAGCGCGACCAGGCGCGGCCGGAACGCGTCGATGCGTGCGGCGAGCGCGCGCTCGAAGTCGGCGCGGCTGGCATAGCGCCCGTGCTCGACGACGGCGGTGGCGATGCCGCGCGCCGCGGCGATCTGCAGCCCGCCGGCGTCGGCGCGGTTGCCGATCACCGCCGCGACCGGCAGCCCGGCGTCGAGCAACGACTGCATGTTGCTGCCGCGGCCGGAGATGAGGATGACGAGCAAGTCAGAACACCCGCTCGGCGGCGTAGCCGTCTTCCTCGAGAAGCGCGAGCACGCCCTTGCCGCCGTACAGGTGCAGGGCGCCGAGGGCGACGAAGGCGTCGCCGCGGCGCAGCTGGCGCTGCATGCGGAACGCCATCACCACGCTGCGGTCGTGCACCACCCGCTTGGTCATCACCGCCTGGTGCGCCGCGATCCGCGGATGGCGCCGCACGAACTCCTCGCGCAGCCGCCAGATGGCGGCGAGGTCCGCGGCCAGGTAGGCGTCGAGCGTGCGCGCGGCGAGCTGCAGCAGCTCCTCGCGGTGCGCGAGGCTGTGCTTGAGCAAGGCGACCTGCGACTCCATAGGGAACTCGTCGAAGGTGAAGATCTGCTCTTCCACGCCCTCGATCTGATAGAGCGGCAGGCGTCGCTCGCGCGCCTGCTCGAGCAGGAGCGTGTCGAGGGCCGAGCCGCCGGCGCCGGCCGGGTTGCGCAGGTTGAGGAGCACGCCCCAGGGCTTGAGCTTGTTCACGAACTCGCGCGACAGGCCGATCGGCCGCAGGTGCTCGAAGGCGCGCTCGAAATCGGCGGCGCCGATCTTCTGCTCCAGGGTCTGTCCGTCGAGAAACATCGCCGCCTCGAGGAAGCGCTCCCTCGCGTAGGGGTCGGGCAGGAACTCGACCATCAGGCTCTTCGCCGCAGCACAGGCCTTGCGCACCGGCGCGGGCAGCTCGGCCAGCCGCGGGTCGGCGACGTGAATGGTGCCGTAGACATGGCTCGGCGCCGCGCCGGCCTTGGTGATGCGCCAGAGCAGGCCGCGCATGAACCGCTCTTGCGCGTCGGCGGGAAGCGCGAGAGCGGCCAGCAACGCCGCGAGAAAGCCCCGCCGGTTCACGCGCCGGGCCCGAGCATGGCCTGCGGCTGCACCCACCGATCGAAGTCCTCCGCCGTGACGTAGCCCAGAGCGAGCGCCGCCTCGCGCAGCGTGCTGCCTTCGCGGTGCGCCTTCTTCGCGATCTCGGCAGCGCGGTCGTAGCCGATGTGCGGCGAGAGCGCCGTCACCAGCATCAGCGAGCGCTCGAGCAGCTCGCGGATGCGCGCGGCGTCGGGCTCGATGCCGCGCGCGCAATGCTCCTCGAACGAGCGACACCCGTCCGCGAGCAACCGCGCGCTCTGCAGGAAGGCGTGGATGATCATCGGCTTGTAGACGTTGAGCTCGAGGTGGCCGGAGGCGCCGCCGATATTCAGCGCGACGTCGTTGCCCAGCACCTGCGCGCACAGCATGGTCAACGCCTCGGCCTGCGTCGGGTTGACCTTGCCGGGCATGATGGAGCTGCCGGGCTCGTTCTCCGGGATGCGCAGCTCGCCCAGGCCCGAGCGCGGCCCCGAGGCGAGCAGGCGGATGTCGTTGGCGATCTTGGCGAGCGCCGCGGCGAGCGTCTTCAGCGCGCCGTGCGCGAATACCAGCGCCTCGTGGCCGGCGAGCGCGGCGAAGCGGTTCGGCGCCGGCGCGAACGGCATGCCGAGCTCGCGCGACAGCGCCGCGCAGACCTTGTCGGCGAACTGCGGGTGGGTGTTGAGCCCGGTGCCGACCGCGGTGCCGCCGATCGCCAGCTGGCGCAGCCCGGGCAGCACCGCCCGCAGCGCCTCGCGACCCTGCTCGAGCTGCGCGACGTAGCCCGAGAACTCCTGGCCGAGCGAGAGCGGCGTCGCGTCCTGCAGGTGCGTGCGCCCGATCTTGACGATGGCCTCGAACGCGCGGCTCTTGCCCGCGAGCGTGGCACGCAGCTGCTCCACGGCCGGGAGCAGGTCTTCCTGCAGCGCGCGCGCCGCGGCGACATGCATCGCCGTCGGGAAGACGTCGTTGGAGGACTGGCCGAGGTTCACCTCGTCGTTCGGGTGCACCCGGCGCTTCTGGCCGCGCTCGCCGCCGAGGAGCTCGGAGGCGCGGTTGGCGAGCACCTCGTTGACGTTCATGTTGCTTTGCGTGCCCGAGCCCGTCTGCCAGACTGCCAGCGGGAACTCGCCGTCGTGGCGGCCGGCGAGCACCTCGCCGGCGGCGCGCTGGATGGCGTCCGCCTTCGGCTTGTCGAGCAGGCCGAGCTCGGCGTTCACGCCGGCCGCGGCCTTCTTGACCGCGGCCAGCGCATGGATCACCGCCAGGGGCATCCGCTCGCTGGAGATGCGGAAGAAGCGCCGGCTGCGCTCGGTTTGCGCGCCCCACAGGCGGTCGGCCGGCACCTCGATCGTGCCGAAGCTGTCCTTTTCGAGGCGCGTGCCGCTCATCGCGGCGCCAATGTTACTTCTTCAGCAGGCTGCGCAGCATCCAGGCGTTCTTCTCGTGCACCTGCATGCGCTGGGTCAGGATGTCGAGCGTCGGCTGGTCATCGGCGCGCTCGGCGAGCGGCAGCACCTCGCGCGCGGTGCGCACCACCGCTTCCTGTCCCTCGATCAGCAGCTTCACCATCTGCTCGGCCTTCGGCACGCCGGGCGTTTCCCTGACCCGGGCCAGTTGCAGGTACTCGCGGTAGGTGCCCGGCGCGTAGTGCCCGAGCGAGCGGATGCGCTCGGCGACCAGATCGATCGCGTTCCACGTCTCGGTGTACTGCTCCATGAACATCTGGTGCAGCGTCTGGAACATCGGGCCTTCAACGTTCCAGTGGAAGTTGTGCGTCTTGAGATACAGCACGTAGGTGTCGGCCAGCAGCCGCGACAGTCCCTTGGCGATCACTTCGCGGTCCTCGGCGGAGATGCCGGTATTCATGGACATACTATGCTCCCTTCTAGAGTTTGATTGACGCAGTCTATGACTGCGCTGCCCTGCCGCCCAATTTTTTCTCTCAATGCCGCCGATAGCTCACTTGGCGCTGTTCAGCTCCTCGTGCACCTTCCTCATGTCGAGGGTCTTGGCCTGCGCGATCACCTGCTCGAGCGCGGCGCCGGGCAGCGCGCCGGCCTGCTGGAAGAGGATCACCTTCTCGCGGAAGACCATCAGCGTCGGGATCGAGCGGATGCCGAAGGCGCCCGCCAGCTCCTGCTCCTCATCGGTGTTCACCTTCGCGAACACCACGTCGGGATGCGCGTTGGACGCCTGCTCGTAGACGGGCGCGAAGCCCTTGCAGGGCCCGCACCAGGGTGCCCAGAAATCGACGAGCACCATCGGGTTGTCGTTGACTGTCTGTTCGAAATTGTCCTTCGTCAACTCGATGGTCGCCATGGGGCGGGCCTGCCGAAAAAAGGGGGGAGTGTACTCTAGACGGCCATGGTGACTGGGCGGTTCGCGCCTTCGCCGACCGGGCCGCTGCATTTCGGCTCGCTGGTGGCGGCGCTGGCGAGCTGGCTCGATGCGCGCGCCGCCGGCGGGCGCTGGCTGGTGCGCATCGAGGACCTGGATCGGCCCCGCGCCGTGCCCGGCGCCGACGCGGAGGTCCTCGGCGCGCTCAAGCGGCTCGGCCTCCACTGGGACGGCGAGGTGGTCTACCAGGGCCGCCGCGTCGCGCTTTACGAGGCGGCGCTGCAGAAGCTCCGCGGCCGCACCTACTGGTGCGGCTGCACGCGCCGGGAAATCGCCGATTCCTCGCTCGGCCTCGCGCGCGACGGCGCGGCCATCTATCCAGGCACGTGCCGCAGCGGCCTGGCGCCGGGCAAGACGGCGCGCGCCTTGAGGGTGAGAGTCGATGCATCGCCGATCGCCTTCGTCGATCGCGCGCAAGGCCGGCGCGAGCAGGTGCTCGCCCGCGACGTCGGCGACTTCGTGCTCTACCGCGCCGACGGGCAGTTCGCCTACCAGCTCGCCGTGGTGGTGGACGACGACGCCCAGGGCGTGACCGACGTGGTGCGCGGCGCCGACCTGCTCGATTCGACCGCGCGGCAGATCTTCCTGCAGCGCCTCCTGGCATATCCGACGCCGCGCTACCTGCACGTGCCGGTGGCGGTGAACGGCGCCGGCGAAAAGCTCTCGAAGCAGACCGGCGCTCCCGCAGTCGATCTCACCCAGCCGCAGCGCGAGCTGCAGCGGGCGCTCGAGTTCCTCGGCCAGCCAGGGGACCTGGCTGAAGCGTTGCGTCATTGGAACCCGACCCTCATCCCCGCGCGCCGCGCGGCGCTACCGCCACGCTGAACAGCGAGCCGAGCACCAGCGCGAGCGCGCTGTACTCGGCCCAGGTCGGGCATGGTGTAGGCGAGGATCGCCGCGCGTCCGGACGGAATCATCGTCATGCCGAAGGCGATCAGCACGTTCCAGCAGGTGATGTTGAAGAAAGCCAGCTGGGCGAGGCGCGGCCACCGGCCACGCGGCACCGCCAGGCGCTGTCCGCCCATGCGCAGGGCGAGAAACAGCACCGCCGAGCCGAAGCCGAGGCACAGGCTGCGGAACGTCCAGGGCGACACGTCGGCCAGCGCAACCTTCATGGCGGTCCAGTTAAAGCCCCCGGCGAGCCTCAGCCCGGCGAGCAGCCACCATAGCTGCCGCGGCAGGTGGTCCTGCCCGGCGCTCACGCCCTCGCGCGCAAGGGCATGGCTCTCATCCCGCGCAGGACGAGGGAGTCGATCCAATCGAACGACGCGGCGCCCGGCTCGAACCTGCGCCAGCGGGCCAGCACCGCCGGCAGCGCCACCTGCCCTTCCAGGCGCGCGAGGGGAAAACCGAGGCAGATGTGCGCCCCGAAGCCGAAGGTCAGATGCGGCGGGCCGTTGCGCCGCAGGTCGAGCCGGTCGGGATCGGCGTAGGCGCGCGGGTCGCGGTTCGCGGCGTTCAGCAACAGAAACACGCGCTCGCCGGGCCGCAGCATCCTGCCGTGCAGCTCTTGCTCTCGCTGCACGATGCGCACCTGGGCGCCGATCGGGCCATCGTAGCGCAGCAGCTCCTCCACCGCGGCGGCGGCGAGGCCCGGGCTCGCGCGCAGCCGCTCGAGCTCCGCGGGAAAGCGCATGAGCGCCGCCAGGCCGTTGGCGAGATGATGCGTCGTGGTCTCGTGGCCGGCGAAGAGCAGCAGCACGCAGGTGGCCACCAGCTCGTCTTCGCTCAACCGGTCGCCTTCGTCCTCGAGGTGCGCGAGCTCGCTCAGCAGGTCGGCTTGCGGCGCGGCGCGCCGCGGCGCGATCAGCGAGCGGAAGAAACCGGCCATCTCGCGCGTCGCCGCCTCGGCGCGCTCGTACTTGCCGGCCGTCTGCCGCGCGCTGCCGATGAAGAGCGCGATCTCGTCCGAAAGGCGCTTGACGCGCTCGAGCTCGGCGCGCGGCACGCCCAGCATGTCCATGATGACGAGCGCCGGCAGCGGGCCGGCGAAGTCGCCGATGAAATCGAACTCCTCGCGAGCGCCGATCCGCTCGAGCAGCCACGCGGTGATCGCCTCGACGTTGGAGCGCAGCGCGTGCATGGAGCGCACGTTGAAGACGCGGCTCGCGAGCCGCCGCAGCCGCGTGTGCTGCGGCGGGTCCCGGAACACCATCCACAGCGTCAGAATGCGGATGAGCTCCGCCAGGCGCGCGGCTTCGCTGCCCGGCAGCGAGGCGAAGAAGGGGCGCAGCCGGTCCGACGACCAGCCCTCCGTGTCGAGGCACACGCGCCGCACGTCCTCGTAGCGCGTCAGCACCCAGCCCTTCAGCCGCGGGCTCCAGTGCGCCGGGTCCTCATCCTGCATGCGCCGGTAGAGCGGGAAGGGATCCGCGAGGACCGCGGGATCGCTCGGGCGGTAGTCGAGGCTCACTGCCGGGTCACCAGCCATACCGCGAGCATACCGAGCCCCATGCCGGCCGCGGCGGCGACGCTGTAGGTCTCGCCGAAGAGCGGCCAGGCGATGAGCGCCGTGGTCGGCGGCACGAGATAGAAGAGGCTCGCCACCTTGGTGGCGGCGCCCTGGCGGATGAGGTAGAGCAGCAGGAAGATGGCGCCGAGCGAGAGCACCAGCACCAGCCACGCCAGCGCGAAGACGAATTCGCCGCTCCAGCGCACCTCGCCCGTCTCGAGGAGGAGCGCGAACGGCGCCAGCACGATGCCCGCGGCGATGAACTGGATCGCCGCGCCGGTGCGCAGGTCGACCGCGGCGCCGTGCCGCTTCTGCCACACCGTGCCGACCGTGATGCTCGCCAGCGCCAGCAGCGAAAGAAGGATCGCCTCGAGCGCCAGGCGCTCCACGGCGATGCGGTCGCTGACCACCAGCACCACCCCGGCGAGCCCGAGCGCGAGTCCCAGCCACTGGCGCGGGCCGGTGCGCTCGCCAAGCAGCGCCGCCCCGAGCGCGGCGGTAAAGACGGGCTGCAGCCCGGTCACCAGGGCCGACACGCCCGCCGGCATGCCCAGATGCAGCGAGGCGAAGACGCCGCCCAGATACCCCGCTTGAAGGAGTACCCCGGTGACCGCCATATGGAAGGCCCCGCGCGGCGCCGGCCAGCGGGCCCCGGAGAGCCAGCAGATCGGCAGCAGGAGCACTAGAACGAGCGTGAAGCGGAGCACCAGAAACGTCGCCGGCTCGGCGTAAGGGAGCCCTAACTTTGCGCCAATGAAGCCGGTGCTCCAAAGCAGGACGAACAGCCCGGGAAAAACCCGCTGTAGTGGATTGTGCGACACGTCAATCACCTGTGTTGCTACGCACAAAACCCTTGACTTCCTACAGGATACGCCTAGAATCCGTTTTGCTGCATTGCACAAACACCCCACAGGAGCTGCGAAATGTACGTAACACCCGAACAGATTCAAGCGGCCAACAAGGCCAACGTGGAGGCGCTCCTCGCCGTTGCGAATGCCCAGTTCGCCGCGTTCGAGAAGCTGGCGAACATCAACGCCGGCGCCGTGAAGAGCGCCTTTGAAGACTCTATCGCGAACACCCGCGCGCTGCTCGGCGCGAAGGACGTCCAGGAGTTCGTTTCCCTGCAGAACGGCTTCGCCCAGCCCGCCATCGAGAAGGCGATCGCCTACTCGAAGAGCGTGTACGAAGTCGCGACCGAGGCGAATGCGGAGCTCTCCAAGGTCACCGAGCGCCGCGTGTCGGAGTGGAACGAGAACTTCGCCGCCCTGCTCGACAAGGTATCGAAGAACGCGCCCGCCGGCTCCGACGTGGCGGTCGCCGCGGTGAAGTCGATGCTCGCCGCCGCCAACTCGGCCTACGACAACCTCACCAAGGTCGCGAAGCAGGCGACCGAGATCGCGGAAGCCAACGTCGCCGCCGCGACCGAGACGGTGAAGGGCCTCGCGAAAGCAAAAAAGGCCGCCTGAGCGCCAAACCGGCCGGCAAGAAGGCCGCATCAAGCGCGAAGCGCGTCCGCAAGAGAAGCAAAGGAAGCAAGAAAGCCCGCCGCTAGGCGGGCTTTTTATTTGTACGGGAAGCCGGCCTGCGCCACCAGGGCGCGCAGCGCCTCGATCGCCTCGTCGATGCGCGCCGGCGCCCCGCGCACGCCGAGCTCGACGTGGAGCCGCGAGCCGTCGGCGGCGATCGAAGGCAGGCTGAACACCTTCACCCCCGCGAAGCGCGCCTCCACCTCGCGCATCGCCGGGATCAGCTGGCTCTCGCCCGCCTCGAACACCAGGATCGACGCCTCGCTCCAGCGGTCGCGGTCGAAGAGGTGGCGGTAGCGCGCGTCGAGCACCCACTCGACCATCGGCCAGGCCATCTGCGGGAAGCCGGGCAGGAAATGGTGCTCGCGCAGCGAGAAGCCGGGAATGCGGTTCACCGGGTTGGCAATGAGCGTCGCGCCTTGCGGAAACTCGCCCATCGCCAGGCGCTGCGGCGTCGTCTCGGCACCGAAGCGGCCGCGGATCTCGCGCTCCGCTTCGGGATGCAGCCTGAGCGCCACGCCGGCTGCCGCGGCGGCGCACTGGCGCGTATGGTCGTCGGGCGTCGCGCCGATGCCGCCGAAGCTGAACACGACATCTCCCGTGGCGAAGCTGCGCCCGAGCGCAGCCTTAAGGCGCTGCGGGTCGTCGCCCAAGTAGAGGGCCCAGGAAAGGCGCAGCCCCCGCCTGGTGAGCGCTTCGATCAGGAAAGCGAGGTGCTTGTCCTGGCGCTTACCGACGAGGATCTCGTCCCCGATGACGTAAGCGCCGAACAATCAGGCGGCCTGCCTTTCAAGCGGCTTCATGCGGCCTTACGGGCCCAGCGCTCGAGCTCTTCCAGCCCGCCGATGTGCTGGCCATTGATGAACACCTGCGGCACGGTGCCGCGGCCGGTGATGGCGCCCACCACGCGCGAGCGCTCGCTGTTGTCGAGGCCCACCTCGGCGTAGTTGTAGCCGAGCCCCCGGAGCAGTTTCTTCGCCCTGGCGCAGTAGCCGCAGCCTTCGCGCGTCAGGATCGCCACCTGGTCGGGCTTCTTCGCCTGGGGGTTGATGTAGGCGAGCATGGTATCGGCGTCGGAGACCTCGAAGGGGTCGCCGGGCTTCTGCGGCTCGATGAACATCTTCTCGATGACGCCGTCGCGGACGAGCATCGAGTAGCGCCAGGAGCGCCGGCCGAAGCCGAGCTCGCTCTTGTCGACCAGCATGCCCATCTTCTCGGTGAACTCGCCGTTGCCGTCGGGCAGCATCAGGACGTCGCCGCACTCCTGCGTGCGCGCCCATTCGTTCATGACGAAAGCGTCGTTCACGGACACGCAGACGATGCGGTCGACGCCGTTGGCGAAGAACGCCGGCGCCAGCTCGTTGTAGCGCGGCACGTGCGTCGAGGAGCAGGTGGGCGTGAAGGCGCCGGGCAGGGAGAACACCACGACTGTCCTGCCCTTGAAGAGCTCATCGGTCGTGAGCGGCTTCCAGTCGCTCTCGCTGCGGGCGCGGAAGGTGACTTGCGGGACGCGTTGTCCCTCGCGGTTGGGAAACATGTGCGGACGCTCCGGGTTCGATGGTGGAAACCCCGAGTCTGGCAAGCGGCGTTCCCGGCGGCCAATTCTTTGTCGGCATCAGCGCGATAGGCGGCTGCTATGCAGCGCGCCGAGCAGGTAATGGATGAAGGCGAGGCCGAACACCACCGGCGCGAGGAGCCCGACGATGGGGATGTAGGCCGCCAGGGCGAGAAGCAGCCCCAGCAGGTAAAGCGAGGCACGCCGGTCGCGAAAGAGGCGCGCCATCTCCTCGCGGTCGGCGTGCTCGGCCAGCGCGTCGTAGCGCAGCAGGCGCTGGTTGACCCAGCCGAGGATGGCGGGGGGAATGAGCGGCCACAGCGGCGGCAGCAGCCAGAACGGCACGCTGAGGAGGGCCAGGGCGAGCATGCCGACGAGCGCGACGAGCGCGTTCCAGCCGCTGCCGGCGACGCCGCCGCCGCGGCGGCACTCGAGGCCGGGAAACGAGCGCTGCGCGACGTGCTCGACCATCTTCTGCATGCCGAACACGCTGAGGATGAAGAGCGCGGTCAGGTAGACGAGCGGCACGAACAGCAGGAAAAGCAGCACGTGCGCGGCAACGAGCGCCGCGTCGGCCATGTCGAGTCGGACGAAGAACATGGCCGATTCCATCCACCGCTCGAGCACCGCCGCGAGCGAGACGGCGGTGCGGGTCCACAGCGCGAGCGCCGCCGTGCCCCAGAGCGCGAGCGACACCAGCATCGGCCAGAGCATCAGCCACAGCAGGCGCGGGTGCAGCAGGTTGGCGAGCGCGTAGAAGAGCGAGCCGGCGACGCTCATCGGCGCAGAGTCTGCCAAAGTTTCGCGAGCCGCTTCGCCGACACCAGCACCGGCGTCCTGAGCTCCTGGGCGAAGAGCGACACGCGCAGCTCCTCGAGCAGCCAGCCGAACTGCTCGAGCGCCGGCTCGGGCGCGCCGTAGCGCCCGCGCGCCGCCAGCTCGCGGCGATAGGGCGCGTCCAGCACCGCCACCTCCGCGGCGAGGCGCGCGTCGCGCGCCGGGTCGGCGCGCAGCTTGTCCAGGCGCAGCGACGCCGCCATCAGGTAGCGCGGCAGGTGCTGCAGGCGCTCCCAGGGATGGCGCGCCAGCCAGCCCGGGGCAAGCAAACGCTGGACTTGCTCGGAAATGTCCCGGGCGGCGCGAGGAAAGGCCTTCGCGGCACCGTTCAACTTCTTTTCCAGAGTGGATTTCTCCGCGAGGATGCCGGCGGCCGCGCGCGCGATCTCCTGCGCGATCAGATTGAAGCGGCTGCGGCCTTCCTCGACGCGCCGCGCGAAATCGGCCTGCGTCGTGGGCAGCGACTCGGCGAGGAAGGTGCGCTCGAGCGCCGCCGCGACGATGTCGCCCTTGAGCGGCCCGAGCGCGATGTCCTTCCCGAGAGACCGCTCGAGAGCCCGCACCCGGTCGCGGAAAGCGATGGCGAGCAGGCGGCGCACCCCGGCGCGGTGCTCCTCGCGCGCCTTCTCCGGCGAATCGAACACCTGCAGCGTCACCGCCTCGCCGGCGTCGACCAGCGCCGGATAGCCGATCAGCGTGCGGCCGCCGCGCTCGATCTCCATGAGCTCGGGCAGGTCGCCCATGGTCCAGCCGCTGTAGCGCTCGCTCTGCACCTCCTCCTGCAGGACCGCCTCGGTGTGCGTCGCAAACTCGGCCTTCAGCGCCGCGAGATCGCGGCCCATGCCGAGCTGGCGGCCGTCCTCGCCGAGCACGCGAAAGTTCATGTGCAGGTGCGGCGGCGCCGAGTCCGGGCGGAACGCGTCGAGCGGCACGTCGAGGTTGTGCTTGGCGCGGATGTAGCGCGAGAGCGCCGCCGCGAGCGGCGTATCGGCAGGCGGCACCGCGGCCGTGAACGCCGCGGCGAATTCGTCGAGCGGACCGAGCTTGTGGCGCAGCCGCTGCGGCATCGACCTGGCGAGCGCGCGCACCTTCTCCTTGAGCAGCCCCGGCACCAGCCACTCGCAGCGCGCCGCCGGCACCTGGTTGAGGAGCGCGAGCGGCACGCTCATGGTCACGCCGTCGCGCGGCGAGCCGGGCTCGAAGTGGTACTCGAGCGGGAAACGGCTCGGCCCGAGCTCGAGGGCGGGCGGAAAGTTCTCGGTCGTGATGCCCGCCGCCTCGTGGCGCATCAGGTCCTCGCGCGAGAGGTAGAGCAGGCGCGGCGCGCGCTTCTCCGCCTCGCGGCGCCAGCGCTCGAAGCTGGCGCCGCCGCTCGCCTCGGCGGGGATGCGCTCGTCGTAGAAGGCGGCGATCAGCGCCTCGTCGACGAGGATGTCGGGGCGGCGCGACTTGTTCTCGAGACGCTCGATGTCGGCGACCAGTCGCCGGTTGTGCGCGAAGAACGGCGCCCGCGTGTCGTAGTCGCCTTCGACGAGCGCCGCGCGGATGAAGATCTGCCGGCAAAGCGCCGGATCGACCGGCGCATACGCCACGCGGCGGTTGGCGTACACCGGCAGCCCGTACAGCGTGCCGCGCTCGAGCGCCACCACTTCGGCGCGGTCCTTCTCCCAATGCGGGTCGTGGCGGTCGCGCTTGATGAGATGCGCGCCGATCTCCTCCAGCCACTTCGGCTCGATGCCGGCCACCGCGCGCGCGTAAAGCCGCGTCGTCTCCACGAGCTCCGCGGCGAGCACCCAGCGGCCCTGCTTCTTCGTCCACGAGCCGGGATGGATCCAGAACTTGATGCCGCGCGCGCCGGTAAAGCTGGCCTCCGCGTCGTCGCGCATGCCGACGTTGCCGAGCAGGCCGGCGAGGAGCGCGCGATGGATGGCGCGGTAGCCGTCGGGCTTCTCCGGGTTGACGGCGGACGCCGGCCATTCGAGCTCCTCCAGGCTCCTGGCAAGCTGCGCCTCGACATCGCGCCACTCCCGCATGCGCGGATACGAGAGGAAGTTATCCCGGCACAGCCGGCGCAGCCCGCTTTCCCCCTGCAGCTTCCAGAGCTTGAGCAAAGCGAGGAAGTCCGAGCGCTCGTCGGCGAAGCGTGCGTGGCGCTCGTCCGCGGCCGACGCGCGCTCCAGGGGCCGCTCGCGCGGGTCCTGCACCGAGAGCGCCGCGGCGATGACGCGCACCTGCGCGAGGCAGCGCTCTTCGCGCGCCGCCACCAGCATGCGCGCGAGGCGCGGGTCGAGCGGCAGCCGTGCTAGCTCATGCCCGATGCCTGTAAGGTTCCGCGCCTCGTCGACCGCCCCCAACTCCTGCAGAAGAGCGTATCCATCGGCGATGGCGCGCGGGCTTGGCGGGTCGAGGAACGGGAAGCTCTCCACCTCGCCGAGGCCGAGGCTCTTCGCGCGCAGGATCACCGCGGCGAGCGAGGAGCGCAGCAGCTCCGGATCGGTGAAGGCCGGGCGCCTGTCGTAGTCCTCCTCCGAGTACAGGCGGATGCACACGCCGTCGGCGACGCGGCCGCAGCGGCCGGCGCGCTGCTTTGCCGCCGCCTGCGAGATCGGCTCGACGCGCAGCATCTCCACCTTGTTGCGGTAGCTGTAGCGCTTGACGCGCGCGTCGCCGCTGTCGACCACGTAGCGCACGCGCGGCACGGTGAGCGAGGTCTCGGCGACGTTGGTGGCGAGCACCGCGCGGCGCTGGCGGCCGGGCCTGAAGACGCGGTCCTGCTCGGCGGCCGAGAGGCGCGAATACAGGGGGAGAATTTCGACGTTCCTCGGCGCTTTCTTTCTCAAGGTTTCCGCTGCATCCCGGATCTCGCGTTCTCCCGGCAGGAACACCAGCACATCGCCATCGCCCTCGCGGCAGAGCTCGGCCACCGCGTCGGCGAGCGCCTGCTCTTCCTCCTCCCGCGTGGTGTCCTCGGCGTCGCCGCCGACCGGCCGGTAGCGCACCTCGACGGGGTACAGGCGCCCCGACACCTCGATCACCGGCGCGCCGTCGAAGTGCCGCGAGAAGCGCTCGGCGTCGATGGTCGCGGAGGTGACGATGACTTTCAGGTCCTCTCTTTCCTGGATGAGCCTTTTGAGATACCCCAAGAGGAAATCGATGTTGAGGCTGCGCTCGTGCGCCTCGTCGAGGATGATGGTGCCGTACTCGCGCAGCTTGCGGTCGCCCTGCGTCTCGGCGAGCAGGATGCCGTCGGTCATCAGCTTGATCGCGGTGCGCGCGCCGACCTGGTCGTGGAAGCGCACCTTGTAGCCGACCGCCCCGCCGAGCGCGTCGCCCAGCTCCTCGGCGATGCGCGCGGCCACCGAGCGCGCGGCGATGCGCCGCGGCTGGGTGTGGCCGATGCGGCCGGCGCGGGCACGGCCCATCTCGAGCAGCAGCTTGGGCAGCTGCGTAGTCTTTCCGGACCCGGTCTCGCCGCACACGATCACTACGGGATGTCGCTCGACGGCGGCGCGGATCTCGTCGCGGCGCGCGTTGATCGGCAGCGCGGGATCGAAGCGGATGCGGCTGCCGCTGTGGGTCGTGTCCCCCATGAACTCGGCCAATCGTACAGGGTCCGACCTAGGCCATGGACCAGGCCGAACGCAAGGACACCGCGCAGCACGCGCTGGTCTACGTCGGCATCGGCGTCAGCGTGGTCGTGCTGCTGGTGCTGCTGTGGTACGCCATCGACGTGTTCCTGCTGCTGTTCATGGGCATCTTCATCGCCGTGCTGCTGCGCGCGCCGGCACATGCTGCAGCGCTGGCTGGTCGGCCAGGTGGTGCTGATGGCGATCGTCGGCACGCTCACCTGGATCGGGCTGCAGCTCCTCGGCGTGCCGTTCGCGCTGCCGCTCGCGCTTTTCGCCGGCTTCGCCGAGTTCGTGCCCTACATCGGCCCGATCGTCGCGGCGGTCCCCGCCGTGCTCGTCGCCTTCGCCGAAGGGCCCGAGCTGGCGCTCTGGACTGCCGGGCTGTACATCGCCATCCAGTCGGTCGAGAGCTACCTGCTCACGCCGCTCGTCCAGCACCGCGCCGTCTACCTGCCGCCGGCGCTGCTGCTCTTCTCGCAGGTGATCCTGGGCGTGACCGCCGGCCCGCTCGGCGTCATCGTCGCCACCCCGCTCGCCGCCGCGGGGCTGGTGGCGGTGCAGAAGCTCTACGTCGAGGACGTGCTCGGCGACACGAGCCGCTCGACGTAGCGGGCGACGAGATCGACCTCGAGGTTCACCTTGGTCCCGGGCGAGAGGCGGCCTAGCGTGGTGACCTCGAGCGTATGGGGAATGAGGTTCACCTCGAACGCATCGTCCGCCATGCGGTTCACCGTCAGGCTGACGCCGTCGACGCAGATCGAGCCCTTCACGGCGATGAACCGGGCAAGCGCGCGGCCGGCGCGGATGGCGACCACGCCCCCGGCGCGGCGCACCACCTCGCCCACGCCGTCGACGTGGCCGGTGACGAGGTGCCCGCCCAGCCGCTCGCCCACGGCCAGCGGCTTCTCCAGGTTCACCTCGCCCAGGCGGTCGAGGCCGGTCGTGACGCGCAGCGTCTCCTGCGAGAGGTCGGCGGTAAAGCGCCCGCGGCCGACCGAGGTCACGGTGAGGCACACGCCCTGCACGCAGATCGAGTCGCCGACCGCGACGTCGGAGAGGTCGAGCGCGCCGGCGTCGACCTCGAGCGGGGAGACGCGCACGATCCTCCCCACCGCCGCCACGATCCCCGTGAACATGGCGGCGAGGTTAACCGAAAAGCCTGGCGATTTCCTTGTCGAGCCCGAGCGCGGAGGCGGCGAGGCCGGTGACGCAGGTGCCCACGGCGAGCGAGTTCGCCGCCGCGGCAGCCGGGCTGAAGCCGAGCACGAAGGGCGCGGCGATGAGCCAGAGCCCGAGAGCGAGGTTCAGCCACTCGCCCGACACCTCGTCGAAGCTCGCCTCGAAGTGCGAGGCGAGCGCGAGCGCCAGGCCGACGAAGGCGGCGTTGGCGGTGGCGGGGGCGTGGTCCGCGTAGCCGAGGAGCCAGGGCGAGACTGCCAGCCAGAGGCCGAGCGCGAACCCGGCCCATTCCTGCCAGCGCACGCTCGCCGCCGTTCCGGCCTGCTTCATGATGAAATTGGACCAGAACCCCGAGACGCCCGTTCTGTCGTAGGGCGTAGCGCGACTCTGATCCGGATGTAGCGATGCAACGACAAATCGAGCTCATCGGCGCGGCCTGGGGACTGGGCGGCGCGCATCCCGGCTGCGCCGAGGCCCCGGCCGTGCTCGCCCCGCTGCTGGCGCGTCGCCTCGCCGGCTGCGGCGCGCCGTCGCAGCCCGGGCCGATGCTCAGCCCCGCGCCCGCGGAGCGGCGCAAGCAGATGGCGGTGAGCCGGCTCTGCGCCCTGCTCGCCTCGGCGGTCGCCGACGCGCTGCGCCGCGAGCGCCTGCCCTGCGTCATCGGCGGCGACCACAGCTGCGCCGGCGGCACGTGGACCGGCGTGGCGCGAGCGCTCGAGGGTAGTCTCGGCCTGGTCTGGGTCGACGCGCACATGGATGCGCACACGCCGGGCACCAGCCATACCGGGCGCCTGCACGGCATGCCGCTAGCCTGGCTGCTCGGCCAGGACGACGATCCGCTCTACGGCCTCGCCGCCGGCGTGCTCGAGCCCCGGCACGTGTGCCTGGTCGGCGTCAGGAGCTTCGAGCCCGAGGAGGACGAGCGCCTGCGCCGCCTGGGCGTGCGCGTCATCCACATGCAGGAGATCGAGCGGCGCGGCATCGACGCCGCGTTCGACGAGGCGCTCGCCATCGCCACCGCCGGCACCGCCGGCTTCGGCATCAGCGTCGACCTCGACGTGGTGACGCCGGACGAAGCGCCCGGCGTCGGCACGCCGGTCAAGGGCGGCATCGGCGGCGCAAGCCTCGCGCGCGCCCTCGAGCGCATCGGCGGACGCGCCGACCTCGCCGCGGTGGAGCTCGTCGAGTACTGCCCCCGGCTCGACCCCAGGGGGTCGAGCGCGCGCATCGCCGTGGACATCATGGCCGCCGCCCTATGCGGGCCGCGCGCGAATGCGCAGGTCCTCGCCGAGGCGCTCGACGGATAGAAGCTTGAGCGGAACTCTCTCGTCGAGAGATGCAAAGGCCGGCAGGTCGAGCATGCCCTGCGCGCCGTCGCCGAGGAAGCTCGGGTTGAGGTAGACGAGGAACTCGTCGACGCAGCGCTCGCGCACGAGCGAGCCGTTGAGGCGGAAGCCGGCCTCGACGTGCAGCTCGTTGACGCCGCGGCGCGCCAGCGCCTCCAGCATCTTCGGCAGCTCGACCTTCTGGCTGGGGTTGGGCAGCACCACGAGATCGGCCCCCGGGGGGGCCTTCCCGGGCCTTCCGGAAAAGATCAGCACGTTCCCGCCTTCGAGAATCCTGGCGCTTGGCGGCGTCTCGAGCCGGCTGTCGACGATGACGCGCAGCGGCTGGCGCGGCGTCTCGACTTCGCGCACCGTGAGGCGCGGATCGTCGGCCTTCACGGTGCCGATGCCGGTGAGCACGGCGCAGGCGCGCGCGCGCCAGCGGTGCCCGTCGCGCCGCGCCTCAGGCCCGGTGATCCACTGCGACTTTCCGTTGGCGAGGGCGCTGCGCCCGTCGAGGCTTGCCGCGACCTTGAGGCGCACCCAGGGCCGCCCGCGCGTGACCCGCGACACGAAGCCGATGTTGAGCTCGCGCGCCTGCTCCTCCATCAGGCCGTGCTCGAAGCCGATCCCGGCCGCCGCGAGCGCCTCGCCGCCGGAAGCGGCCTGCGGGTTCGGATCGCGCATCGCCGCCACGACGCGGCCCACCCTGGAATTCTTCAGCGCTTCGACGCACGGCGGCGTGCGCCCGTGGTGGTTGCACGGCTCGAGGTTGACGTACACCGTGGCGCCCGCGGCCGAGCGACCCGCTCTCTCAAGGGCGATGACTTCGGCGTGCGGCTCGCCAGCCCGCTCGTGCCAGCCCTCGCCTACGATCGCTTCTTCTTTTGCAAGAACACACCCGACCCGGGGATTCGGCGTGGTCGTATACAGGCCGCGCCCGGCGAGCTCGAGCGCACGCCGCATCATGGCGTGGTCGAACGCGGAGAAGTGCGTCACCTGCGTCTTCTACGGGAAGACTTGACTTCCTGCACCGCGTCGCGGAAATCCTCCGGCGTCTCGAAGCTGCGGTAGACCGAAGCGAAGCGGATGT
>JBQTJF010000374.1:0-2442 GCA_052387375.1 Betaproteobacteria bacterium
GCGGCGCTGCGCGCGGTGGTCGGCGGCAGCGCCGAGGTCGTTTCGGGCGCCTACGAGCACACCATCAGCCTGCAGGGCAAAAAGCAGTACTTCCAGGCGTTCGTGCTGCAGGGCCGGCTGCCGCAGATCGTGCTCGGCATCTCCAGCGCGAAGGCGGCGAGCTTCAAGTCGCTCAAGGACCTGAAGGGCATGAAGATCGGCGTCTCGGCGCCCGGGTCGAGCACGCACAACCTCGTCAAGCAGCTGCTGACCAAGGCCGGGCTCGATCCGAGCAAGGATGTGTCGATCGTCGGCGCCGGCATCGGCGCCGGCGCGATCGCCGCCATGAAGAGCGGCCAGCTCGACGCCATCTCGAACGTCGATCCGGTCATGACCAAGCTCGAGATGGATGGCGCGATCAAGATCATCGCCGACACGCGCACGATGAAGGGCACGCAGGAAGTCTGGGGCGCGCCGCTGCCCGCGGGCTGCCTCTACGCCCCGGTCGAGTTCGCCAGGAAGTACCCCAACGTGGCGCAGGCGCTCGCCAACGCCATCGTGCGCGCCGACAAATGGATCGCCAGGGCCGGCGCGACCGACGTCGCCAAGGTGGTGCCCGAGACCTATCTCATGGGCGACCGCGCGCTGTACCTGTTCACCTTCGACAAGGTGAAGGAGGCGATCTCGCCCGACGGCATCATCTCCGACGCCGGCGCGCGGGCGACGCTGAAGGCGCTGGCCGCCTTCGATGCGGCCATCAAGCCCGCCGAGATCGACCTGGCGCGCACCTACACCAACGAGTTCGCAAAGAAGGCGAACGCCAGGTACAAGTGACGCCGGCGATCGCGTTGGAGCGGATCACCTGCACGTTCGTCTCGCGGGAAGACCGCTCGCGGCGCTACACCGCCGTGCGGGACACCACCCTGGTGGTGCAGCCGGGAGAGTTCCTGTCGGTCGTCGGGCCAACCGGCTGCGGCAAGTCGACGCTCCTTAACGTCGCCGCCGGACTGCTCGAGCCCAGTTCCGGCACGGTGCGCGTGCGCGGCGAGCCGCTGCGCGGCATCAACGCGCGCGCCGGCTACCTCTTCCAGCAGGAAGCGCTGATGCCCTGGCGCAATGCCCTGCAGAACGTCATCGCGGGGCTTGAGTTCCGCGGCCTGCCGCGGGAGGCGATGCTGCAGAAGGGCAACGAATGGCTGCGGCGGGTCGGCCTCGCCGGCTTCGGCGACCGCTACCCTCATCAGCTTTCAGGCGGCATGCGCAAGCGCGTTTCGCTCGCACAGACGCTCATCCTCGACCCCGGCATCCTGCTGATGGACGAGCCGTTCTCGGCGCTGGACGTGCAGACGCGCCAGCTGATGGAGAACGAGCTCCTCGAGCTGTGGTCGGCGGACCGCAAGTCGGTGGTCTTCATCACCCACGACCTCGAGGAAGCGATCGCGCTCGCCGACCGGGTGGTGGTGCTCTCCGCCGGCCCCGAGACCCGACCGATCGGCGAGTACCGCATCGACCTGCCGCGCCCCCGCGACGTCGCCGAAATTCGCCTGACGCCGCGCTTCATCGAGCTGCACGGCGAGATCTGGTACGCGATGAAGGAGGAAGTGCTGAAGGGCTATGCGCAGCAGCAACGGCAGTAGGTGGCTGCGGCTGTGGCAGGCGGCCCTGCTCGCCGGGACCTTCGTCTTCTGGCACATCGCGACGAGCCCGACGCTCCTGCCGCCGCTTTACTTCGACGATCCCAACCGCGCCGCCTTCTTCTTCGGCGAGCCGCTGAAGGTCCTGCAGCGCATCTGGAACTGGTTCGCCGGTGGCGACATCTACCGGCACCTCTGGGTGACGCTGCTCGAGACCGTGCTCGCCTTCGTCATCGGCACCGTGCTCGGGCTGGCGATGGGGCTGTGGCTCGCCCTCAGCCCTTTCGCCTCCGCGCTGCTCGATCCCTACATCAAGGCCTTGAACTCGATGCCGCGCGTCATCCTGGCGCCGATCTTCGCCGTCTGGTTCGGCCTCGGCATCGCTTCGAAGGTCGCCTTGGGCGTGACCCTTGTCTTCTTCATCGTCTTCTTCAACGTCTACCAGGGCGTGCGCGAAGTGAGCCCCGTGGTGCTGGCGAACGCCCGGATGCTCGGTGCCTCGCCGCGGCAACTTCTGCGTTTCGTCTACGTGCCGAGCGCCATGAGCTGGGAGTTCGCCAGCCTGCACAACTCGGTGGGGCTCGCCTTCGTCGGGGCCGTGGTGGGGGAGTACCTCGGCTCCGCCGAGGGGGTCGGCTACCTGATCCTGCAGGCCGAGGGCGTCTTTGACATCAACACCGTCTTCGCCGGAATTCTGGTGCTGACGGCCTTCGCCCTCGTGCTCGACGGGATGGTGTCGCTGGCAGAGCGACGCCTGATGGTATGGCAGCCCCGCAGCGGGGAGACCGAGCGCCTGTAGGGAGTTTTTTCCGTCGTAAATCGTTGACAC
>JBQTJF010000375.1:0-9756 GCA_052387375.1 Betaproteobacteria bacterium
ACGTGAAAGGCATCTTCACCGGCGCGGTGATCCCGGGCGCAAAGAAGGCGGTGCCCGAAGGAGCCTACAAGCAAGCGCTCGCGCTGCGGCCGCGGCTGAAGAAGCTCTATGCCGATACGTTCGCGAAGCACGGGCTCGCCGCGCTCGCGTTTCCGACCACGCCGCTGCCGGCGGCGCCGATCGGCGACGACGCGACCACGAAGCTGAACGGCAAGGACGTGCCGACTTTTCGCACCTTCGTCCAGAACACCGGTCCGGGCTCGAACGCGGGCCTGCCGGGCCTCACGCTGCCGATCGGCCGCACCGAGGCGGGGCTGCCGCTCGGCCTTGAGCTGGACGGCCCGGCGGGGAGCGACCGCAAGCTACTTGCCATCGCACTGGCGCTGGAGAAGGTATTCGGACGGCTGCCGGCGCCATAGCCCGGCTTGACGGAGGAGGGAAGCATGAAAACGATCATCGGATCGCGAACGATTCTGAGAACAGCCTTCGCACTGGCAGCGCTGGCGGCCGCGCAGGCCGCCTCGCCCGCCGACGTCGCGAAAGACCTTTACGAGGCGGCGAAGAAGGAAGGCGAGGTGGTGCTGTGGGGCCCGCCGAGCGACACGGTCGAGAAATCCTACGTGGAGGAATTCCAGCGCGCCTTTCCCGGCATCAGGGTGAAGCCCATCGGAGACTCGCAGGCGCCCCAGAGGCTGCTCACCGAGCAGCTGGCGGGCACCCACCAGGCCGACGTCTTTTTCTGGCCGATCAGCGGCTTCCTGGACCTGGAGAAGCGCGGGCTGGTGGCGAAG
Source organism: Betaproteobacteria bacterium (assembly GCA_052387375.1). GTDB lineage: Bacteria > Pseudomonadota > Gammaproteobacteria > Burkholderiales > SG8-39 > SCGC-AG-212-J23. The sequence continues at coordinate 792 of JBQTJF010000375.1, forward strand.
CTCGACAGCGCGCAGCTCGCGGCGTTCGGCATCGCGCCGGGCGACACGGCGCTCGACGGCCGCACCCTGAAGGCCGCCAACGTGATCTACACCGTGGCCTACGACACGCGCCGGCTGAAACCGCAGGACTTGCCAAAAACGTGGGAGGACCTGCTCGATGCGCGCTGGCGGGGGCGAATCGTCGGGGCGACGCTGCTCGTACCGGGGGTCCCGGCGACGCTCGGCTTGTCGAAAGGCGAGGCCTGGATGCTCGATTTCGCGCGCCGGCTGAGAGATGAAGCCAAGGTCACCATGGTGCCCAGCTCGCCCGTCGCGAGCGACATGCTGCTGCGCGGGGAAAAGGACCTCATGATCTGGCTGATCAGCGAGGTGCTCAAGCGCAAGCACCAGCACAACGAGCCGATCGACTGGGCGCCGGTGAGCCCCGCGTGGAGCACGCAGCACGTGCTCGGCGTGCTCCAGAAGGCGCCGCACCCGAACGCGGCGCGGCTGCTCGCGCTTTGGGGGGCGAGCCGCGAGGGCAAGGTCGCCATGGAGAAGGCGTCCTTCGACGCCGACGCGCGTCCCGGGGCACCGACCGCGCTCGCGAAGCTGGTTCAGGAGGCGAAGCTCCAGCTCGTCGTCGAAGACGATCAGAACACCCGGCCGCGGGCGGCGCTGTATGGCAAGGCGCGCGCGGTCCTCACCGGCGCGACGAAGTAACCCCGGAGCCGCCGCGGGTGCTTGCGTACGCGCTGCACGGGCTGCGAAGCGCCGCCAGCGTTCAAGGGCTCGTTCTGCTTACCGCCGGGGCGTGCGTCGTCTGGCTCGTCTCGGTGCCGCTCGTGTTCCTCCTGGCGACGGCGTTTCGCGATACCACGGACGCGCTTCCCTTCGAACCCGGCGTCGCCTGGACGCTGGGAAACTTCGCGCACATCTACCTCAATCCGGTGCTCTACCAGCAAGTGGTGCCGGACACGCTCGTCTACACGGCCGGGTCGGTGGTCCTCACGATGGCGCTCGGCATTCTCTTCGCGTGGCTGGTCGAGCGCGCGGACCTGCCGCTGCGCGACCTGCTGTTCATCGCCATCGTCAGCCCGGTGATCGTGCCCACCGTGATCACGGCCATCGCCTGGGTGCAGCTCCTGGGGCCGAACACGGGCTGGGTGAACCTCTTTCTGCGCGCCGCGTTCGGCCTGGCGGGACCGGGGCCGCTCGACGTCTTCACCCCGGCCGGGGCGATCCTGGTGCAGGGCCTGGCGCTCGTGCCGCTCAGCTTCCTCTTCATGAGCGCGGCGTTCCGCAGCATGGATCCCGCCCTCGAGGACGCGAGCGCGCTGTGCCGCGCACGGCCGGCGACCACGTTCCTGCGCGTCACCCTTCCCATCCTCCTGCCGGCGACGCTGGCGCTGCTCATCGTCGTCGCGATACTCACGCTGGAGGGCTTCGAGATTCCGATGGTGATCGGCGTGCCCGCCCGGATGCAGATCCTGAGCACCTGGATCTTCTTCGCGCTCAATCCGCCGATCGGGCTCCCCAGCTACGGCCAGATCGCAGCGATCGCCGTCCCGTTCGTGCTGCTGGGCGCGGCGCTGCTGGCGCTGTACAACCGGGCGACGCGCGTCGCAGAGCGCTACGCTACAGTGAGCGGCCGCGCCTACCGGCCGCGCCGCATCGCGCGCGGCCGCTGGCGCTTTCCGGCGCTCGCGGTGGTGCTCGTCTATCTCCTGCTGACGCTCGCGCTGCCCGCGGCGGTCATGCTCGCCGCGGCGTTGCTGGCGCCCGGCGCGGCGGCGGTCACGATTCAGCCGTTCGTCAACGTCCTCACGAGCGCCACGACGCTGCTCGCATTGCGCAACACATTGATCGCCGGCGGGCTGAGCGCGACCATCGTGGTGTTCATCGCCTGCAGCGTCGCCTGGATCGTGGTGCGCAGCCGCCTGCCTGGGCGCTATCTGCTCGACTTCATGACCTTCGCGCCGCTCACCATCCCGGCGGTCATCACCGGCACGGCGATCGGCCTGTTCTACCTGGTGCTGCCGCTGGGCGTCTACGGCACGGTCTGGATCCTGGTGCTCGCCTACGCGACGCGCATGGCGGTGGCCACCAGGATCGTGCGCGCGAGCCTCATCCAGGTGCACCGCGAGCTGGAAGAGGCCTCGCAGGCGAGCGGGGCGCGCTGGTTCACGACCTTCCGCAGGATCCTGCTGCCGCTTCTCGCCCCCGCCGTGGTGCTTTCGTGGCTGCTGCTGTTCATCGTCAGCTTCCGCGAGTTCACGCTCGCGCTGCTTCTGTACCGTCCCGACAACATCGTGCTCGGCGTGCACGTCTGGAAGCTCTACGAGCGCGGATACATGCAGGAGGCAAGCGCGCTCGGCTTCGTCATGCTCGCCATCGTGCTCGTTCTGGGATTTCTCGTGCGCCGCTTCCTGGTGCCGCGGCTCGGCGAGGGCTGAGCGGATGCTCGCCGTCCGGGACCTGCGCAAGAGCTTCCGCGCCGCGGCGGGCGAAGTGGGCGCGGTGCGCCGGGTCAGCTTCGCCGTGGAGCAGGGACAGTCGTTCACCTTGCTCGGCCCGAGCGGCTGCGGCAAGACCACGACGCTGCGCTGCATCGCCGGGCTCGAGCGGGCGGACGCGGGCGAGATCCGGCTCGACGGCGAGATCGTGGATTGCCCCGAGCGCGGCATCCACGTTCCGCCCTACGAGCGCCCGCTCGGCATGGTCTTCCAGTCCTACGCCATCTGGCCGCACATGAGCGTGTACGAAAACGTCGCGTATCCGCTGCGCGTCGGAAAACGCCGCCCCGGCGAGCGCGACATCGAGGCCCGGGTGATGGAGACGTTGCGGCTCGTCAAGATGGAGGCCCTCGCGCGCCGGCCAGCCCCCCAGCTCTCCGGAGGACAGCAGCAGCGCGTGGCGCTGGCGCGCGCCCTGGTGTCGCGGCCGGCGCTCCTGCTGCTGGACGAGCCCCTGAGCAACCTGGACGCCAAGCTCCGCGAGCAGATGCGCGAGGAGCTGAGCGGGCTCGTCAGGCGCCTTGGCACCGCGACGCTGTACGTGACGCACGACCAGTCCGAGGCGCTGGCGATGTCGCACCGGGTCGCGGTGATGGACCGGGGCGAGATCGTGCAGGAGGGATCGCCCGAAGAGATCTATTCCCGGCCCGGCCATCCGTTCGTCGCCGAGTTCGTCGGCAAGTCCAACTTCCTGGAAGGCAGGATCGTCTCCCGGCCTGACGCCGGCATGGTCGTCGTGCAGGTTGGAGACGCCCCGCTCACGTGCCACTTGCAGCAAAGCGAGGAAAGGCATGCGCCGGGATCGCGCGTTACGGTCGTCGTGCGGCCCGAGGATGTCGAGATCGGCTTGCAGACGCCGCCAGACGGTGCGAACGTGCTGGCAGCGACGATCGAGGAGGTCACTTATCTCGGCAGCGCGCGCGATTGCCGTGCGAGCACGGCCTGGGGTCCGCTGTTCGTGCGCACGCAGCCGGCGCGGAAGCTCAGCCCGGGGGAGCGGGTGTTCGTGAAGATCCAGCCGCAGGCCTGCCGCATTCTGGCAGCGCCGCCACCCAGCCACGACAAGGAGATCCGGCAATGATCGCAGGGATGCTGATGTTCCCCGAGATGACGCAGCTCGACTTCACGGGCCCGTACGAGGTCTTTGCGCAGTTGCCCGGCTGTGATGTCAAGGTCATTGCCAGCACCTTGGAGCCCGTTGCGGCAAGAGGAGGGCTGCGATTCCTGCCGGACACGACCATCGATGCCGCTCCCGCGCTCGACGTGATCTTCGTGCCCGGCGGCCCGGGCGCCGGCGCCCTCATGGAAGAGCGCAGGGTGCTCGAGTTTCTGCGCGATCAGGCCTTGCATGCCAGGTACGTCACGTCGGTGTGCACGGGCGCGCTGGTCCTGGGCGCGGCAGGATTGCTCAAGGGCTACCGCGCCACAACGCATTGGCTCTCGCTCGACCTGCTGCCGATCTTCGGGGCGACGGCCGCGCCCGAGCGCGTGGTGATCGATCGCAACCGCATCACCGGCGGCGGTGTCACCGCCGGCATCGATTTCGGACTCACCATCGCCGCAGAGACGTGCGGCGCCGGCACTGCGAAAGCGATTCAACTCCTGATCGAATACGACCCGTCGCCTCCGTTCGGCTGCGGCCATCCGGCGACGGCCGAAGCGAGCATCGTGGAGGAGGTGCGGCGCAAGCGGGCGCCGATGCAGAACACAAGGCTGGAGCAAGCCAGGCGAGCGGCAGCGCTCTTTTGCACCTGAGATACTGCCAAGCTTAGCATCGAGCCAAATCATAGCCGCAGCGGAGGCGGTCCCGATATGGAAAAGGAAAAGCAGTTCGGATTCGACACGCTGGCGGTGCACGCCGGCCAGCGGCCCGACCCGGTCACCGGCAGCCGCGCGGTGCCGATCTACCAGACCGGCGCCTACGTGTTCGAGGACACCGACCACGCCGCCAATCTCTTCGCGCTGCAGCGCTTCGGCAACATCTACTCGCGGATCATGAATCCGACGGTGGCGGTGTTCGAGGAGCGGATCGCCGCGCTGGAGAACGGCATCGGCGCGGTGGCCACGGCTTCCGGGCAGGCCGCGCAGCACCTGACCTTGTTTACCCTCATGCAGGCGGGCGACGAATTCGTATCATCGCGCAGCCTCTACGGCGGCAGCTACCAGCAGTTCGACGTGAGCTTCCGCAAGGTCGGCATCGAGGCGCGCTTCGTGGATGGTACGGACCTCGCGCAGTGGAAGGCCGCGGTGACGCCCAGGACGAAAGCGTTCTACGCCGAAGTCATGGGCAATCCGAAGATCGACGTCATCGACATCGAGCCGCTGGCCGAGCTCGCGCACGAGGTCGGCGTGCCCCTGATCATCGACAACACCTTTGCCTCGCCCTACCTCTGCCGGCCGCTCGACTGGGGCGCGGACATCGTCGTGCACTCGGCGACCAAGTTCATCTGCGGCCACGGCACGGCGATCGGCGGGGTGCTCGTCGACGGCGGCCGCTTCCCCTGGGACAACGGCAGGTTCCCGGGCATGACCGAGCCTTCCAAGGGCTACCACAATCTGCGTTTCTTCGAGTACTTCGGCGACTTCAGCTGGCTGCTCAAGTGCCGCGCGGAGATGCTGCGCGACTATGGGCCGACCATGGCGCCGTTCACGGCCTGGCTGATGCTGATCGGCCTGGAGACGCTGCACGTGCGCATGGAGCGCCACGTGCGCAACGCGCAGCGGGTGGCCGAGCACCTGGAGCGGCACCCCGCGGTTACCGACGTAAACTACCCGGGCCTGGCCTCCAATCGCTATCACGCATTGGCCAAGAAGTACCTGCCGAAGGGCGCCGGCTCGATCTTCACCTTCGGCATCAAGGGCGGGCGCGAGGCCGGACAGAGATTCATCGAGTCGGTCCAGCTCTTCAGCCACCTCGCCAACGTCGGAGACGCCAAGTCCCTCGTCATCCATCCCGCCTCGACCACGCATCAGCAGCTCACCGACGAGGAGCTGCGCGCCGCGGGCATCGGCCCGGAGATGGTGCGCGTGTCGATCGGCATCGAGGACGTAGAGGACATCGTCGAGGACCTGGAGCAGGCGCTGGCGGCTTCGCAGAAGAGCGGGCCGGTCCCCGCCAGAATCCCGCAGGAAGCCGCGGGCCACTCGATCCTATCCAAGGCGTACGGCGCGCCGTACCAAAGCTGATGAGCGCCGTCGGAGAACGCAACGGCTACGGCCTGACGCCAGGGGAGCGCTATCGCATCCTCACCACCTGCCGGACGATCGCCATGGTCGGGCTGAGCTCCAACTACTACAACGCGAGCTCGTTTGCCGCCATCTATCTCGACGCGAACGGCTACGATATCGTGCCGGTCAATCCGGCCCAGGCCGGCAAGCGGCCCATCCTGCGCCGCCGCGTCTACGCCGATCTCGCCGAGGCGGCGGCGAGCCACCCGAGCCCGATCGAGGTCGTCGACGTGTTCCGGCCCTCGCACGAGGCGAGCGCGATCGCGAAGCAGGCGATCGAGATCGGGGCCAAGGTGCTCTGGATGCAGCTCGGCGTCATCAACGAGGAGGCCGCGGGCATGGCGCGGGAAGCCGGCCTCATGGTGGTGATGGACCGCTGCTGCAAGATCGAGCACGCGCGCTTCTTCGGCGGCCTGCGCACCATCGGCCTGAACACGGGGGTGGTGACCAGCCGCCTCGCCATGCGGCTGCCGAGGGATGATCGCTAGAATGAAATGCTTCGAGTTCTCACGGGGGTACGACATGAAATGGCTTGCCTTGATCGTTGCCGCGGGCGTGGCGTTCAGCGCTCAGGCGCAGGAGAAGGTGGTTCTCGGGATGAGCGGATGGACGGGGTTCCAGCCGCTCAAGCTGGCCGAGCTGGCCGGGATCTTCAAGAAGAACGGCGTCGACATCGAGATCCGCTTCATCGCGCCGGTGCAGCGCTCGGCGGCGCTCGCCTCGGGCGCGCTCAACGCCGCGGCCACCACCGTCGACCAGCACATCGTCTGGACCTCGGCGGACATTCCGACCGTGCAGGTGGCGCTGATCGACAAGTCGAACGGCGGCGACGGCCTGGCGGTTCGCCACGGCATCAACTCGATCAAGGACCTCAAGGGCAAGACCGTCAACGTCGACGGGCCGGGCACGGTGCAGCACTTCATGCTGTCGTACATCCTGCAGAAGAACGGGCTCACCATCCAGGACGTGACCCGCGCCACCATGGCCGCGAATCCCGCGGCGCAGGCCTTCGTCGCCGGCCAGAACGACGCCGCCGTGACCTACGAGCCCTACCTCTCGAGCGTGCGCGCCAGGCCCGACGCCGGCAAGATCATCGCCACCACCAAGGATTACCCGGTGGTCATCGACGTGCTGGTGTTCAAGAAGGACTTCATCCAGAAGCACCCCAAGGTGGTGAAGGCGACCGTGGACAGCTTTTTCGAGGCGCTCGACATGATCGAGCGCGAGCCGGCGAGGGCGCACGAGCTGATGGGCAGCTCGGTGAAGCAGTCGGGCGAAGCCTTCGCCAAGTCGGCGGCCTTCATCACCTGGACCGACCGCGCCGCGAACAAGGCGTACTACGCCGCGGAGCACAAGGCGTTCATCGAGTTCGCGGTCGGCGTGCTGGCGTTCAACCGCGTGATCAAGAAGCAGCCCACGGCCGCGGAAATGATCGACCTGCGCTTCCAGTAAGCTGGAACCGCTCAAGCCGGTCTCGCAGCGCGCGCGCCTCGCCCTCGGGGCCGCGTTCTTCGCGCTGTTCTTCGCCGCGTGGGCGCTCGCCACTTTCGGCGGGCTGATCGACGCCATCTTCCTCAAGGACCCGGCCTATACGCTCAAGGCCGGGATCAACCTGTTCTGGGAGTTCGGCTTCCACAAGGACGTCGGCATCACCGTTTTCCGGGTGATGGGCGGCTTCGTGCTCGCCGCAGTCGTCGCGGTCCCGCTCGGCATCCTGATGGGCGCTTTCAAGCCGGTCGAGGCCTTCTTCGAGCCGTTCGTATCGTTCGCGCGCTATCTGCCGGCCTCGGCGTTCATCCCGCTGCTGATCCTCTGGGCGGGAGTCGGCGAGGCGCAAAAGCTCGCCGTGATCTTCATCGGCTCGGTGTTCCAGATCGTCCTGATGGCGGCGCTGATCGTCGGCTCGACGCGGCGCGACCTGATCGAGGCCGCCTACACCCTCGGCGCCGGCTCCGGCGAGATCGTGCGGCGGGTGATGCTGCCGGGCGCCGCGCCGCAGGTCGCCGAGACGCTGCGCCTGGTGCTGGGCTGGGCCTGGACCTACGTCATCGTCGCCGAGCTGGTCGGCGCCGAGAGCGGCATCGGCCACATGATCATGGACAGCCAGCGCCTGCTCGATACGGGACAGATGATCTTCGGCATCTTCTGCATCGGCGTCATCGGCCTGGTCTCCGATCTCGCGTTCAAGTGGGCGAACCGGAGGCTCTATCCGTGGGCGTTCTGAGCGTCGAAGCGGTGTCGCGCGCCTTCCCCGGGGTGCGGCGGGGGCCGCCGACCCAGGCGCTCGAGCGCATCGATCTCGCGGTCGAGGACAACGACTTCATCGCCATCCTCGGCCCCTCCGGGTGCGGCAAGTCGACGCTGCTCAGGATCGTGGCCGGCCTCGACGCCCCGACCACGGGACGCGTGCTGCTCGACGGCAGCGTGACCTCTCGCCCGGGGCCGGAGCGCGGCATGGTGTTCCAGTCCTACACGCTCTTTCCGTGGCTCACCGTCGAGCAGAATGTCCGCTTCGGCAGCCGCTCGACGCCGGAGCGGGCGCAAGCCCTGATCGCCCAGGTCGCCCTGCGAGGGTTCGAGGACCACTATCCCAAGATGCTCTCGGGCGGCATGCAGCAGCGCACCGCGCTCGCCCGCGCGCTCGCTAATGACCCGAAGATACTGCTGCTCGACGAGCCCTACGGCGCGCTCGACAACCAGACGCGGGCGCTGATGCAGGAGCTGCTGCTCGGCATCTGGGAAGCCGACCGCAAGACGGTGCTGTTCGTCACTCACGACATCGACGAGGCGATCTTCATGGCCAACCGGGTGGCGGTGATGTCGGCGCGGCCCGGGCGCATCAAGGCGATGGTGCCGATCGAGCTGCCGCACCCGCGGCACTACACCCTGAAGACCACGCCGCAGTTCACGCGCACCAAGGCCGAGCTCACCGAGCAGATCCGCGTCGAGGCGATGAAGGCGGCGGCGCAAGAAGCGACGGCCTGACGCAAGGGCGAGGGCGCCTGGGCCCTACTGCGACTGCGCGAAGCCGAGCTTCATGGTTTGGCTCCCGCGAGCTCAGTTTGCGCGGCCCAGCTCCCAGGACACGTGTTTGGTTTGCAGGAACGCCTCGAGGCCTTCCACGCCGTGCAGGCGGCCAAGCCCGCTCTCCTTGTAGCCGCCCATCTCGATCTCGGCGTGCAGGCGCGCGTGCCCGTTGATCCAGAGGTTGCCCGCCTTGATCTGTCGCGCGACGCGCTGCG
>JBQTJF010000376.1:0-4508 GCA_052387375.1 Betaproteobacteria bacterium
CGATCGTACCGATTTTTTGGAACCCCCCGCTCCCCCCGACTGGATCGGGGGTCGCTCCCCCCTTGTCAGGGGGGCGGCAACACCGTGCCTCATGCGCTCTACTTTTCCGCGTATTCCTTCAACGATAACCCGAGATGGCCCTCGGGGAGGCCGGCGGCCTGCGCGTCGAAGACGAAGGCGCGAAAGAGGTCGGTGACCGAGATGCCCGCCGGGTCGCGCGTCAGCACCCAGCCGTCCTTCTCGGTGCGCGCCGTCCAGCCCAGCACGCGGCTGCGCTCCAGGACCTGCTCGCAGCGGTGCGGCATCAGGCGCAGCTGCGCGGTGAGCCGGCGCAGCGTCAGGATGCGCCCGTCGGCGTGCGCCTGCGCCAGCGCCGAGAGCACCGCCAGCGCGTCGACGAAGTCGCTGCCGGCGAGCGGCTTGCGCTCGTCGATGTAGTAGGCGGGCAGCATGGCGGTGAGCGCGGCGCCGGCGAGCACCACCACCCAGGAGAGGTACATCCAGACGAGGAAGATCGGGATGGTGGCGAAGGCGCCGTAGATGAGCGTGTAGGTGGGGAAGCGCACCAGGTACTGCGCGAAGCCGCGCTTGGCGAGCTCGAAGGCGATGCCGGCGAGGATGGCGCCGGCGAGCGCGTGGCGCCAGGGCACGCGCCGGTAGGGCACCACCGCGTAGAGCAGCGTCAGCGCCACGCAGGTGAAGGCGAACGGCAGCACGCGCAGGATGGCGTCGGCGAGGATGTCGAGCTGGAGCCAGCCGAAGGACTCGGCGACGGCGAACGAGGTGGCCGAGAGGCTGCCGCCCACCAGCGCCGGCCCGAGGGTGAGCACCGCCCAGTAGATGAGCACGCGCTGCAGCACCGGCCGCGGCCGCTGCACGCGGAAGATGCCGTTCAGCGCCTCGTCGATGGTGCGGATGAGCAGCACCGCGGTGACGGCGAAGAAGGCGATGCCGATGGCGGTGAGCCGCCCGGCGTTCTGCGTGAAGGAGGCGATCTGCTCGGCGATGGTATCGACGCCGCGCGCGTCGGGCAGGAAGTTCTCGAAGACGAAGAGCTGCAGCGCGTCCACCGTCTCGTCGAACGCCGGAAACGCGGTCGACACCGCGAGCGCCACCGTGAACAGCGGCACCAGCGACAGCAGCGTCGTGTAGGTGAGGCTGGCGGCGACCTGCAGGCCGCGCTCCTCGGTGAAGCGGGCCGACACGGCGGCGACGAAGTCGGCGAACCTGCGCCAGCGCGGCTTCTTCTCCATCGATTGCTCTTATCATAAGGCGTGGCCTCGATCCTCGTCCTCTACTACAGCGTCGGCGGGTCCGTGCGGCGCATGGCCGAGCTCGTCGCCGAGGGCGTGGAGCGCGTTCCCGGCGCGCAGGCCGTGTTGCGGACCGTGCCGAAGGTTTCGACCAACATGGGAGAGGATGAAGGCCCTGTGCCGTCCAGCGGGTCCCCCTACTGCGAACACCATGATCTGGAAACCTGCGCAGGGCTGGCGCTGGGCAGCCCCACGCGTTTCGGCAACATGGCGGCGCCGCTCAAGCACTTCCTCGACGGCACCGGGCTGCTCTGGCAGCGCGGCGCGCTCGCCGGCAAGCCGGCGTGCGTGTTCACCTCCACCGGCAGCCTGCACGGCGGGCAGGAGACGACGCTCGTCTCGATGATGCTGCCGCTCCTGCACCACGGCATGCTGGTGATGGGCCTGCCCTACACGCAGCCCGAGCTGAACGCGACGCGCGCCGGCGGCACGCCCTACGGCGCCAGCCACTTCGCCGGGCTCGCCGACGACCAGCCGGTCGCCGGCGACGAGCGGACGCTTTGCATCGCGCAAGGTCGGCTTCTTGCAGGAATCGCCGTCAAGCTTCGCCAGGCTTAGCGCCGCCTCGGCGCTGATCCTGCTGATTCTTCTCTGTGTCGCCTGGGAGCTGTGGCTCGCGCCGCTGCGCCCGGGCGGCTCGCTCATGGCGCTGAAGGCGCTGCCGCTCGCCCTGCCGCTGGGCGGCATACTGGCGGGCAGGCGCTATACCTACCAGTGGTCGAGCATGCTGATCCTCGCCTACTTCGCCGAAGGCGTGACCAGGGCGTGGAGCGACGCCGGTTTCTCAAGGATCCTCGCTTCCCTGGAAGTGCTCTTGAGCATCGTGTTCTTCGTCGCTGCGGTAAGCTACGCGCGTGCAACGCAAGCTCGCCGCCATCCTTAGCGCCGACGCGGCCGGCTACAGCCGGCTGATCGGCGAGGACGAGCTCGGCACGGTGCGCGTGCTCACCGCCTGCCGCGAGGCCGCGGCCGAGGCGATCGTGCGCCACGGCGGCCGGGTGGTCGACATGGCGGGCGACAACGTGCTCGCCGAGTTCCCGAGCGCGGTGAACGCGCTCGAGGCGGCGCGCGCCATGCAGGCGCAGATCGACGGCTGCAACGACAAGCTGCCGGACGACAAGCGCCTCGTCTTCCGCATCGGCGTCAACCTCGGCGAGGTGGTGGTCGACGAGGGGCGCCTGTACGGCGACGGGGTGAACGTCGCCGCGCGCATCGAGGCGCTCGCCGAGCCCGGCGGCATCTGCGTCTCGGGCAAGGTGTACGACGAGGTGCGCCGCAAGCTCGACCTCGACTTCGAGGACCTGGGCGAGCGCGCGCTGAAGAACATCGCCGCCCCGGTGCGCGTCTACCGCGTGCGCGCCGACGGCCGCGGCGCGCCGGCGCCGGCCGGCGCCGCCGCCGCCAAACCCTCGATCGTCGTGCTGCCCTTCGCCAACATGAGCGGCGAGGCGGAGCAGGAGTTCTTCGCCGACGGGCTGACCGAGGACATCCTCACCGAGCTGTCGCGCTTCCCGGAGCTGTTCGTCATCTCGCGCAACAGCTCCTTCAAGTACAAGGGGCAGGCGGTCGACGTGCGCAAGGTGGCGCGCGAGATCGGCGTGCAGTACGTGCTCGAGGGCAGCGTGCGCAAGGCCGGCAAGCGCGTGCGCGTCACCGTGCAGCTCATCGACGGCGAGTCGGACCGCCATCTCTGGGCCGAGCGCTACGACCGCGACCTCGACGACATCTTCGCCCTGCAGGATGAGGTGACCCACGCCATCGTCTCGGTGCTGCCCGGGCGGGTGGACGCCGCGACGCGCGAGCGCGCCGCGCGCAAGCCGACCGAGAACATGGCCGCCTACGAGTGCGTGGCCACCGCCAAGACGCTGCACCACCGCTCGACGCGCGCCGACAACGCGAGGGCCACGCAGCTGATCGAGCGCGCCATCGCCCTCGACCCGAAGTACGCGCACGCGCACGCCTGGAAGGCGTGCATCGTCGGGCAGCAGCTCACCTACGGCTGGTGCGACGCCGACGCGGGCCTGCGCCTCGTCGAGGAAGAGGCGCTGACCGCGGCGGCGCTCGACGACCACGACAGCGACGTGCACCGCATCCTCGCCGCGCTGCGCCTGCGCCAGCACGACTACGAGCGGGCGGCGTACCACCAGGACCGCGCGCTGCAGCTCAATCCGAACGACGACCTGATCGTGGTGCAGCAGGGCGAGGTCCTCACCTGGCTCGGCCAAGCGGAGGAAGGCGTCGCGTGGATCCGCAAGGCAATGCGCCTCAACCCCTACCACCCGGCGCGCTTCTGGAGCCACCTCGCGCGCGCGCTGTTCGGCGCGCGGCGCTACGTCGAGGCGGCCGAGGCGCTCTCGCGCATCGCCTCGCCCGACGAGTTCCTCCTCGCCTTTCTCGCCGCCTGCCTGGCGATGGCCGGGGAGGCGGCGCGCGCCCAGGAGCAAACAGGCTTGGTTCTGAAAAAGAATCCCGGCTTCAGCGTGCGCAAGGACTACCTGCCGACGCTGCACTACAAGCGCGACGAAGACCTCGCGCACCACCGCGACGCGCTGCTGAAAGCCGGCCTACCGGCCTAGCAGCCTCTTCGCCGCGGCGTAGATCGGCACTTCGATCAGCGCGCCGCCCACCCGCGCGCGATCCTTTCCCTTGGCGCGCGCCTTCTCGAACGCGGCGACGATGCGCCTCGCCTGGGCCAGGTCGGGCCGCAGCACCCGGTTCACGGCGCGTGCGTGCGACGGGTGCACGAGGCCCTTCATGCGGTAGCCGAGCCGCCTGGCGTAGCGCGCGTCTGCCGCGGCGCCGCGCGCGTCGCGGAAGGTGTAGGGGCAGTCGATCGCCTCGACGCCGGCGGCGCGGCACTCGAGGAGGAAGCGGGCGCGCGCGTAGGCGAGCTCCTCGCCGCCGCGGCTTCTCACCGTGCCGAGGTCGGCCACCATGTCCTCGCTCGCGAGCAGCAGCGCGCTCACGCGAGCGCTGGCGCGGGCGATGTCGTAGACGCGCATCAGCCCGCGCGCGCTCTCGATGTTGGGCACCAGCTCGACCGCGCCGCCGGTGGCCTGCTCGAGCGCCTTCACCTGCTCGGGCGCGTCCACCTTGGACATCATGATCACCTGCGGGCGCGCCGCCAGCACGCCGAGCAGGTCCGCCTCGCCGCCGTGGCCGAGCGGGTTGATGCGCACGCCGGCCACCGCGCCC
>JBQTJF010000377.1:0-7527 GCA_052387375.1 Betaproteobacteria bacterium
AGCGGGAAGGTCTTGTAGATCTCGGGCTTGATCCTGCCCGCCTCGATGAGCGGCCAGATCTTCTCGCGCAGGTTCTTGGCCAGGGGGCCCTTGAACGCGACGCTGCGCGGGCGCAGCGTCGAGCCGGTGATGGTGAGGCGCCGGCGCATCACCGGGTCGATGTTGAGCTCGGTCTTCGGCCCGCGCAGGAAGGCGATGAAGACGAGGCGCCCGTCCTCGGCGAGGCACTTCAGCTCCTTCGGCACGTAGTCGCCGCCGACCATGTCGAGGATCACATCGACGCCCTTGCCGCCGGTGGCGGCCTGGATTTCCTTCTCGAAATCCTGGGTGCGATAGTTGATCGCGCGCTCGGCGCCCAGGCGCACGCAGGCGGCGCATTTCTCGTCCGATCCGGCGGTGGCGAAGACGCGATTGCCGGTGGCCTTGGCCATCTGGATCGCGGTGACGCCGATGCCCGAGCTGCCGCCCTGCACGAGCAGGCTCTCGCCCGGGGCGAGCCGCCCGCGGTCGTACACGTTGCCCCAGACGGTGAAGAAGGTTTCGGGCAGCGAAGCCGCCTCGACCATCGACAGGCCCTTCGGCACCGGCAGGGCCTGCACTTCGGGCGCCACGCAGTACTCGGCGTAGCCGCCGCCATGCACCAAAGCACAGATGTGGTCCCCGGGTTTCCACATCTTCACTGCATTTCCGGCGGATTCGACTACCCCCGCCACCTCCAATCCGGGCAGGTCGGAGGCATCCGGCGGCACCGGATAGTTACCGGTGCGCTGCAGCACATCCGGGCGGTTGACGCCTGCGGCCGCCACCTTGATCAGGATCTCGTGCGGCCGCGGCGCCGGCTTCGGCCGGTCGGCGGGCTTGAGCACCTCGGGCGGGCCCGGCCTGGTGATCTCGACGGCGCGCATCGCGTGCGATACTAATTGATGAGAGGAGGCGTGCGTGGCCCAATTTCGCGTCGAGTTCGTGCTCGACCAGGCGAGCGGCAAGTACCTGGCGGAGCTGTACGACCCCGAGAACCAGCAGGAGCTGATCGTGCGCACCGAGGCGCTGTACCCGACGCAGGCCTCGGCGGTGCTTGGCCTGGTGGAGCTTTTCAAGGACGCAATCCTGAAGTTCCCCAAGCCCGGCGCGCCGGCGCGGAAGGTCGGCAAGAAGAAAAAAAAGAGGGCGGTGAAGAAAGCCAGGAAGGCAAAGAGGAGGAAAGGCAAATGAAACCCGCAAGCATTGCGCTCGCCGCGCTGCTCGTCGCCGCGCCGGCGTTTGCCTACTTCAACGACAAGAAGCCGGTCACCGCCACCGTCACCGGCGCGACGCCGAGCGGCTACCCGCGCACGATGGTGATGCAGCTCTTCGACAACCAGTACATCCATTTCCTGATGACCAAGGAGTGGGCGGAGGCGAACGGCGTCAAGTCCTGGGCCGACATCGCGGCGAAGAAGCCGCGCATGCGCCTCGCCATCAACCGCCCCGACAACCCGCAGACCACCATCGGCGGGCCTTACGAGGTGACGAAGGCCTACGGCTTCAGCATCGCCCTTCTACTTCCTCTTCAACCCGGGGCTGAACATGGAGGGCGGCGTGCTCTACATCCTGGAGTGCCTGTTCTTCGCGGTGGCGATGTGCACCTTCGCCTCGTTCGCGATGCAGGGCTCGCTCGGCCTGAAGCGCATCGCCTGGCCGCTGCGGCTCGCGCTCTTCGCCTGCGCGGTCGGCACCGTCTGGCCGCGCTTCGACTTCACGCTCGCCGTGACCCTGCTCGGCGCCTCAATCCTTGCGTTTGTGCACCTGCGAGGCCGCCCAGGCAAGGTCGACGTTCCCGCCTGAGAGCAGCACGCCCACGCGTTTGCCGTCCAGTTTCAGTTTTTTCGTGAACAAGGCCGTAAAGGCAAGCGCGCCGGTCGGCTCGACCACGACCTTCATGCGCTCCCAGAGGAAGAACATCGCCTGCGCCAGCTCCTCGTCGGTGACGGTGAGCATGT
Organism: Betaproteobacteria bacterium; assembly: GCA_052387375.1. GTDB lineage: Bacteria > Pseudomonadota > Gammaproteobacteria > Burkholderiales > SG8-39 > SCGC-AG-212-J23. The sequence continues at coordinate 1,980 of JBQTJF010000377.1, forward strand.
CGTCGACGGTGCGCAGGATTATCGGAAACGTGAGCTTGCCGAGCGAGGGCGTGCGCGCGCCGTCGGCGATGGTGTCGGGAACGGCGATGGTCACCAGGCGCTTCTTCGCGAACGACTGGGTCGCGTCGTCGCCCGCCGCCGGCTCGACGCCGTAGACCTTGATCTTCGGCAGCAGCGTCTTCGCGGCGATGGCGCAGCCCGAGAGCAGCCCGCCGCCGCCGCAGGGCACGAGCAGCACGTCGAGCGGGCCGGCGTCTTCCACCAGCTCCTTGGCCGCGGTGCCCTGGCCGGCGATGATGTGCTCGTGGTCGAACGGCGGGATCATCGTCAGGTTCCGCTCGCGCGCCAGCTTGCCCGCCACCTCCTCGCGCTGCTCGCTGCGCTTGTACTGCACGATCTCGGCGCCGTAGCCGCGCGTCGCCTCGAGCTTCACCTTCGGCGCGTCGTCCGGCATCACTATCAAGGTCTTGATATGCAAGAGACGACCGGCGAGAGCGACAGCCTGGGCATGGTTGCCCGACGAGAAGGCGATGACGCCGTTCTTCTTCCGCTCCTCCGGCAGCTGCGACAGCGCGTTGTAGGCGCCGCGGAACTTGAACGCGCCCATGCGCTGGAAGTTCTCGCACTTGAAGAACACCTGCGCGCCCGTCAGCGCGTCGACCGTCGCCGAGGTGAGCACCGGCGTGCGCCTGGCGTGCGCCTTGATGCGCTCGTGCGCCGCGGCTATGTCCGCGAAAGAAACCATGTCGCGACCTCTTCCCCCCACTCCTGCAGAAAATGCCCGCCGCTTTCGATGACGAGCGGTTCGGGGCAGTTGCGGATCCATGTCCTGAGCACCTGCATCACCGGCACGCCGAGCACCGGATCCTTCGCGCCGATGGCCATGAAGCTCTCGCCTTTCCAGGAATTCTGCAACCACTGTCTCGCTTTTTGCGACAGCGCCGCGCCCGGCGCATCGGGCCGGTCCGGAACGAGCTGCGGAAAGCGGCGCGCGCCGGCCTTGTAGCGCGCATCCGGGAAAGGCGCGTCGTACGCCGCCGCCTCGGCCGGCGTTAGATGTGGGCAGGTGCGCGCGAGCAGCTTGCCGCAGGCGAGGTCCGGGTTCTTCGCCACGTAGGCGCGCCAGGCGAGGAAGCCCTCGCTGAGCGGCACGTCGCCGGTCCCGAGCGCCGTATTCATGATGAGCAGGCGCTCGAAGCGCTCGGGCATCTCCATCGGCAGCGTCAGGCCCAGCAGGCCGCCCCAGTCCTGGACCACCAGGGTTATGCCGTTCAAGTTCAGGGAGTGAATGAAGTCCAGCAAGAACCTGCGGTGGAACTCGAACGTATATGTCGCCTCGTCCTCGGGCTTGTCCGAGCGGCCGAAGCCGATGAAATCGGGCGCCACCACGCGCGCGCCGGAGGCGACGAACAGCGGGATCATGCGCCGGTAGAGATACGACCAGGTCGGCTCGCCGTGCAGGCACAGGTAGATGCTCTCTCCCTTGCCTTCATCAACGTAATGCGCCCGCATGCCTCGCCACTCGAGGTAATGCGGCTGGAAGGGAAAGCCCGGCAGGGCGGCGAAACGCGCGTCCGGCGTGCGAAGCGGCATGCGGCGAATTGTAGAATGGCCAGAATGGATTACTCCGAGTATCGCGAGCTCAAGTTCCGCCGCCTCGAGCCCGGCATCCTCGAGATCGTCAGGGGCGAGGAGGGCAAGCTCTCCGTCGCCACCGCGCCGATGCACGCCGAGATGGCGCGCGTGTGGCTCGACGTCGACCGCGACCCGGAGACGCGCGTCGCCATCCTGCGCGGCGCCGGCAAGGGCTTCTCCGCGGGCGGCGACATGAAGATGGTCGAGGCGATGACGCAGGACTTCGCGGCGCGCGCGCGCGTCTGGCGCGAGGCGCGCGACCTCGTCTACAACATGTTGAACTGCTCCAAGATCATCGTCTCGGCGATGCACGGCCCCGCCGTGGGCGCAGGCCTCGCTGCGGGCTTGCTCGCCGATATATCAATAGCTTCCAGAAATGCAAGACTCATCGACGGCCACACGCGCCTCGGCGTCGCCGCGGGCGATCACGCCGCCATCATCTGGCCGCTCCTGTGCGGCATGGCGAAGGCGAAGTACTACCTGCTGCTCTGCGAAACCATCAGCGGCGAGGAGGCCGAGCGCATTGGACTGGTTTCGATGACTTGTGAAGAAGAGAAACTCAGGGATACGGCGATCGACGTGGCGCGCAAGCTCGCCGCCGGGCCGCAGACCGCGCTGCGCTGGACGAAGTACTCGCTCAACAACTGGCTGCGCCTGGCCGGTCCCTCCTTCGACGCTTCCCTTGCCCTCGAGATGCTGGGCTTCACCGGCCCCGAGGTGAAAGAAGGCCTCGCCGCGCTGCGGGAAAAGCGCAATCCCGCGTTCCCGCCCGCGCCGCCGGACTTCTAGCCGGGCGCGATCAGCTCGAGCGTCGGGAAGTAGTCGGCGTAGCGGCGCGAGTCGCGAGTCAGCAGCGGCACCCCGAGCACGGCGGCGTGCGCGCCGACAAAGAAATCCGGCAGCACGCCGGTACGCTTGCCGGCGCGCGACTTGTAGCGCTGAAACGCCTTGCCGGCGAGGAACAGCGCCTCGCGCGGAATCGTCTCCAGCGCGATCCGGGCCTTCGCCAGGACCGCTTCGAGCTCTTCGAGGGTCCGATAGCCGATCGAGAGCTCGGCGTACACGATTGCGTTGATGGCGAGGCGATCGCGCGCCGCAGCTGCCTCGAGCTGACGCTGCGACCACTCCGCCCATCGCGGGTGGTCCGTCACCACGTCGATCAGCACGTTGGTGTCGACGAGAACCAAGGCCGTCCTAGTCCCCGCCGCGCGTGAGCTCGAGGATCTCCTCCGTGCTCATCCTGACCGTCGCGCTGCCGCGGATCGCGGCGAAGCGGCTGCGCCGCGGGGCTCCGGCGCGGCGGCCCGCCTTGCGCAGGATCACCTCGCCGCGCTCGTCGACCTCGAACTCGACACCGCTGCCCGGCTTGATGCCGAGGTGCTCGCGCACCCGCTTGGGAATCGTGACTTGTCCCTTGATGGTGACTTGGTGGGCCATGGTAATACCTCTCTCGACAATGGTAATACTTCCAGGCCCCTGACGGCAAGCCGGCAGGGCTTCGTTCAAGCCCTACGCCAGACAACGCGAAGCGAGGCCTCCCGTTGACATCGCCGGATGCCGGGCGCATCGTGTTCGGCTCTCGGGGAGGAGCAATGCACGGGATGGCACGCCGCCGTCTGCTCGCCGCCGCCGCAGCGCTCACCGCCGCGCCGTGGGCGGTGGCGCAGTCGCAGCGGCGAATTCCGACGCTCGGCATCCTCTCACCCAATCGTCCGCCCAAAGGTACGCAGACACCGCTGGTGAAGCACGGCTGGAAGCCGGGCGAGACGCTGCTCATTGAGTTTCCGGACGCGGGGGGCAGCGAGGGGCGCTTGACGGCGATCGCCGCCGAGCTGGTGGCGAAGAAGGTGGATGTCATCTGGGCCGCCGGCCCCGATGCGGCGCTCGCCGCCGCGCGCGCGACGAGCACCATCCCGATCGTCTTCTGGGGCGTCTTGTATCCGGTCGAGCAGGGGCTCATCGAGTCTTTTGCACGCCCCGGGCGCAACGTGACCGGTGTCGCGTTCACCGCTTCCCCGGAGAGCGACGCCAAGCGCCTGGAGCTGCTGCGGGAAATCGCGCCCGCCGTTCGCCGCCTCGGCTTCCTGTCCGCGCCGGTGCGCCTCGATGCCATCAAGGTCAAGGAGGCGGCGACGCGAGCTGCGGCGGCGATGAGGGAAGCGGCGCGGCGCCTCGGCTACGATTTCCGCGAGTTCGAGGTCGAGAAGCCCGGAGACCTGGACGCCGCCTTCGCGGCGATTCTCGACTGGCGCGCCGAGGCTCTGATGACGCAGCCGAGCACGCTCATCAACCGCGAGCGCAAGCGCATCATCGACTTCGCCAACGGGAACAAGCTGCCGGGCGTGTTCACGCTCCCCGAGTACGTCGCGTCGGGCGGCCTCGTCGCCTACGCCATCGACTCGGGGCCCACGGTGGCCCGTTCCTTCGACTACGTCGATCGCATCCTGCGGGGCGCCAGCCCCGCCGACCTGCCGGTCGAGCTGCCGAGCAAGTACGTGCTTGCGGTGAACCTGCGCACCGCGAAGCTCCTCGGCTTGAGCGTCCCCCCATCGCTGCTCCTGCGCGCCGACCGGGTGATCGAATGAGGTGGCCGAACGCTATTGCTCTGTCGTTATCGCCTCTCGTCCTCATAGCGCTGTTCGCGGCATCGCCGGCGGTGGCGCAGAAAGCCAAAGTGCCGGTAATGGGCATCCTAAGCCCCCATCCCGAGGTCATGCGACCGAGCGATGGTCGCGGTGTCTTCACAGGCGCGATGTGGGACCTAGGGTGGAAGGAGGGCGGCCGTCTGATGATCGAGCGCGCGTTCGCGCAGGGACGTGAGGAACAGCTGCCCGCGTTGGCCCGCTCTCTGGTGGACAGGCGCGTCGATCTCATCGTCGCCATCGGGCCCGAGGCCGCGGTCGCGGCCGCCCAGGCAACGAAGACCACTCCCATCGTGTTCTGGGGCGTCGGGCTGCCGGTCGAGCAGGGCCTCGTCGACAGTCTCGCCCGGCCGGGGCGCAACGTGACCGGCATCGCGTGGATGGCAGCAATCGATGTGGCGACCAAGAAGCTGGAGCTTCTCGGGCAGATCGCTCCGAGGGCGAAACGCGTTGCCTGGATCGAGACGCCGGAGGCAATCAGATCGGTCTCGGGCCGAGAAGTTGCCTCGGTACGAGAAGACCTCGCGCGGGCGGCCCGCGGCATGGGCTTCCAGCTGAGCGAACATATGGTGAGCAGGCGAGAGGATTTCGACCGCGTGTTTGCGGAGATCCGCAGCTCGGGCGCGCAGGCGCTTGCGGTTCGCGCCACGATGCTGACGTGGCGTGAACGAGCGCGCATTGCGGAGTTCGCCAGGACCCACCAACTCCCGAGCGCATTCGGATCCGAGGACTATGCGGATTCCGGTGGCTTGTACTCGTACGGAGTCGACTGGCGCGCAACGATGCCGCAGACGGCGGCGATGGTGCAGAAGATCCTGCGCGGTGCAAATCCTGCCGAAACACCGGTGGAGCTGCCCGTCAAGTACGACCTCGTGATCAATCTGAGGACGGCAAAAGCTCTGGGTCTGAAAGTACCGCCCTCGGTCCTGCTGCGCGCCGACCGAGTCATCGAATAGAGGAGCTACAGCATACTTACCGCTGCATCTACCCACAGGAGGAAGTCATGGCCATCGGCATCAGCCTCGTCAACTTCACCGACCAGGGAATCCGCAACATCAAGGATTCGCCCAAGCGCGCCGCGGCGTTCCGCGAGCTGGCGAAGAAGCAGGGCGTCATGGTGAAGGACATCTACTGGACGACCGGGCAGTACGACATGGTGGTCGTCGCCGAAGGCGACGACGAGGCACACACGGCGCGGCTCGATTCGGTGGGCAAGCTCGGGATCGGGCGCACGCAGTCCAAGCGCGCGAGGGACATCGTGGGCTTGCAGC
>JBQTJF010000378.1:0-38654 GCA_052387375.1 Betaproteobacteria bacterium
GTAGATCTGCGAGTTGATGCCGACCACCTCGCCGCGCATGTTGAAGAGCGGCCCGCCGGAGTTGCCCGGGTTGATCGCCACGTCGGTCTGCAGGAAGGGCACGAAGTTCTCCTGCGGCAGCGAGCGCCCCTTGGCGCTGACGATGCCGGCGGTGACGGTGTTCTCGAAGCCGAAGGGCGCGCCGATCGCCACCACCCACTCGCCCACCTTGAGCCTGGACGGATCGCCGAAGCGCACCGGGTGCAGGCCGGCCGCGTCGATCTTGATGACGGCGATGTCGGTGCGCCGGTCGGCGCCGATCACCTTGGCCTTGAACTCGCGCTTGTCGGTGAAGCGCACGTTGATCTCGTCGGCGCCGTCGACCACGTGCGCGTTGGTGAGGATGTAGCCGTCGGCGCTGATGATGAAGCCCGAGCCGAGCGAGCGGCTCTCCGGGCGCGCGCCGGGGCCCGGCGGCTGCTGGCGCGGGATGAAGCGGCGGAAGAACTCGAGCACCTCCTCGTCCTCGTTGCCCGGCACCTGCGGCGCGGCGGCGCGCCGCGGCGGCTGGGTGGTGCTGTTGTTGACGACGCTGTTCCCCGGGGCCGCGACCAGGCGGGTGAAGTCGGGAAGCTCGCGCGCTTGCGCGATGGCGCCGGCGCAGAACGCCGCCAGCCACAGGGCGGCCAGGGGCCTGGTGATGCTCATTGCGGTTCTCCTAGTTTCTGCTCGTTATTGCGGTGGCCGGTGGTACTCGACCGCGTTGCCGATGCGCTGCACGCTCGCGGCGGGGGTCTCGCCCACCACCGTCACGCGATGGTTCGCCACCTCGCGCGTGTAGATGTGCACCGCGCCGAGGCTGGCGGTGCCGGTCTGCACCGGCTCGGCGCTGCCGTCCATCGGCTCGATGAACACCGACACCGCCGCCAGCCCGTCGGAATACACCACCTGCCCGGCCGGCCGCGACGCGCCGAGGCGGCGCTTCAGCTCGATCACCTTGCGGAAGCCGGGCAGCTCGGCGGACAGCACCCACCCGGGCAGGCGCGCCGGCTCGGCCGCGGCGTCCTCGACGCGCCACTCGCGCGCCGTGTGCCGCGGCTTTACCTGCTCCCGCGTCACGCCGCCGATGGCGAGCTGCGTGAAATAGAACTGCTCGACGGTGTCGCCAGCGGCGTCGAAGGTCACCGCCTTGAGCAGCATGCCGCTTTTCGCGTCGGCGTACAGCCGGTAGCCGTAGCGCAGGTTGTCCTTGGGCGTGAGCACCACGGTCTGGCAGTCGAAGCCGGCGACGCGCTCGCGGCCGCCGAGCTCGATGCCGTAGTGCCGCGCCAGCGCGCCGACGCGCTCTGGCAGCAGCGCCGGGAAGCTGCGGTCGGCGCTGCGCCGGTCGATCTTCACCACCCGGCTGTCGGGCAGGTAGCAGCGCACCGTGTCCCGGGTGCGCACGATCTCGCGCGGCACGCCGTCGAGCACCTCCAGGCGCTCGACGTCCGCCTGCGCGTCGCGCGCGATGCGCGAGGTCTCGTTGCGGCCGCCGTGCTGGTAGACGAAGGTGCCGGTGTAGGAGAGCTTCTGCGTCGCGTCGTGGATCCGGCGCAGCCAGCCGAGGGCTTCGGGAGACTGCGCTTGCACCAGGCCAGCCGAGAAAGCGAGAACCGCGGCGGCGGCCCGGGACGCGATCACCGGCGCGCCCCCTGCGCGGCGGCGGAAACGCTGCGCACATAGGGCGCCATGCCTTGCAGCGAGCCGCGCGGCGAGACGCCCTGGTGCGCGAGGAGATAGTCGCCCGTGCCCATGGGCAGCGGCACGACCGTGGACGCTTGCGGCAGGACGGCCGGCGCGGAGGCCCGCGCCACGGGGGCCTGCGGCTGCTGCTGCGGAGCGAAAGCGAGCCAGCCGACGAGGCCGACGGCGGCGAGGCTGGCGGCGATCGGCAGCGCGATCCAGCGGCGCGGCTGCGCCGGCCTGACGATGGCGGGCTGCGGCAGCGGCTGGTTCTCGCGGATCGCGTCGCTGATGAGGTGGTAGACGCGCCAGGTGTCGAGCGATTCGCGGCTGCGACCGAGCGTCTGGATGACTTCGCCGGCGGCCTGGTCGCCCAGTTCGCCGTCCATCAACTCCGAGATACGTTCCGTCATAAAACCCCTACCATCGCTTGTCTTTGCTGGTGCCTAGCAACGGCCGCAACTGCTCGGCAATGGCTTCCCGCGCGCGGAAGATGCGCGATCGCACGGTGCCGATCGGGCAATCCATCGCCTGCGCGATGTCCTCGTAGCTCATGCCTTCGATCTCGCGCATCTGAATCGCCTTGCGCAACTCCTCTGGCAGCTTTTCGATCGTCGAGTTCACCGTCTGCGCGATCTCGTTGGACAGCAGCACGCTCTCCGGCGTGTTGATGTCGCGCAACTGCTCGCCTTCCTCGAACCCCTCCGCCTCTTCGGCCTCCACCTCGGTCGAGGTCGGCGCCCGCCGACCCATGGCCATGAGGTAGTTCTTGGCCGTGTTGATGCCGATCCGGTACAGCCACGTGTAGAACGCACTGTCGCCACGGAATGCGGGGAGGGCGCGGTAGGCCTTGATGAACGCTTCCTGCGTCACGTCCTCGACCTCTGCCGGATCGCGGATGAAGCGCGACAGCAGCCGCGCCAGCTTGCGCTGGTACTTCTCGACCAGCAGGTTGAACGCCTGCTTGTCGCCTTGCTGCGCCCGCGCCACCAGCTGCCGGTCGATCTCGCGGTCAGACATCGAACCGCCTCAAGCCGGCTGCACCGGCGCGCAGGCAGGGCTCCCCACCCCCGGACGCACAGTCCGAACTGCAACGCCTATGTGCCACAGACACACGCACTTGGAAATAGTTTCGGCCTGGCCGGGGCCGCGCCTACGCCGGCAGTTGCTTCCCCGCCACGGCGGGGAGCTTCTTCCACAGCGCCCAGAGGCGCAGGCGACGGAACTCGCCGGGGCGGAGCATGTCGGCGCTGACAAGAATTGACCGGGACAAAGGCAGGATCACGACGAGCCGGCTGACGTAGCAGCGTCCCGGATGCGCGGCGGCCAGCCGCGCGCCGTTCCCGAGCTCCAGCAGCGCGCCATCCCCGCCGATCTCGAGCGCCCGCACCGAGCGCGGCGATCCGAGCAGCGCCCGGCTCCAGGCCGCCGCCAGGCCGAGCAGGAGGAAAAGAGCGGCCAGCGCCGCGCCGCCCAGTCCTGGGGCTGCCAGGAAGACGCAAACCGCCGCGGCGGCATGCAGCGCGACGATGATCGCGGCCAGCACCGGGGACGGCGAGAGAACGAGCCTCAAAGTCTGCCGAGAACCAGCGTGGCGTTGGTGCCGCCGAAGCCGAAGGAGTTCGACAGCGCCACCGCGATCTTCATCCGGCGCGCCGCGTTGGGCACGTAGTCGAGGTCGCACTCGGGGTCGGGGTTGCGCAGGTTGATGGTCGGCGGCGAGACCTGGTCGCGGATGGCAAGGGCGGTGAACACGGCTTCGACGCCGCCCGCGGCGCCCAGCAGGTGGCCGGTCATCGACTTGGTCGAGTTGACCGCGACCTTGGGCGCGCGCGCGCCGAGCAGCCGCTTGATCGCCCTGGTCTCGGCCACGTCGCCGAGCGGCGTGGACGTCCCGTGCGCGTTGATGTAACCGATTTCTTCGGGATTCAAGGCAGCATCTTTCAGCGCATTGCGCATGGCACGGTAGCCGCCGTCGCCGTCGTCGGGCGGCGCGGTCATGTGAAAGGCGTCGGCGGACACGCCGTAGCCCGCCACCTCGCAGTAGATCTTCGCGCCGCGCGCCCTGGCGTGCTCGTACTCCTCGAGCAGCAGCGCGCCGGCGCCCTCGCCCAGCACGAAGCCGTCGCGCTCCTTGTCCCACGGGCGGCTGGCGCCGGCGGGATCGTCGTTGCGCGTCGAGAGGGCGCGCGCCGCGGCGAAGCCGCCGACCGCGAGCTCGGTGACCACCGCCTCGGCGCCGCCGGCGATCATCACGTCGGCCTCGCCGTAGCGGATCGACTTCGCCGCCTCGCCGATGCAGTGCGTCGAGGTGGTGCAGGCCGTCACCATCGCCAGGTTGGGCCCTTTCGCCCCGAGCTCGATGGAAAGCAGGCCGGCGATCATGTTGATGATGGTGCCGGGGATGAAGAACGGCGAGATGCGCCGCGGGCCGTTCTTCTCGAGCTCCGCGTGCATGGACTCGATCAGCGGCAGCCCACCGATGCCCGAGCCGAAGTTGATGCCGACGCGCTCGGCGTTCTCGGGCGTCACCTGCAGGCCGCCGTCGCGCCAGGCCTGCAGCCCGGCCGCCATGCCGTAGTGGATGAACAGATCCATGCGCCTGGCCTCTTTTGTCGACAGGTACGGCGCGACGTCGAAGCCCTTCACCTCGCCGGCGATCTGGCTGGCCAGGCGGGACGGGTCGAAGCGGGTGATGCGGGTGATGCCGGGCCTTCCGGCGAGCGCGTTATCCCAGGCTTCCTGGACCGCGTTGCCGATCGGGCAGACGATGCCCAGCCCGGTGACGACGACTCTGCGGCGGGTCACTCGGGGCGCTCGGTTCCAAACTCAGGACTTGGCGTGCGACTTGACGTAGTCGATGGCCTGCTGCACGGTGGTGATCTTCTCGGCCTCCTCGTCGGGGATCTCGGTCTCGAACTCCTCCTCGAGCGCCATCACCAGCTCCACCGTATCGAGCGAGTCCGCGCCCAGGTCGTCGACGAAGGAAGACTCGTTCTTGATTTCGGCTTCGTTCACGCCGAGCTGCTCGGCGATGATCTTCTTGACGCGTTGTTCGACGTTCTCCATCTGGGCTCCTTCCCTGCTGCCTTTAGAGGGTATTGCGATTTCGCGGGGGCGTATTTTACGACATATACATGCCGCCGTTGACGTGCAGGACGGCGCCGGTGACGTAGCCGCCGCCGGGCGAAGCGAGGTATGCGACCGCAGCGGCGACGTCCTTCGCTTCGCCGAGGCGGCCGAGCGGAACCTGCGCGAGCAGCGCGGCGCGGCTCGCTTCCGGCAGCGCGCGCGTCATGTCGGTGTCGATGAAGCCGGGCGCGACGCAGTTCACCGTGATGTTGCGGCTGCCGAGCTCGCGCGCCAGCGACTTGGTCATGCCGACCACGCCCGCCTTGGCCGCGGCGTAGTTGGCCTGGCCGGGATTGCCCGCGGCGCCGACCACCGAGGTGATGTTGACGATGCGTCCCCAGCGCGCCTTCATCATGCCGCGCATCACGGCGCGCGAGAGGCGGAACACCGCGCGCAGGTCGGTCTCGATCACCTCGTCCCAGTCCGCGTCCTTCATGCGCAGCGCCAGGTTGTCGCGCGTCACCGCGGCGTTGTTGACCAGGATCAGGATGTCGCCGAATTCCTTCTGGATCGACTCGACGAGCGCGTCGCATTGGGCGGGGTCTCGCACGTTCAGGACTCGGCCGATTCCAGGGATTTTCCGGGCACCTTCTTCCGTCGTGGCCGTGCCGATGACCTTCGCGCCCTGCTTCGCCAGCTCTGTGGCGATGGCGCGGCCGATGCCGCGCGAGGCGCCGGTGACGAGGGCGATCTTGCCGTCGAGCATGTCAGCCTCCCTTCACGGCGGCGACCGCCTGCTCGCAAGAGGCGCGGTCGGTGACTGCAAATGATTGAAGAGGGGGAGCGATGCGCTTGGTCAATCCTGACAACACCTTGCCCGGCCCGCATTCGACCACGTGCGTGACGCCGAGCTGCGCCATGGTCTGGATGGTCTCGACCCAGCGCACCGGGGCGGCGGCCTGGCGCACCAGTGCGTCGCGGATCGCCTGCGGGCTGCCGGCGATCTTCACGTCGACGTTGTGCACGACCGGGATCTGCGGCATCGCCACGCGCACCTTCTTCAGGTAGGCCTGCAGGCGCTCGCCCGCCGGCTTCATCAGCGAGGAGTGGAACGGCGCGCTCACCGGCAGCGTCATGGCGCGCTTCGCGCCGCGCGACTTGCACAGCAGCACCGCGCGCTCGACGGCGGCCTTCTGCCCGGCGATCACCACCTGCCCGGGCGCGTTGAAGTTCACCGCCTGCACCGCGCCCTGCGCTTCCGCGCAGGCCGAGCGCACGCCCTGGTCGTCCAGGCCGAGGATCGCCGCCATCGCGCCCTCGCCTTGCGGAACGGCTTCCTGCATCGCCTCGGCGCGAAAGCGCACCAGCGGCAGCGCCTCGCGGAAGGCGATCGCCCCCGCGGCGACGAGCGCGGTGTACTCGCCGAGGCTGTGGCCGGCGACGAGGGCGGGCTGCGGCCCGCCGCAGGCCAGCCAGGCGCGGTAGGCGGCGTAGCCCGCGGCCAGCATCGCCGGCTGCGTGTTGACGGTGAGGTTGAGCGCCTCCGGCGGGCCTTCCTCGAGCAGGCGGATGAACGCCTCGCCCAGCACCTCCTTCGCCTCGAGCAGGGCCTCGATCGCCTCCGGCACGTCGACGAAGCCGCGCAGCATGCCGACCGACTGCGAGCCCTGGCCCGGGAAGACGATGGCGAGCTTCATAGCGTGGCGAGGGTGGCGCCCCAGGTGAAGCCGCCGCCCACGCCTTCCATCAGCACGCGGTGGCCGGGGCGGATCTTGCCCGCGCGCACGAACTCGTCGAGCGCGAGCGGGATCGATGCCGCGGAGGTGTTGCCGTGGTGGTCGACCGTGACGACCAGCTTCTCGGCGGGCAGCCCGAGCCGGCGCGCGGTGGCGTCGAGGATGCGCGCGTTGGCCTGGTGCGGGATCAGCCAGTCGACCTCGCGCATCTGCATGCCGGCCGCGGCCACGGTCTCGCGCGCCGCCTCCTCGAGCACCCGCACCGCGAACTTGAACACGCCCTGGCCGTTCATCTGCAGGTAGGGCGAGCCGACGATGGTGCCGCCGCAGACGTTGCCCGGCACAGAGAGCAGGTCGACCTGGCTGCCGTCGGCGTGCAGCACGCTCGCGTGAATTCCGGGTCTTTCAGAAGAACAAAGAACAACGGCACCCGCCCCGTCGCCGAAGAGCACGCAGGTGCCGCGGTCGTTCCAGTCGAGGATGCGCGAGAAGACTTCCGCGCCGACGACCAGCGCGGATTTGTACGTGCCATTCCTGATGAAGCTGTCGGCGGTGGCCAGCGCGTAGACGAAGCCGGTGCATACCGCCTGCACGTCGAACGCCGGGCAGCCCTTCACGCCGAGCTTCGCCTGCAGCAGGCAGGCGGTGCTGGGGAAGATGTAGTCCGGCGTGGAGGTGGCGACGACGATCAAGTCGATTTTTTTGGAGGACAGCCCTGCCGCCTGCAAAGCCCGGGTACTTGCTTGAAGCGCGAGATCGCTGGAGGTCTGCGACGGCTCGGCGATGTGCCGCTGCACGATGCCGGTGCGCTCGCGGATCCAGGCGTCGCTGGTATCGAGGCGCGCGGCGAATTCCGCGTTGCTCATGACGCGCGGCGGCAGATAGCTCCCCGTGCCGGCGATTCGTGAGTAGATCATGAAGGAATCGTCGATTCGACGTGCGCCATCTGGGCAGCGATGCGCTGCGGCACGCTGTTGCGCACCTCGTCGACCGCGCGCTCGAGCGCCTGGCCAAAGGCGTACACGTCGGCCGAGCAGTGGCTCTTGATGACTATGCCGCGCAGGCCGAGCAGGCTGGCGCCGTTGTACTTGCCGGGGTCGAGGCGCGCGCGCAGCGCGCCGAAGATCGGGCGGGCCAGCCAGGCGACGAGCTTGCGCCAGGCGCTACTAGTGAACTCGTTCTTGAGGAAAAGGAAAAGCATCTGGGCCACGCCCTCCGACGCCTTGAGCACCGAGTTGCCGACGAAGCCGTCGCACACCACCACGTCTGTCGTTCCCTTGTAGATGTCGTCGCCCTCGACGTTGCCGGAGAAGTTGAGGCCGCTCGCGCGCAGCAGCTCTCCCGCCAGCTTCACCGTCTCGTTGCCCTTGATGTCCTCGACGCCGATGTTCAGCAGCCCGACCGAGGGCCGCTCCTTGTGCTCGACCGCGGCGACCAGCATCGCGCCCATGACGCCGAACTGCATCAGCTGCTCCGGCGTGCAGTCGACGTTCGCGCCGAGGTCGAGCACGTAGGTATAGCCGCCCTTCATGTTGGGCAGCACGGTGGCGATCGCCGGCCGGTCGACGCCGGCGATGGTCTTCAGCACGAAGCGCGAGATCGCCATCAGCGCGCCGGTGTTGCCGGCGCTCACGCAGGCGTGCGCCTCGCCGTTCTTCACCAGGTTGACGGCGACGCGCATCGAGGAGTCCTTCTTCGCGCGCAGCGCCTGCGCCGGCGGCTCGTCCATCGCCACCACCTCGCTCGCCGCGTGCACGCGCAGCCGCGACCCGGGGGCGGCGCCGCGCGCCCTGAGCTCGGCCTCCAGGGCGTCGCGCAGGCCCACCAGCACGATGTCGACGTCGGCCGAGCGCGCCTGGAAGGCGAGCGCGGCCGGCACCGTCACATGCGGGCCGTGATCGCCCCCCATGCAATCGACGGCGACGGTGATCAGCGGGCTACTCGTCTTTCGACTTGACGACCTTCTTGCCGCGGTAGAAGCCGGTCGAGCTGACGTGGTGGCGCAGGTGCGTCTCGCCGCTCGTCGGCTCCACCGCGATGGCGGGATTGCTCAGGCGGTCGTGCGCGCGGTGCATGCCGCGGCGCGACGGCGACTTCTTGTTCTGCTGGACTGCCATGTGCGGCTCCTTTGTTCCTTGGTATCAGTGCTTGCTGCGCATCAGGCCGCGCAGCCCGGCGAACGGCGAAACCCTTCCTGCCTCCGGCGGCGCCGCGCCCGCGGCGCAGCCTTCGTGCCGCGGCGTGTACGGCAGCTCGAGAATCAGCTGCTCCTCGATCAGCTCGGCGAGCGGCATTTTCTTGCCCGCCAGCACCCGGTCGGGTGCGTGCGCGTCGGGCGGCTCGGCGTCGATCTCCGCCTGCGAGGCCGCGAGCACCAGCAGCTCGTCGGCGCGCACCGCGAAGGGCATCGGCTCGAGGCAGCGCTGGCAGCGCAGCAGGAGCGTTCCCTCCAGGCGCAGGCGCAGGCCCGGGCGGCCGCGCTCGTCGCGCGTGCCCTCGAGCGTGTAGGCGATCTCTCCGGCGTCCGAGGCGAGCATGTCGCGCAGGCGCGGCAGCTCGCGCACCGGCCAGCGCCCCTGCTGCCTTGCCCCAGCCGTCGCGAATTCGAAGCCATCGATCAGCGGCTGGTGCGACATAAAGCGGCGGATGATAGCATTTTTGGAATTCCTTCGTCATAACAAAGTGATGGCTCAGCCGCGGCGCCTCGTGCTCGCCTCGACCTCGCGCTACCGCCGGGAGCTGCTCGGGCGGCTCGGCCTGGCCTTCGACGTCCTCGCCCCCGCGGCAGACGAGTCGCCGCTGCCGGGCGAATCGCCGGCCGACCTGGCGCTGCGCCTCGCAGTGGCGAAAGCGCGCTCGGTGCGCGCCGCCGACGCCCTCGTCATCGGCGCCGACCAGGCCGCGGCGCTCGAAGGCCGCCTGCTCGGCAAGCCCGGCAGCCACGAAGCCGCGGTGCGGCAGCTGCGCGACCTGAGCGGCAAGGCGGCAGATTTCCATACGGCAGTGGCGGTCTTGGACTCGAAAAGCAATTCCCTTGAATCCCGACTCGTAGCCTGCAGGGTTACCTTCCGCAAGCTCGACGAGCGGCGCATCGAGGCGTACCTGCGCCGCGAGCAGCCCTACGACTGCGCGGGCAGCGCCAAGGCGGAGGGCCTCGGCATCGCCCTCATCGCGCGCATCGACACCGAGGACCCCACCTCGCTCATCGGCCTGCCGCTCATCGCCTTGACCGAGCTGCTCGAGCACGCCGGGATGCCTGTGCTTTGATTCTCTACGCCGTCCCGACGCCGCTCGGCGCGTCTCCGGAGCAATCCCTGCCCGCGCCGGCGCTGCAGACCGTAAGAAGCATCAAAGACTTTGCGGTCGAAAACGCGAAGAGCGCGCGCGCCTTCCTCGGCGCGCTCGGCTTGCCGGTGCGCGAGCTGGGGATCAAAGAACTGGAAGGCGACCCGGGCATCCTCCTGCAGCCTTTGCGCGAGAAGCGTTCCCTGGGCCTTCTTTCCGAGGCGGGCTGCCCGGCGATCGCCGATCCCGGCGCGGCGCTCATCGAGGCGGCGCACCGCGAAGGCTTCAAGGTGGTGCCGCTCGTCGGCCCCTCCGCCATCGTGCTCGCGCTCATGGCCTCCGGCCTCGAAGGCCAGCGCTTCGCCTTCTGCGGCTACCTGCCGCGGGAAGCGGCAGAACGCGCGAAGCGCATCCGCGAGCTGGAGCAAAGATCCCGGCGGGAGAAAGAAACCGAGATTTTCATCGAGACGCCGTATCGCAACGACGTCCTCCTCCAGGCATTGCTCGAGACTTGCGCTCAGACCACCCGGCTGTGCGTCGCCGCCGATCTCACCCTGCCGGGCGAGAGTGTGACCACGAAAGCGATCAGCGAGTGGCGCCGCGCCAACGTCGCGATCGGCCGCCGTCCCGCGGTGTTTCTCCTAAGTACGGCCGCAGCCTAGCGCTGCCCAGCCACCCAACAACCGCGAGCGTAAACAAAATACCGCTGCAAGCCTGCTTATCGCGTTCAGCGCTTGGCCACCCAGCAGCCATCCGCATAGATGGCGATGGCGCTCACCGTGCTTTCCCGCGTGTCAACCATGACCTTCAGGTCGTTGGCGAAACAGTAGTCGAAGCGGCTCAGCTCGTGCATGCTCACGGACTTCGTCGGCTGACCCCATGCAGCACGAACTTTCAGTTCCGGCGTTCCGGGGCCGATGCCGTCGGCGCTCCGATAGGAGCTGCCCGTCATGGCCTCTACCTGCACTACGCGGCCCCCTTCGACGCCGACGAAAAGTCCTTTGCGGTCATATCGGTACCAGATGCGACTGCCGTCGCCGCGGATAGTGTCGTTCGGCGTCCCGAGCCACTGCAACACCTGCGATTCGGTCATGCCGAGCGCCGCCTCGCCGATGCGGACCTTAGGAACAATCAGGTCATCGCGGATCGGCTCTTTCGGCGGATCAGGCAGTTGTCTACCAGCGCACCCTACGAACGCCGCCGTCGCGACCGCGACGACGAGCGAGGTTGCCATTCGGTTCATGCGTTCCCCTCCCAAGGACACGGCGAAGAATGCCGAATTTAGCCGCGGCGGTAAAGCCACGCCGTGAAGCAAGTCCCGCGGCCGCGGGTGGCATTGCCCTTGTGGCTCGCGCGGCAGGCGGATTATATTGATTTCGCCGTCAGACCACAAGGGAGGATGTGATGAAGAAGTTTTGCAATGCCTTGCTTGCCGTCGCCTGCCTGCT
This sequence comes from Betaproteobacteria bacterium, assembly GCA_052387375.1. GTDB lineage: Bacteria > Pseudomonadota > Gammaproteobacteria > Burkholderiales > SG8-39 > SCGC-AG-212-J23. The sequence goes on from JBQTJF010000378.1 coordinate 11,246, forward strand.
GCTCGTGTCGACGCCCGCGTTGGCGGACTGCACGCTCGGCCACAAGAGCTGCCGTAACGGCTCCTTGTGGGTATGCGAGCGCTGCGGCTCGGAGACCTGCTGGATCTTCAAGGGCACGCGCTGCCTGAAAGACGACGACACCGATTCGCTGCCGGTCGAGACCGGGAACTCGCGGTTGGCGCGCGAGCTGCTGGCCGGCGAGCCGACCGAGGCGAGGCCGCTGCCGCTGGCGGATCGGCGCCAAGAAGCGCGGCGCTAGCTCAGCGCTCGCGGCAGCTCTCCGGCATCAGGATCTCGGCGAGCTCGCCGCGCACGCAAGTCCAGGCGCGCTTGCCGGCCGCCTCCTTCGCGCTGAAGGTGATGCGCTTGCCGGCGATGTCGAACTTGCCGGTCGGCAGGTTGGTTTCCAGCACGAGCACGATGCGGTCGCGCTCCAGGGCGGCGCTGTAGGTCCCCGGGCGCGCCGCCAGAGCGATGTCGCCGGGCGAGGCCGGGTGCGTCTTGCGGCTCTCGAGGTAGCGGTCGTAAGCCTGCGTCGCCGCGAAGCCGTCGCTGACCGCCTGGTTCACCTTGCCGCGCGCGTAGTACGCGTGGTCCGCGGGGCTGCACGCCGCGAGCATCGCCGCAACCGCTGCGACCGCGTGCCGCCGCATCGGCCTAGCGGAAGACCGGCGTCGCCTTGAGCGCGAGCTCGGCGAGCGCGGACGCCGCGCCGGCGCCGAAGCGGCGCGCGAACTTCTCGGCGATGTTCTCCTTCCTGGTGAAATCGACGATCAGCTCGGCCTTCACCACCTCGCGCGCCACGTACTCGATGCTGCCGATGCCGTCGGCGAGGCCGAGGTCGACGCTCTTCTGCCCGGTCCAGATCAGGCCGCTGAACATGTCGGGCGTCTCCTTCAGGCGCTGGCCGCGCCCCTCGCGCACCACGGCGACGAACTGCCGGTGGATGTCGTCCATCATCTCGCGCGCGTGCTTCACGTCCTTCTCGTTCACCGGCGAGAAAGGATCGAGCATGCCCTTGTTCTCGCCCGACGTGAGCAGGCGCCGCTCGACGCCGAGCTTGTCCATCAGGCCGGTGAAGCCGAAGCCGTTCATCAGCACGCCGATCGAGCCGACGATGCTCGCCTTGCCGACGTAGATGCGGTCGGCGCCGGCGGCGACGAAGTAGCCGCCCGAGGCGCACACGTCCTCGACCACCGCGTAGAGCGGGATGTTGGGATACTTCTGGCGCAGGCGGCGCATCTCGTCGTAGATGGCCTGCGCCTGCACCGGGCTGCCGCCGGGGGAGTTGATGCGCACCACCACGCCCTGGGTATTGCCGTCCTTGAAGGCCTCGAGCAGCGCGCTGTTGATGCGCTCGGCGCTCGCGTCCGAGCCGGGCGCGATGAGGCCGCTCACCTCCACCATCGCCGTGTGCTTCCTGCCCACGGTAACGTCGCGCCGCCAGTCGAACGCGGCGAGCAGCACCACCGTGATGTACGCAAACGTCAGCAGCTTGAAGAAGATGCCCCACAGGCGCGTGCGGCGCTGCTCTTTCAGCGCCGACGTCGCGAGCTTCGTCACCAGGTCGCGTTCCCACTGACCGCCGTTGTCATTCATCCTCGAACCCCATGAAGTAGACCTTGCCGTTGCGCTCCTCGAGGCGCAGCTTGACCAGCCGCCTGCCGGTGCAGGGACCGCCGATGCACAGGCCGCTCGCCGCCTCGTACGTGGCGCCGTGCGTCGAGCATAGCAAATCGCGCCCCTCGGCATCGAAAAATACACCCTCCTGCCAGTCGAGCTCCATCGCGACGTGCGCGCAGCGGTTCAGATAGCCGTGTGCTTTTCCATCCTTTCTTATGACAAAGGCAGGAACCAGCTCTCCGAAGTACTCGACCTCGAAGCGCACGCCGCGCCCGGCGTCGGCGAGCGCCGCCGCGTCGCAGATCAGCCGTTCGCCTTCAGCCATTGCCGCAGTTGATTCACTGAAGAAAAACACCCCAACGGGCCGCAGGCCCGCAACCCCGCCTCGCGGTGCGCGCCGTAGGTGACCGCGAGCGCGTCGACGCCCGCCGCGCGCGCCATTTCGAGGTCATGAGAGGTGTCGCCGATCATCAGCGCACTTTCAGGGGAAAGCGAAAGCTCATTGAGAATCTCTAGAAGCATGGCTGGGTGCGGCTTCGGCTGCGTTTCATCGGCGCAGCGCGAGGCGCGGAAGTGCGGCCGCAGCCCGGTGGCGTCGAGGGCGCGCTCGAGCCCCCGGCGGCTCTTCGCGGTGGCAATGCCAAGGACGAACCGGGAAGAGAGTTCCGCAAGCAGGTCCTTCATCCCCGGGAAAAGCTGCATCGACGGCTCACGGCGCCGGAAGTGCCGGCGGTAGGCCTCGATGAACTCGGGATAGCGCGCCGGCGCCAGGCCCGGGGCCACGACGCGCATCAGCTCCGGCAGGCCGAGGCCGATGACGTGGCTGGCGACATCGCGGTCCGGGACCTCCAGGCCGAGCTCGCCGCAGGAGGCGCAGATCGACTCGGCGATGCCGGCCGGGGAATCGAGGATCGTGCCGTCCCAGTCGAAGACGATCAGCCGGTATTTCACTTCAGGTTCCGCTCGATGAAGCCCTGCATGTCGGGGGGGAGCGGCGCCTCCAGCTTGATCCGCTCGCCGCCCACCGGATGCCGGAAGTCGAGCTTTCCCGCGTGCAGAAGCAGGCGCCCGGCCTTCTTCTTCGCCTCGCCGCCGTACTTGTCGTCGCCGAGAATGGGATGGCCGACGTGCGCGAGGTGCACGCGGATCTGGTGCGTGCGGCCGGTGAGGAGCCGTAGCTCGACAAGGCTCAAGTCAGGCTTCGCGTTCAGAACCTTTACATTCGTAGCTGCCGCGAGGCCGCCTTCCTTGACCGCGACCCGGCGCTCGCCGGAGCCCGTGACGTACTTGTGGAGGGAGGCGCGGATCTCCCCGGCGCCGCGGTACTCGCCGGCCACCACCGCCGTGTAGACCTTCTCCACCTCCCCTTCGCGCAGCATGCGATGCAGCTCGACGAGGGCAAATCGCTTTTTTGCTATCAAGAGCAACCCGGAAGTGTCGCGATCGAGGCGGTGGGCGAGCTCGAGCAGCTTCGCCTGCGGACGCGCCGCGCGCAGCGACTCGATGACGCCGAAGCTGACGCCGCTGCCGCCGTGCACGGCGACGCCGGCCGGCTTGTCGATCACGAGCAGCGAGGAATCCTCGAAAACCACCGGAAAAACCGCCGGTTTGGCGGCAGGCGGGGCAGCGGCGACCCTTATCGGCGGGACGCGGATGCGGTCGCCGGCCTTCAGCCGGTATTCGGGCTTGACGCGCCCGCTGTTGACCCGGACTTCGCCGCTCCTCAGCACCCGGTAGACGTGGCTTTTCGGCACGCCTTTCAGCCGGCGCAGCAGGAAGTTGTCGATGCGCTGCGCCGCGGCCTCCTCGCCGACTTCCAGCCAGGTTACCCCGGGGCGCGCCGCCGCCTTGCTCAAGTCATTCATTATCCGTATGATCTGCCGGTCGCTTCGAGTTGCGAGGCACAGGCAAGCATCAGGGGTGATTCGCTCATGCGGCCTGCAACCCGCCTCCTGCCCGGCCACAGCCGGGCCTGAAGCGCTGGTTAATTTCGCTCACCGGAAGTAGCGATACTACTAGAAGCGCGCGTAGGCCTTTCTTTTCCGAGGAAGGACCAACCAAGCAGTCTCGTCTTTAGGAGAGCATACCGAGCCGGGTCTCCTGCGCGCGCAGGAGAACAACAAGTGAAGCGGATGTTATTCAACGCGACGCAGGCTGAAGAGCTGCGCGTCGCGATCGTCGACGGGCAGAAGCTCGTCGACCTGGACATCGAGTCAGCCTCAAGGGAACAGCGCAAGAGCAACATCTACAAAGGCATCATCACCCGCATCGAGCCCAGCCTCGAGGCCGCCTTCATCGACTACGGCGAGGAGCGGCACGGGTTCCTGCCTTTCAAGGAAGTCGCCCGCAGCTACTTCAAGCCCGACGTCGACGTCGGCCGCGCCCGCATCCAGGACGCGCTGCGCGAGGGCCAGGAGCTGATCGTCCAGGTCGAGAAGGACGAGCGCGGTACGAAGGGCGCGGCGTTAACCACGTTTATTTCTTTAGCAGGAAGATACCTCGTCCTGATGCCCAACAACCCCCGCGGCGGCGGCGTGTCGCGCCGGGTGGAGGGCGAGGACAGGAACGAGCTGCGCGACACGCTCGACCAGCTGCAGCTGCCCGACGGCATGAGCGTCATCGCCCGCACCGCGGCGATCGGCCGCTCGCTCGAGGAGCTGAGCTGGGACCTCAACTACCTGATGCAGCTCTGGCGCGCGGTCGAGTCCGCGGCCCAGGACCAGTCGAAGAAGCCTTTCCTCATCTACCTCGAGTCGAGCCTGGTGATCCGCGCCATCCGCGACTACTTCCAGCCCGACATCGGCGAGATCCTCATCGACACCGAGGAGATCTACGAGCAGGCGAAGTCGTTCATGCAGACGGTGATGCCGGGCAACGTCGGCAAGGTCAAGCTCTACCGCGACGACGTGCCGCTCTTCTCGCGCTTCCAGATCGAGCACCAGATCGAGAGCGCCTACTCGCGCCAGGTGGCCCTGCCCGCCGGCGGCTCGATCGTCATCGACCACACCGAGGCGCTCACCGCCATCGACGTCAACTCGGCGCGCGCCACCAAGGGCGGCGACATCGAGGAGACGGCGCTGCGCACCAATCTGGAAGCCGCAGATGAAGTTGCGCGGCAGTTGCGCCTGCGCGACCTGGGGGGCCTGATCGTCATCGACTTCATCGACATGGAGTCGCAGCGCAACCAGCGCGACGTCGAGAACCGCCTGCGCGACGCGCTCAAGTTCGACCGCGCCCGGGTGCAGATCGGCAAGATCTCGCGCTTCGGCCTGATGGAGCTCTCGCGCCAGCGGCTGCAGGCCTCGCTCGAGGAGACCGCGCACATCAGCTGCCCGCGCTGCAGCGGCACCGGCTTCATCCGCGGCACCGAGTCGACCGCGCTGCACGTCCTCAGGATCATCCAGGAAGAGGCGATGAAGGAGAACACCGGCGCGGTGCACGCGCAGGTGCCGGTCGACGTCGGCGCCTTCCTCCTCAACGAGAAGCGTGCCGAGATCCAGAAGCTCGAGGCGCGCCTCAAGGTGAACATCGTCCTGGTGCCCAACCCGCACCTCGACACGCCGCACTACAAGGTGCAGCGCCTCAAGCACGACGAGCTCAACGAGATGGAGCACGTGCCGGCGAGCTACGAGCTCGCCGAGCGCCCCGAGGAGCCGGCGGTCCCCGGCGCCGAGGCGGAGACCAAGCGCGAGCGCCAGGAGGCGGTGGTCAAAGCGATCACCCCCGACCAGCCGGCGCCGATGAGCGTCGAGCAGCAGCCCCGCCCGCTCCGCCCGCCGCTGCCAGCGGCGGCGCCCGCCCCGCAGCCCGAAGAGCAGCGCCCGGGATTCCTGGCGCGCCTTTTCGGCCTGTTCAAGCCGGCCCCCGAGCCGGTGCCGGCAGCCGGCCCGCGCCCCCAGGCGCAGCCCCAGCCGCAAAGACCCCAGGGGCCGCGCGAGCCGCGGCGCGACCAGCAGCACCGGCGCGACGGGCGCCGTGACGGCCAGCGCGACGGCCGCCGTGACGGGCAGCGCGAGGGACAGCGTGAAGGACAGCGCGACCGCCAGCAGCAGGGCAGGCTCGAGCAGCGCCGCAACGGCCAGCAGCGCCAGGAGCGGCGGCCCGAGCAGCAGCAGCAACGCCAGCCGCGCCCGCCCCAGCCGCAGCAGCCCCAGGCTCAGCAGCAGCCCCAGGCTCAGCAGCAGCCGCGAGCCCCGGAGCGCGAGGGCGAGGAGCACCGTCGCGGCCGGCGCGGCCGCGGGCGCGACCGGCATCGCGAGCGCCGCGAGGAGCGGCCGGGTCAGCAGCAGGGCCAGCCGCAGGCTTTCCAGGCACGCGAGGACCAGGTGCGCGAGGAGCAGCGCCAGGAGGCGCTGCGCCTGAGCCGCGAAGAGCATCACGCGGAGACGACGCTGCCGCCGGCGGCCGCAGTACCTGCCCCGGCGCCGCGCCTCGAAGAACGACAGCCGCCGGTCGAGCAACACCGGCCCGAGCCGGAACCGCGTCGCGTGGATCCGAAAGAGCTGCTCGAGAGCTCGGGCCTGGTGATGATCGAGACCGACCGCTCCAAGGCGCCTCCGGCGCCGCCGGCCGAGGAGCCGCAGCAGCTCGGGCGCCCGCGCCGCGAGCGTCCCAAGGCGCTGCCGCCCCAGGACGACGAGCTGGTGCAGATCGAGACTAGCCGGAAGTAAAGGCCCTGATCTCGTCGAGCAGGCCGCGGCAGGCCTCCTCGACGAGGTCGAGCACCGCCTCGAAGCCTTCCGGCCCGCCGTAATACGGGTCGGGCACGTCGCCGCCCGCCAGGAACGTACGTATCTTGGGATGGAGGTGTGGAGGAGCGATCTGCCTGAGAACGCGCAGGTGCCCGCGGTCCATCGCCACGATCAGGTCGAACCGCTCGAAGTCCTCCCGCGACACGTGGCGCGCGCGCTGGCCGCTCAGGTCGTAGCCGCGGCGCTTCGCGTGGTGCTGCGCGCGCTCGTCGGGGGGCTCGCCGACGTGGCAGTCATGGGTTCCTCTGGACTGAACTTCCAGCGGGACGCCATCGCGAAGGGCCATTTCCTTCAGCACCCCTTCGGCCGTCGGCGAGCGGCAGATGTTGCCCGTGCAGACGAAGAGCACCTTCATTCCGAGGCCAGCGCCACCCCGAACACCTTCTTCTTCAGTTCCGAGAGCCGGTCGCGCACCTTCGCCGCCTCCTCGAACTCGAGGTTGCGCGCGTGCTCGAGCATCTTCTTCTCCAGCGCCTTGATCTCGCGCGCGATCTGCTTCTCCGACATCGCCTCATAGCGCGCTTCCTCCTGCGCCGCCTGCATGTGCGCGGCGTCGTAGACGCCGTCGATGAGGTCCTTGATGCGCTTGATCACGCCCTTGGGCGTGATCGAGTGGTGGGCGTTGTAGGTGACCTGCCTGGCGCGCCGGCGGTCGGTTTCCGCGATGGCCCGCTTGATCGAGTCCGTGACCCGGTCGGCGTAGAGGATCGCCGCGCCGTTGATGTGGCGCGCGGCGCGGCCGATGGTCTGGATGAGCGAGCGCTCCGAGCGCAGGAAGCCCTCCTTGTCGGCGTCGAGGATCGCCACCAGCGACACCTCCGGCAGGTCGAGGCCCTCGCGCAGCAGGTTGATGCCGACCAGCACGTCGAACTCGCCCAGGCGCAGGTCGCGGATGATCTCGACCCGCTCGATGTTCTCGACCTCGGAGTGCAGGTAGCGCACCTTGACGCCGTGCTCGGCGAGGTACTCGGTGAGCTCCTCGGCCATGCGCTTGGTCAGCGTGGTGACGAGGACGCGTTCCGACTTCTTCGTTCTTTCTCCGATTTCAGATAACAGATCGTCCACCTGGGTTGATGCCGGCCGCACGATGACCTGCGGGTCGACCAGGCCGGTGGGCCGCACCACCTGCTCCACCACCTGCGCCGACTTCTGGCGCTCGTAGTCCGCCGGCGTGGCCGAGACGAACACCGTCTGGCGCACCACCGCCTCGAACTCCTCGAACTTGAGCGGCCGGTTGTCGAGCGCCGAGGGCAGGCGGAAGCCGTACTCGACCAGGTTCTCCTTGCGCGAGCGGTCGCCGCGGTACATGCCGCCGAGCTGCGGGATGGTGACGTGGCTCTCGTCGACGATCATCAGCGCGTCGGGCGGCAGGTAGTCGATGAGGGTGGGCGGCGGCTCGCCTGCCTTGCGCCCGGAGAGGTGGCGCGAGTAGTTCTCGATGCCCTTGCAGAAGCCGAGCTCGGCGAGCATCTCCAGGTCGAAGCGCGTGCGCTGCTCGATCCTCTGCGCCTCGAGCAGGCGCCCGGCGTCCTGGAAGAACTGGGTGCGGCTGCGCAGCTCGGCCTTGATGGCGTCGATGGCGCGCAGCGTCGTCTCGCGCGGCGTGACGTAATGGCTCGAGGGATACACGGTGAAGCGCGCCATCGGGTGCAGCGAGCGGCCGGTGAGCGGATCGAAGATCTCGATCTTCTCTATGGAATCCTCATCCAGGAAGATTCTTACCGCGTGCTCGGCATGCTCCGCCGGGAAGACGTCGATGACGTCGCCGCGCACGCGGAAAGTGCCGCGGCGGAAGTCGAGCTCGTTCCTCTCGTACTGCATGGCCACGAGGCGCGCGAGGACGTCGCGCTGCGTCATCTTCTCGCCCTCGCGCAGGTGCAGGATCATGCCGTGGTACTCGGAGGGATCGCCGATGCCGTAGATGGCCGAGACAGTGGCGACGATCACCACGTCGCGGCGCTCGAGCAGCGACTTGGTCGCCGACAGGCGCATCTGCTCGATGTGCTCGTTGATCGAGGAGTCCTTCTCGATGTAGAGGTCGCGCGCCGGCACGTAGGCTTCCGGCTGGTAGTAGTCGTAGTAGGAGACGAAGTACTCGACCGCGTTCTCGGGGAAGAACTCGCGGAACTCCGAGTAGAGCTGCGCAGCGAGCGTCTTGTTCGGCGCCAGCACCAGCGCCGGCCGCCCGAGGCGCGCGATGGCATTCGCCATCGTGTAAGTCTTGCCGGAACCTGTCACGCCGAGCAGCGTCTGGAAGGCGAGGCCGTCCTCGATGCCCTCGACCAGCTTGTCGATCGCCTCGGGCTGGTCGCCCGCGGGCGCGTAGAGCTGGTTCAGGCGGTAAGGGCTGTTGGGAAAGGTGGCGAGCACGGGTAGAATTTCACGAGCGAAACGAAACCTGCGATGCTAGCACGATGAACGCGCCGCACCTGCCCTCTCCCCTCGCCGCGGTGCCGATGGCGCCCGCCGACCCGATCCTCGGCGTCACGGAAGCCTTCGTCGCCGACCAGAACCCGCGCAAGGTGAACCTCGGCGTCGGCGTCTACACCGACGACCAGGGCAAGATCCCGCTGCTCGAGTGCGTGCGCCATGCCGAAAGCGAGCGCCTGAAGAGTGCGCCGCCGCGCGGCTACCTGCCCATCGACGGGCTGGCGGCGTACGACCGCGCCGTGCAGGAGCTGGTTTTCGGAGCTCAGAATAAGAACATCGTGACGGTCCAGGCATTGGGCGGCACGGGGGGCTTGAAGATCGGCGCGGATTTCCTCAAGGTCATTCAACCCCAGAGCCAGGTCTGGATCAGCGAGCCGAGCTGGGAGAACCACCGGCAGCTCTTCGAGGCGGCGGGCTTCAAGGTCAGCTCGTATCCCTACTACGACGCCAAGACGCACGGCCTGGACTTCGCCGGCATGAAGCAGGCGCTGGGCGCGATGCCCGCCGGCTCGATCGTGGTGCTGCACGCCTGCTGCCACAACCCCACGGGGGTCGATTTAGATAGACAAAACTGGTCTTCAGTCCTGGAGATCGTACGCTCGCGCGGCCTGATCCCATTCCTCGACCTCGCCTACCAGGGCTTCGCCGAGGGGCTGGAGGCCGACGCCTACGCGGCGCGGCTGTTCTCGGCGGCCATGAGCCCGGTGTTCCTGTCGAGCTCCTTCTCCAAGTCGTTCTCGCTCTACGGCGAGCGGGTCGGGGCGCTGAGCGTGGTCGCCGCGAGCGCCGAGGAGGCTGCGCGCGTGCTCTCCAACCTCAAGCGCATCGTGCGCACCAACTATTCCAACCCGCCGACGCACGGCGGCCAGATCGTCGCCACCGTGCTCGGCAGCCCGCAGCTGAAGAGCCTGTGGGACCGCGAGGTCGGCGCGATGCGCGAGCGCATCAAGGCGATGCGCAAGGCGCTCGTCGAGGGCGTCCACAAGCGCGCCCCCGGCGCCGACTTCGGCTTCGTGCTCGCCCAGCGCGGCATGTTCTCCTACTCCGGGCTCTCGAAGGAGCAGGTGCGCCGGCTGCGCGAGGAGTACTCGATTTACACCATCGAGACCGGGCGCATCTGCGTCGCCGCGCTCACCACGAAGAACGTCGACTACGTCGCCGACGCCATCGCCACGGTGATCGCATGAAGGTCCTTCTCCTTGCCCTGCCGCAGCCGCGCCACGGGCCAGAACGAGGCCGCGCGCATTTACCACTAGGCGCCGCTGCGCTAGAATCGCCGCCTCTCCCAGTTCCCCGATAGCTCAGTTGGTAGAGCGACGGACTGTTAATCCGCAGGTCCCAGGTTCGAGCCCTGGTCGGGGAGCCATCTGCTTCATCGTGAGATTCCATGATGCACCGCACAGCTTCGATCCGTTGCGGCGCTGCTGCGGGCGGCGTAGATTTGACTCGCCCATGCACCGGGGCCCGCATGAACAAGCGCATCACTGACGCATTCCGGCGGGAAGCGGACGGCTCGTGGACGTGCGTCGAGGCCACCAGCTTCGATCATCCGTCAGGCCGCATTCAGTTCACCGCCAACGCGGTCTTCGGTCCCGAGGACACGTTCATGGGCATCAAGGTTGCGAAGTGGCTGGACGCGCTCGCCGACGCCCGTCGCATGAGCGACGCGTGATCCGGCCATGACGCCGATCCGCGGCCTTGCGTTCCCGCTCCTGGTGAGCGCGCCGACCCTCGCCTCGGCCGACTACGCGGGCGTGTCTGCGGCGAAGTCGGGCGACTACGAGACCGCCAGGCGCGAGTGGCTGCCCCTCGCGGAGACCGGGCATCGCGACGCGCAGTTCAATCTGGCGCTGCTCTACGAGAACGGGCTGGGCGTCGCCGCGGACGCAGCGAAGGCGGCTTACTGGTTCGAGCGCGCCGCCGACCAGGGCGACCGCACGGCGCAGGCCTATCTCGGAGAAATGTACGCCAACGGCCTCGGCGTGGAGCGCGACGACGTCGTCGCGCTCAAGTGGTCCCGGCGCGCCGCCGAGCTCGGCGACGCCGTCTCGCAGTACAACGTGGGCTTCTTCTACGCCATGGGCCGCGGCATCGAGCCGAGCGACGTGCAGGCGTACGCCTGGCTCACCGTCGGCATGGAGAACGGCGCCCCGCGCACCGAGCTGCGGGACAAGCTCGCCCGCCACATGAGCGCGGCGCACCTCGAGGAAGCGAAGGCGCTGGTGCTCGAGGTCCGCAAAGCCTGCAAGCTGCCCTGAAAAAGAAAACGCCCCGAGGGCTTGCGCGCTCGGGGCCGCACTCCGACCAGACATTTCTGGCGGCGGTCGTCGACGGCAAATGGATGATTACGGGCTGAAGTTCTCCGGTTTGCTCGCCCCACCATTTACCCCTCGAATGGAACCGTATCTGCGTGCCGTTCTCGCATTCCGCAGCTTGGTTACCGTCGACTCTGCCATCTCGCGCAATTTTCTGACCCACCACTCATCCAGTCGCGCCAACGGGTAGGCGGCAACCAGCGTAAGCACGACAAAAAGCGTGAATGAGAGCGGCACCGCCATGATGCCGCCGAAGCGCGCCACCCGGTCGGAATGCGTCGGCGCGACAAGCCCAAGCAGGATCGGCAGGTGCACGAGATAGACTGGAAACGACAGTCTGCCCAGCAGCCGGGCCGCTGGCCCGCGCATACGGCTGCGAATCGGCTCGCAAAACAGAACCACAAGCAAGATAGCGACCGCTGCGATGCCGTGCAGAGCCGGCTCAATCTGAGACGAAGAATAGTCTGCCATGAAGGCGTAGAAGCCGACCGGCTTCGAGTATCCGTCATAACCGGCAAGCGCGATCGCCACGCCGGCGGTGATGAGTACGATCGGCACCCTCCAGGGATTCCTGAAGTTCAGCGCGATAGCGACGGCGTCGCGTTCTATGTAGATCCGCGCGATCAATACGCCGGCGACCAGCATGGAATAGTAGAGGCCGCCTTCGCCGGTCAACGTCGCCGTCAACAGGATTGCGATCGCCCCGATCCCCATCGCGCGGGACAGGGACTTCTGGAAAATCAGAATAAGACCTGTCGCATAGGCCGCCATGCTGCCGATCAATTCGTAGTGCATTGTCCAGAGCGCGGTATTGAAGTGGGACTTGCCACTGACAAACGTCGAGAACATGCCCTCGGCCACCGCGGTCGCAATGATGGATGCACCAGGCTCGCGCGTGCCCGGATAGCTGTCTGGGCCGAACCACCCGCGGTCCTGATGCAGATAAAGCCCGCCCATCAGGAATATCGCTGACAGTATGTTGACGATGACCACGAGCAGGACGAGCCGGGGCCACCGCTTCAAGGCACCCGCAAGGACTTGGCGCCAATCGCGCTTTTCCATCGCGCCGAGCGTCAGCACAAAGCCAGACAGGACGAAAAAGATCGCCACAGCTGCAGAGCCGTTGACCAGCGCGTAAAGGGGCGTTCGGACCAAAGCGACCGGGTCGTCCGGGAAGCTCCGTCCATGGAGATGCGGTGCAGTACGCAGAAGGAAGTGATGAAAAAGTACGATCATGGCGGCAAGGCCACGGAGTGCTTCCAACTCAGCTAGCTTGCTACCTCCGGCTGTCGACATGGTGCAGGCAACGCTCCTGGCGCATCTCTTAGCTTGTTTCGCCCGAGGGCGAATCTAGGAACTGGATTTTGATATCGGCCGGCACCGCCTTCCCGGTGATCAGGCGGATAGCTTCATTGGGCTTGCTTAGGCAAAGCTTGCGGAACTCCGGATCCGTTTGCGAGAGCTTGAATATCTTTTCTACCGCCCGCTTCAGCTCTTCCTCGGTCAATCGTTCTTCGTCCATCCTCGAGCTCCGGAAGTTATTGACCTTTGGTTTGTGCAGCGCGCTTTTGCATCAGTCCAACAGTAGGACGGAAGGAATCTTCGCCGCGTCTGCCAGGCGGAGCATTTCATAGCCGACGCCTGCCGCGCCCTGGAACAGACTGGGGTTGAAGAACCCATTGTGAAACGCGATGTTGAAACCCCCGCGTCTGCTACGGCGCGTCAGGCTCCTGGCCGCGAGTTGCCGGGCCTTCCGCGACCACTCACCTGCCGGAAGGCGCTCGCCTGCCGCGCAAAGCGTATCCATAAGCCCCGCATTGCCACAGCATAGATGGTCGCGCGGCAACAAATTGACACTGCTGGTCGATGCCAGCGCGGCATGAATGTCACGTCGGACCTCGAGCGTGTCCACGATATCCAATGCCGCGATGCGTCCCAGCCCGATTCCGGGGGCGCCGTGGCACCATGCCATAGAGAACGTCGGCTCGGAGAACTTGGCGGCGGCGCGCCGGTAGTCCGGCCAATTGTTGTGCTCCGGTACAAAGGCATGGCCCTCAAAACGAATCCCTTCGAGGGCCGCCTCGTAGAAGTCCGTATCCCTTGTCGTCTTGTACAGGCGCAAGAGAGCGTAGGCGATGCCAGCGGCGCCGTGCGAAAACCCGGTGAGGTGACATCTGTCCAAGGTCGGCCAGGTTCTAAAGCCGAATTTGTCAACCTCGCGCGCTTGCAACAGGTGACGACCACAAGCGATTGCACTGGCGAGAACCTGCGGGTCGCCGGTGGCGGCATGGCAGGCCAATAGGCAGAGAATCGCACCGGCGGAGCCGTTGATCGCGTCGAGGCTCTGGTCCTTTTCGATCTGATTCGGACGAAGTCGCAGCGCTGCGATCCTGGCATCGGCGATCAGTTCGCCTTCATCCAGAAATTCACCCGCCCGCGTGAGCGCATACACGATCGAGGACAGTCCCGCATATCCGCCAAAGCCGAACGCTGTCAGCTCCGCATCGGGAGCATGTCTGATCCATTGCTGGATTGGCGTCAGAGAAGCGTGCGCCAAGGCTCGGTATGGGGAGCCTGGCAGGATTCTTTCGAGCGCCGCAAAGAACAGCCCCACGCCTGCCCGACCATTGTAAAGATCGTTCTCCATTGGCTGCAGGGAATATCGCTGAGCCGCGGGCGAATAATGCAACACCATCCAGCCGATGCCCCCGTCGTTGAGACGGAATGCTTTTGCTTCGATCTCGTTTGCCAAGCCTATGGCGACGTTGAGGAGCTCATCTCTGGCTAACGGCTCGACCTCCTCGCATTCCTCGCTAGCGTCCGTGATTGACCGATCGGTGGCAAGATTCGCGATCCGCACATCAAGAGAGCCGACGATCAGGCTGAGCTGCCAACGCAAGTCCCCCTCGTTCAGCCCTCTGACCTTTGCTTGGGCGGCGTTCCAGGCGGAATCGACAAAACAGCCGGCAACCAGATTGCCGCGGGTCCCTTTCAAGGCATTTTCGTCGCCCCGCGCCGTGAACTTTGGAATGTCCGCTTGCCAGAGCGCAACCATTTCCGCTTCGAGGAGAGGCCAAATCATCGGCCTATTCCTTGTTCCGAGCAAATCCCTCGCGAGGATCTCCAACTGCACACCAAAATCGACGCCGTCACTTAGATAAGCCGGATGGAGCGCTCTGCGCAGTATCAGCGCATAGAGGGCTGTTGATCGGTGTATGAACCGGGCATCGTGCGCAAACATCGCTCGCAGCGGCCCCTCTTCATCGAGCAATATCTCGGCCTTCTCGTGAATGAATCGATAGGCCTCCTCGAAACCGCCCAGTAGGACTTTTGCATAGTCATTCAATTCCGTGACCTTGCCATTCAGTTTCGGCAGGTTACGGGCGGGCCGCGCTCGTTGCCGCTGGTGGCCATAGTCCATTCCGTCGGTGTTGATATGCTTCCAGACGATCGCTTCAGCTTCACCTTCCTCCTGTTCGGAGCGCGCCAACGCGGAAATATCAAAATATTGATCGTCGACCTTGACGGGGTCCGGAAGCAAATCGGTCGATAGCACGGAAACGCGCAGTCTCGCCGCTACCTCGTCAGCGCCCTTGTCTGCGGCGATTTTCGCTCGATGATGAAAAACAGTTTCTAGATCGATCGGAACGGGATACTCCCCCTCGGCGATCAGATTTTCGTAGTGAAGATCGGTTCCGCCAAGCGCATAGACCAGGCACAGGAGATTGCCCGCGCGCCGATAGTAACGCCGGATTTCGTCGTCGCTGCTGCAGGTGCGATGTTCGACATGCTCGACCCAACCGTAATCGCCGCGATCGAGAATTTTCAAGAGGCGAAACGGCAAGAGTGCGCCGAAACGATTTATCCAGGCCGCGAGATCGAAATACGCTCTTTCAATACCCAGGCTCCTCGGCTTGTAGATGAGTTTCAGCCCGGAAGAGAATTCGACTGAAATGACGGTTCGACCGCCGTCATGCGGATCCGAAAGCCCCGTCTCCACTGCGATGGCCGCCCCTATCGGCCGGTGCCGATTGAATACTCTCTCAATCTCGGGCAGATCACCGCTCAGCCGTTTCTCAAACTCGGCGACATGGCTGACCCATTGCGTCACCACCACCGCCAGGAGTCTGGCCATGACGCAATATTCTTCGAGCAGCGGACCCCAGCCGTGCTCGTACGTTCGCGCGACAAAGCGACGATAGTGCGCGCATGCGGCTGGCCCCGATTCAATACCTGGCTCCGCATCGCCGGCGAATTGGCGACTTGCCAGGAAGGCTCGAAACTCCACCGCGAGCACCCGCGCGGCAATCTCAGTAAGCTTTTGCAGAAGCTCTCGTGCGAACGTGTTCAATACATCGGCCGGTAGCTTGCTTTTTCGCCGTTCGGCGAGCAGCGCATGTGCCACCTCGACAAATGGGACGAACAATTCTTCGAACGGCAGCAAGTCATCGGGCTTTAGATACGGAAAAGTTCTTGCGGCATCAGAGGAAACGGCTCGGTCTCGCAGTCGCAGCGTTGCTTCCAGGACCCGATTCAGCACGCTGGTCCATTCGGGAAGCCTGAAATTCGGCGGCACCTCGATCTGCCCCAGCAGGCACTGCACGCTGGCCACGTCCATGCCGTCACGCGCAAGTCGTTCGAGGAACAACGCCTCATCACCTTCACAGGCGACGCGCCGCCATTCATTCAGCCTCGCCTGAATCTTCTGCAGATCGACCGGGTTCTCAAGGCGCGGGATCGCGGCGAGGCGTTCCGGGAGAGACAATGAATTGACGGCGATTCTTGCAAGCCGACCTGGCGACAGCAAGGAAGCGGGCTCTATCATGGGGCGACGGCCGCAGACGACCCAAGCAGGCCCGGCAGGGCCAAGGCGCTCAAGCCAAGCTTGCCGCGGCCATACTGCGGACGAACAGACCGGGCGACGCGAACGCCGAATCCGCCCGCAGCGTTACTGCGGGCAGGCAGGCGGGATATCGATGACGACGGGCTTAGCTTACTCGGGCGAAAGCGGCCCGCGGGTCCGATAAAAGCAATTGTTCAGCGTGCGCGGCGTGGAATTGTTGCACGATCCCTCGGACCGGACCGCGGCGCGCTTGCCAGCTGCAATGCTTGCCGGAAGCTCATGTTGCGCCAGAAGCGGCGGCAGAACAAAAGCAAGTGCGCGATCTTTTTCGTTGGTGTTCGAGACACGCATTGGATCACCTCACGCTTGACGGGCAACGGCCGCCCCAAGCTGTTACCCTCGCTCGCGGATGGGGGCGCTTGATCTTACATTTTTATTGGTACCTGTCAATTCCAGGGTATGAGGGCTTGTGTCACTTACCGCCCTATGAGGGAGGACGAATGAGCCCCAATAACCGTGACACAACTTTACGCCCTGCACCCCTCGCGGGCTGGCCTGCAGGGTGGCCAACGGTTGTGCCTTTGCTGCCCTATGTTTGGCCGCGCGACCGCCCCGATCTGCAGCTGCGGGTAGGCATCGCCCTGCTGCTGGTGCTGGCGACCAAACTTGCGACGCTTACCGTTCCCCTCTTCTTCAAGTTCGCCATAGATGCACTGGGGCGGGCGGAGGGCTCAGCGCCCGCAGTCCCGGAATGGACGGTGTGGCTGCTGGCGGCGCCGATTCCCCTGGTCGTTGCGTACTGCGTCGCGCGCATACTGGAATCAACGCTCGCGCAGCTACGTGATGGTCTTTTCGGCAGAGTGGCGATGCATGCAGTGCGCCGGCTTGCCGTGCGCACGTTTGCGCATTTGCACGACTTATCCTTGCGCTTCCATCTTGAGCGCAAGATCGGCGGATTGAGCCGTGTTCTCGAGCGCGGCCGCAATGGCATCGAGATCATCGTCCGGCTCATCGCGATGCAACTGCTGCCGACCTTCATTGAACTCGTGCTGATCGTCGCGTACTTGATGTGGCAATTCGACTGGCGCTACGTAACCACAGTCCTGCTCACCGTAGTCTGCTACGTGGTTTCGACCTATCAGTTGACCGAATATCGACTCGGAATCCGCCGCGACGTGAACAGATTTGATACCGAGTCCAACTCGAGGGCAATCGATTCGCTGGTCAACTATGAGGCAGTAAAATACTTCAACAACGAGAAGCGCGAGGTCGAACGTTACGATTCCGTGATGCATCGCTACGAAGATGCGAGCGTCAGGTCGATCAACTCGCTTTCCATGATGAATTCCGTGAACACGATCGTGTTCACCTTCGGTCTTGGCGCGGCCATGATCATGTGTGTCTTCGAGGTCAGGGCCGGCACCAAGACGATGGGTGATTTCGTCCTGGTCAATGCCATGATCCTCCAGCTCTATCAGCCGCTCTACTTCGTTGGTCTGGCGTACCGTGAGATCAAGCAGGCGGCGGTAGATATCGAGGCCATGTGGTCAATCCTCGCGGTGGATCCCGAAATCAAGGATCAACCCAACGCGCACCCCCTGAAGGTCGAGAATGGCGCGATCCGCTTCGACAACGTCGTGTTTGCCTATGAGCCGGGGCGAGAGATCTTAAAAGGCATCAGCTTCGAAGTGCCGCCCGGCAAATCATTGGCAGTGGTTGGTTCGTCTGGCTCCGGCAAATCGACCATCGCACGATTGCTGTTCCGCATGCACGATGTGACGTCGGGCCGAATCCTGATTGATGGGCAAGACATCAGTAAAGTGACGCAAGCGTCATTGCGCGCCGCCATCGGAATCGTGCCACAGGATACGGTGCTGTTTAACGACACCATCCGTCACAACATCTCTTATGGCCGCTGGCCGGCGACAGACGCCGAAATTGAGGAAGCAACGCGGCTTGCACAGCTCGATGACCTTGTTCGAGCCGCATCCCGGGGCTGCGACACCGAGGTCGGCGAGCGAGGTTTGAAGCTCTCCGGCGGCGAAAAGCAGCGCATCGCCATCGCGCGCACGATCTTGAAGAATCCTCGCGTGCTGGCGCTAGACGAGGCGACTTCCGCCCTCGATACCGAGACGGAGAAAGAGATCCAGAACGCGCTGGACCAGGTTTCGCGCAACCGGACGACTTTGATCATCGCCCATAGACTCTCCACCGTCGTAGGCGCGGATGAAATCATTGTCTTGGATCAGGGCGTCGTCGCTGAACGTGGGACACACAAGATCCTGCTCGCGAGTGGCGGTCTCTATGCAAGCATGTGGCGCCACCAGCACGAGGCCAATGAGGCGCAACAGATTCGTACTCACGGATCGTGGCAGACGAACCCTTGAATGCCAGCCATGGCGCTGACAATGGCGTGCTGGACCGGGCTATGTCTGCCTTGCACAACGAACGGCCTCAGGACGCGGAGCAGCTTGCTGCCGAGGTCCTCAGGGTCGATCCGCACCACACCAGAGCCTTATACGTTTTGGGTTGCGCATTGACTTTGCAGGGCCGTGCTCAGGAGGCCATCGCACCGCTCGAAGCCGCCACAGGCAATTGCGATGATCCGGTCGTGGAGACGATGCTGGCGATCGCGCTGCTTCAAGCCGGCCGCCACGAGGACGCGATCACCCGGCTCCAGCTGACGACAGAACGGCACCCTGGTTATGCCACCGCGTTTAAGGAGCTCGGCTATCTGCTGGTCTTGACGGAACGCTATGCCGAAGCAGTCGCAGTCCTTGACCGTGGACTTGAAATCGCGCCGCTGATGCCGGAATTGTCCATCCAGCTCGGTTATGCCCACCTGTCGCGTCGGGACTGCGCGAGGGCGAAAGTCGCCTTTGCCCGGGCCCTCGACATTTCCCCTTCCTCGCACGACGCGCTATTTGGCATGGCCAAGGCGTATCAGGAGCTCGGCGAGAGTGAGGAAGCCGCTTTGTACTTTCGGCGTTATCTGGCGGTCCGTTCCGACG
Source organism: Betaproteobacteria bacterium (assembly GCA_052387375.1). Taxonomy (GTDB): domain Bacteria; phylum Pseudomonadota; class Gammaproteobacteria; order Burkholderiales; family SG8-39; genus SCGC-AG-212-J23. Next base: position 30,219 of record JBQTJF010000378.1, read on the forward strand.
ATGCCGGCGCGTGGCTCAATCTCGGACATTGTCTGCTGGAACTAGGCCAGGCCGATGCCGGCTACGAATGCTTTCGCAGGGCAGCACAGGGTGGTGCAGCGCGGTACGGCAACGCTCTCACTTCGCTGGCGGCGGCGACGCGCGGCCGCTTTTGGCTCAAGCCGAGCCAGGCAGCGCGCTTCTTGCAGGCGCGCTAGCCGCGGACTAGCGTTTCGGCGCACGGAAGTGCCGGCGATAGACGCCGGTCTTCTGCCCGATCGCGCCGCGTGTCCGAACCAATCGGTCAGTTTCCTCGGCAGAGAGCGTGTCGAACTGGCTGATCCAGTTCTCACGCTTCACCGGCAGGCACTGTGCAACCGGCGTGCCCTTCCGCAGAACGCCGTTGAACCCCAAGTCATGCCAGCGCGCCGGGAAATTGACCGGACTGTCGTGGAATGTGTCGCAATCGACGAGGCCGCTGAGCGTCGTAAACGGAAGGTCGGCCCGATTGATCGGGTGCGTGAACAATACCGAGTAGCCCGGGGGCGCTTCAATGGTCCAGAAGCTGTTGAACTTGACGATGAAACGATCTTCATCCGCGAACGGGGTCCCGGCAACCTGACTGGAGTCGTGAAATCCGATCGGCGAATGCGAATACTCGCTGACGAACCCTTTGGGTACTTCGAAGTTCCACGTAAATTCACCGTCCCGCACTTCAAGATCGATCGGCAGCGGTATAAGAAATCCCAAGGTCATGGCGTCGATGAAGGGCGGACATTTCTTGACTGTTTCAGTCTCGGCGCCCATCGTTGGATTGAAAGCTTCCTGAGGCATTGCCTTAAACCAGTCCGGCAGGCCGAGCACTGCCGGAATCGGTCGCGGCAGGAGCTTTTCGAGCTCGGCTGGACAGCGGAACTTCAGCGTCGTTTGATGAACTTGATCCATAGCCGCCTTTGATAGGAATGAAAACGCCCCGAGGGCTTGCGCGCTCGGGGCGTTTGTTTGAGGCGAGCCGGCGTTAGCTGGCGCTCCCCATCAGGTTGAACGATCCGTTGATGGAAATTCGCCCGCCGGTTTCACCTAGGTAGCTTCTCACCGGATCACCTCCTTTCGTAGTTGCCCAGCCGCTAGTTTAATCCAAAATTCCCTGCAGCCGCTCGGGCGGGACCCGGACGCTGACCGCCGCCCTCTCCTCCTGCAGCGTCATCGCCACGCGGCTGTCGCGCTCGCCCCAGCCGCGCTCGAGGCACGCGGCGAGCTCGGCGAGCGCGATCTCGCCGACGCGCATCGGCACGCCGAAGTCGCGCGCCATCTGCAGGGCGAGCGTCGCGTCCTTGTGCGCCAGGCGCACTGTGAAGTCGGCCGGGTCGAAGCGGCCCGGCAGCCAGTGCTCGGGCAGGCGGTCGAAGGTGCGCTTGCGCCCGGTGGCGCCCTGGCGCAGCGCCTTGAGCAGCGCCACCGGCTCGACGCCCGCCTTCACGCCGAGGGTGAAGATCTCGGCGAGCGCCGTCTGCACCGAGAAGCTGGCGATGTTGTGCGCGAGCTTGGCGACGCTGCCGGCGCCGATCGAGCCGACGTAGAGGGGCTGGTCTCCTATGCTTTTCAAGACAGGAAGGAATTTCTCGTAAACCTGCTGGTCGCCGCCCACCCAAATGGCCAGCTTGCCCGACTGCGCGCCCTTCGGCCCGCCGCTCACCGGCGCGTCGAGGAAATGCACGCCGGCCCCGGCGAGCTCGGCATGGATGTTCCGCACCGCCGTCGGCGAGTTGGTGCTGAGGTCGAACCACGCTGCGCCTTTCTCCAGGGATGAGCGGATCTGGGGCGCGACGGATTGCACCTCGGCCGGTCCAGGCAGCGAGGTAAAGAGCACTTCGCAGCCTTTTGCGGCCTCCATGGGCGTTGCTGCCCACTGTGCAAATCCTTCGATTTTCTTCAAGTCATTGACCGCGAGCGCGTGGCCGGCGCGCTCGAGATTCGCGGCGATCGGCCGGCCCATGGCGCCGAGGCCGATGAAGCCGATCCTCATATGCCCCGCTCCTCGAACACGCGCTTCGCGACGAGCGCCGCGCTGCCGGCGTTGGCCCAGCCGCAGTAGAAGGCGAGGTGCGTCATCAGCTCGACGATCTCCTCCCTGGTGACGCCGTTGTCGAGCGCGCGCCAGAGGTGGCCGCGCAGCTGCTCGGACTGGCCGATCACCGCGAGCGCGGTGACGGTGGCGAGGCTGCGGTCGCGCTTGGAGAGGCCCTGGCGCTCCCAGACGTCACCAAATAACACCTGGTCGGTCAGCTCGCCGAGCTTGGGGAACACGTCGCGCACCTGGCCGATCGTCGAAGGGGGGGATTTCGCCGCCATGAAATGCTCCTGTCGTGGGAGGGGAGCGGACGATACTATCAGCCGAAATGTCCGGCCAGCGCGGCGAGCCCGAATCCCTTTACGCCTGCGTGCGCCTCGGCGCCTCGCTCGCGCTCATGACCATCGGCGGCGCCGGGATGTACGCCATGGCGGTCGCCCTCGCCCCGGTGCAGGCGGAGTTCTCGGCGGCGCGCGGCGACGCCTCGCTTCCCTACACGCTCACCATGATCGGCTTCGGCCTCGGCGGCATCCTCATGGGCCGGCTCTCGGACCGCTTCGGCGTGTTCGTGCCGCTCCTCGTCGGCGGCGCCGGCCTGGGCATCGGCTTCGTCGCCGCCGGCATGGCCGGCTCGCTGCTCCAGCTCACGCTCGCGCACGGCATCCTCATCGGCCTGCTCGGCTGCTCGGCGACCTTCGCGCCGCTGGTGGCCGACACCGTGCTGTGGTTCGACCGCCACCGCGGCATGGCGGTGGCGATCTGCGCGAGCGGCAATTACCTCGCCGGCACGGTGTGGCCGCCGGTGCTGCAGTACTTCTTCGACACCTCGGGCTGGCGCGCCACCTACATCGGCGTCGGCATCTTCTGCGCCGCGACCATCATCCCTCTCGCGTTTCTGCTGCGCAGGAAGCCGCCGGCGCTCGAAAGCACGGCCTCAGCGGGGATGAAGATCGTGGTAAGTGAAAAACCCCTTGGGCTGTCGCCCAACGCGCTGATGATCCTGCTCGCCGTCGCCGGCGTGGCGTGCTGCGTGGCGATGTCGATGCCGCAGGTGCACATCGTCGCCTACTGCGGTGACCTCGGCTACGGCGCGGCGCGCGGCGCCGAGATGCTCTCGCTCATGCTCGGCTTCGGCATCGTCAGCCGGCTCCTGTCGGGATGGATCTCCGACCGCATCGGCGGGCTGCGCACGCTGCTCCTCGGCTCGGCGCTGCAGGGCGTCGCGCTGCTCCTCTTCCTGCCTTTCGACGGCCTGGTGTCGCTCTACGTCGTCTCGGCGCTCTTCGGCCTCTTCCAGGGCGGCATCGTCCCGGCCTACGCGCTCATCGTGCGCGAGCACTTCCGCCCCACCGAGGCGGCGACGCGCACCGGCGTGGTCCTCATGGCGACGCTCTTCGGCATGGCGCTCGGCGGCTGGATGTCGGGCGCCATCTTCGATCTCACCGGCTCCTACCGCGCCGCCTTCATGAACGGCATCGGCTGGAACCTGCTCAACCTGTCGATCGCGTTCTGGCTGTTGCGGCGGACCTGGCTGCTCCCAGGGAAAGCTACGCTGGCCGGCACTCGTACGGCGCGCTGACGCCGAGATCGCGCCGCACGGCGGCGTAGGCGCGCAGGTGGTCCTCGCGGCACAGCGCCTTGTCCATGCGCGTGGTCGAGCCGACGCCGAGGAACCATCCCAGCGCCGGCGGTCTCTCGTCGGTCCCGCTCAGGGAGAATTCCAGCGTGTTCTCGCGGCTGCCGTCGGCGGCGCAGTCCTTGTCGAGCGGGTCGCGGCGGAAGCCGGCGGCCGCGTCGGCGAGCGCCCGCCGCGCCTGGCCGCCGCGCGCCGTGCGCGCGTTCCATAGCGCGTCGAGCGGCGAGAAGAGCTCCGCGTACCAGCGCGAGGGCGCGATCTCCCGGGCCGGGTCGCAAAGCCGCGCGCTGCCCGGATCGTTGGTGATGATGAGCACCTGCGGCTGGATGCGCGTTCGACCCGGCGGCTGCGCCGCCTCGAACTCCCGCGCGGCGCGGCGCAAGGCGTACAGCAGCCCGGCCGCGGTCTGCGCGCCCGAGTTCTCGTGGTAGCCGCCGTCGACGACGCGGCCCCAGACGCCGTCGAGGTCGCAGGTCTCGCCCGCGTCCTTGCAGATCTTTCCCGGCGGGCTGACGTAGGTGAAGCGCGCGCTCAGGTGCACAGCGGTGCTGAGCGGCACCGACCAGCGCCTGCCGCCGACGGCGAAGAGATCGTCCACCTCCGGCAGCTCGTCCTCGTCGAAGCGTGCCGGGCTGACGAGGACGCGCTTGCCGGTCTCCACGCGCGTGCCGTTCAGGAAGAGCCGCGGACCCGTGATCGCCTCGTAAGGCGCCGCGAACGGATTCACCGCCGCCGTGGGGTGGACCTCGGCCCAGGACGCCTCCCAGGAAAGCTCCAGCGCCCGCCCCCGGTCGAAGCTGCGGATGGGGAAGAAGGGAATGAAGCGCTGCAGTAGGTCGGGGAAGAGAAGATAGGCGACCACCGGCGAGAGAAAGTCCCCCTGCAGCAGGTGACGCACGCAGTTGCGTACGTTCACCGGCTGCGGCGCCGTGCAGGCCACGTGCGGACCGAGCTCGGCGACGAACGCCGCGCCGCCGAGGCTGCCGCCCGACACGCCGCTGACGGCGAACAGGCGCTGCGAGAAGCGGCCCTCGCTCGCCGCCTCGAGCTCGCCGAGCACGTTCGCCGTCCAGTACGCCGCCCGCAGGCCGCCGCCTTCCGCGGCGGTGATGTAGACCGGGAACCACTCCCGCCCTTCGCTGCGCGCCTGGCGAAACGCCGCCTCGTGCCGCTGCAGCCACTCCAGCGCGGCGGCGCGGATGGAGGGTGCGCGATCGGCGCCGGCGGCCGGCGGCAGCTGGCGCAGCTCGTGGTTGTCCACGCCGCCCGCGGCGAGCGCCAGCACGATCGGCAGCAGCGCGAGCGACGGCAGCTCGTACGCCTTGGGCAGCAGCACGAAGACGATGCTTCCGGTGAGGATCCAGGAGGCGAAGGCGAGCAGGATGATCGGCGCCGCGCCCAGCCGCCGCGGCAGCTCCACCGGCGAGAGCAGGAAGCCAGCCAGAAGAATGAAAGTCAGCAACAACGAAACAAGAAGGATCAGCGTTGTGGCGCGCCCCAGCGCGTCCTGGCGCAGCGCCGCCGGCTGCGCCGTCCGCAGCACCATGCGGCGATAGACCACGAACACCCAGTAGACGACGCCGATGCCGAGGACGACCAGCCCCTCCAACCGCTCGCGGGCGGCGAAGAAGAGCCAGGCGGCGAGCAGCGCGTAGATCGCCGCGCCGAGCAGCCGCGGCAGCCAGATGCGCAGCCAGACCGTGAAAGCGTCGCCGGACTCGAGGCTGGTGCTCGCGAAGCGCCCGTGGTAGCGGCGCGTCAGCAGCACCCGGCTGCAGTACCACGCCGAGAGCGCCCACGCGGCGACAGAGAGGTGGAAGATCAGCTTGAAGCCGAGCTGGTCGTGCCGCGCCGTCGCCTCGAGCAGCTCGTTGCCCTGCGGCACGAGGATCAGGAGCACGAGCCCCGCGGCGACGAGCAGCACCGGATAGACGCACAGCCAGCACGCCGCGGCGAGCACGACGCAGGCGCCGAGCATCCTGCCGAACAACGATTGGGGGCCTGCCTCCATCGCCACCTCCCCGCAACGACGTTTCTACCAGACGGCGCGCGCGCCGGGGTGGACGAAAGTCGCTCGCCCGCCGGCTACTTGATCCTTCCGTCCGATTTCGCCTGCTTCTTCCACAGCTCCCACGGCCGCTCTAGCGTGCCGCGGTTCGAGGCGGTGGAGCGGCGGCCTTCCTCGTCGCTGAGGAACTCGATCGGGCCTTCGAGGCCCTCGGCCTGGAGCTGCAGGCGTGCGTTCATCTCGGTGTAGATCGAGCGGAAGACCGCCTCCGGGATGCCGTCGCCGACCACGGTCATGCCGTGGCCGCGCATCAGGACACAGGTGCACTTGCCCAATGTCCCGGCCAGCGCCTGGCCCAACGGACGGTCGCGGATCAACAGATCATTCTCTTTCCTCTCCGTCCTGATCTCGAAGACCGGCACACCCGACCAGAGAAACGACCCCATGTGATAGATCGGCCGCAGCTTGGTGCGCGTGACACCGAAGGGGATCACCGAGGCGGAATGGCTGTGCACCACCGCCATCACCTCCGGCCGCGCGCGGTAGATCTCGCCGTGGATGTAGCGCTCGAGGAAGCCCTTCCTCTTCTCGCCGGGCAGGGGCTCGCTGTCGGCGTCGAGCTCCATGAGGTCGGCGGCGGTGACGAGCGCCGGCGCGAGCGAGCGCGACATGACGAAGCGCTCCGGGCGCCGATCGCTGCGCGCGCTGACGTGCCCGTAGGCGTCGAGCACCTCGTGCATGGCGAGGACGCGGCTCGCGGCGACAACGTCCTCGATCAGGCCGCGGCTGGCGGCGAGCTTTTCCATTGGATGCGGATCGCGCGGAGGGGCACTGATTGCAAATATAGCAGGCCAGCTTTCGCGACGACTCCGTGATAAACGCTTATGTCTGACCGCTGGCCTGAACCTGAGGCACGGTCGCACGGGCACGCTCGCGCTGCTAGCCAGTGAAGACTTGGTCGCGCTTGCGCAATAACGCCGGCAGCGAGAGCAGCAGCAACATGGCTACCGACGCGACGATGAAGGCTGCCGAGATGGGGCGCATCAAGAACACCGACGGATCGCCGCGCGACAATATCATCGCGCGGCGCAGGTTCTCCTCCATGAGCGGCCCAAGCACCACGCCGAGCGCAAGCGGAGCTGGCTCCATGCGCAGCTTTACGCAGATCAGCCCGAACAGGCCGAATAGACCCATGACGAGCAGATCGAACGGATTGTTGCCCACGCTGTATACGCCGATCGCCATGAACACCAAGATCGCCGGAAAGAGCAGTCTGTACGGAATCTGCAGCAGCTTGATCCATATGCCGACGAGCGGCAAGTTCAGAACCACAAGCATGCAGTTCCCTATCCACATCGATGCGATCATTCCCCAAAACAGCTCGGGGCGCTCCGTCATGGCCTGCGGGCCCGGAGCGATGCCTTGGATCATCATCGCCCCGATCATCAGCGCCATCACGACGTTGGAGGGAATGCCGAGCGTGAGCATCGGTATGAAAGAGGCTTGTGCGCCCGCGTTGTTCGCTGTCTCCGGGCCCGCCACGCCCTCGATGGCCCCTTTGCCGAACTCGTCCGGATGCTTCGAAAGCTTCTTTTCCAGCATGTAAGAAGAGAAGGCACCCAGGATGCTGCCACCGCCCGGCAGCATGCCGAGCGCCGAGCCGAGGCCGGCACCGCGCAATATCGGGCCGATCGAACGCTTCATCTCCTCTCCGGTGGGCATCAGGCTTTTAACCGACTTCGTGAACACCTCGCGCTCGCCGCGATCCTCGAGATTGGTGATGATCTCGGCAAGTCCGAACATTCCCATGAACAGGGCAATTATAGAAACACCGTCCAGCAGTTCCGGCATGCCGAAGCTAAACCGCTGAACGCCCGTATTGATGTCAATACCGACGATTCCGATCAGCAATCCGACCAGGATCATGATGATCGCCTTTAGAACCGAGCCGCGCGCCAGCACGGTTGCAGAGATAAGGCCGAATACCATGAGTGAAAAGTACTCGGGAGGACCGAACTTGAGCGCCACTTCGGCCAGCGCGGGGGCGGCTGTCGCGATCACCAGCGTGGCGAAGCAGCCACCGACGAATGAGCCGATGGCGGCGACGGCCAGTGCGGCTCCGGCACGCCCTCGTCGCGCCATCTGGTACCCGTCCAATGCCGTGACAATGGACGAGACCTCGCCGGGTATATTCACCAGAATCGCGGTAGTAGAGCCGCCGTACTGTGATCCGTAATAGATCCCGGCGAGCATGATCAGCGACGAAGTTGGGTCCAAGGTGAACGTGATCGGGAGCAGCATAGCGATAGTCGCAGTCGTCCCGATGCCCGGCAGGACGCCGATGACCGTGCCAAGCAGCACGCCGATCAGGCAGTAAAGCAGGTTCTGCGGGGACACCGCGACTTGCAGGCCGAGCGCAATATTTGCGACGGCTTCCACAGTTTACCCGAACGCCTCCGGCCATATCGGAAACGGCAGGCCCAGTCCGTACACGAATACGCAGAAGGCGAAGACCGCGAGCACCATCGCGAGCGGAATGACCTCCCGCCAACGGAACTGGCGTCCGCCAGCGGCGCTGGCAATGACGAGCAGCAAGGTGGCGATCAAGAACCCCAACGGCCTCACCAAGTATCCGAAGGCGACCGATGCGCAAATAAGGAATACGGCCGGCCGCAGCACGAGACGCGGCACTGGCGGTCCTTCCAGTCGAAGCGATCGGATCAACAGTACAAAGCCAAGCAT
>JBQTJF010000379.1:0-12561 GCA_052387375.1 Betaproteobacteria bacterium
TCGTCACCGGCCAGGCCGGCGCCGCGCCGCGCATCACCACGCTGATGCGCGAGCTGCTCGACGAGCTCGGCCTGCGGCCGCTGGGGGTGCGCAGCGGCCTTGCATACCACGTCGGCGTGGGCGGCGCGCGCCTGGCCGCCGCCGACCGGCAGAAGATCGCGCTGGTGCGCGCCATGCTCAAGCGCCCGGTGCTGCTGGTGCTCGACCACGCCGCCGCGGTGCTCGACCCGGCCTCGCAGGCGCGCGTCGTCGACAACGTCCTCGCCGAGCGCCGCGGCCGCGGCGTGGTGTGGGCGCTGTCGCGCGAGGAGTTCGCCGAGCGCTTCGCGAGCGTGCTGGTGATGGAGCGGGGGCGGCTCGCCGAGCAGGGCCGGCCCGCCGAGCTGAAGAGGAGGACCGCATGAGCCTGGACCAGGAAGTCGAGCTGATTCGCCAGTTCCCGATCTTCAGCAAGATCCAGCCGGCGATGCAGAAGCTCTTGGTGTTCTCCTCCGAGCGGCTCAACTACGACGCCGGGCAGGTGATGTTCAACGCCGGCGACATGGGCGACGCCGCCTACATCGTCATCGACGGCTCGATCGAGATCAGCGTCCCCACCCCGGGCGGCCCGATCGTCGTCAACAAGCTGGGCAAGAACGACATCATCGGCGAGATCGCCATCTTCGGCGACGTGCCGCGCACCGCCACCGCCAAGGCGCTGACGCAGGTCGAGACCCTGAAGATCTCCAAGGAGCTCTTCACCAAGGTGATCCGCGAGAACCCCGACGCCGCGCTGGAGCTGATCCGCGTCCTCGCCGCGCGGCTCGCCAACACCACCAACCAGCTCTCGCGCACCCTCTCCGGCAACAAGTGAGAAATCACGCCCGGCTTCAAAGGCGCTTCGCCTGCTGTAACAGCCCGGTGAGTATTGGATCAAGCACTTGCGCCGGGAAGTCTCTCGGTACGGCTCCCTGCACTGCCGCAACCACCGCTGCTGCTTGCTTCGAGACCTCTTCGATCAGTCTTTCCGCACCCTTTCTGCCGATGCCGCTCCTGGCTGCGGTCTCGGTGAAGTGGCGGCGTCGGATCTCTGTCAGTGAATAGTGCTTGTTCTTTCCGCGCATGGCCATGGCCAGGCGGAGCTTTTGTACGGGGTACTTGTTTGGATCATGTCCGACGATGGGCCAGTACGACAGGACGTCGTAAAGCGGGGTGAGGTGATAGCGACCTTGCGGAAGAATGCGAAGACTGAAGTTTTTTGCATGACCGTCGGCCGCGGCCAGCATCCAAAAGACCAGCTGCGCTTTAAGGAATACTTCGAGATCCGCGTCGCGGTTTGCAGAGTTCTTCAGCACATTGGCGATCTCGAAGATTCCAGGCCCGCCATCGGCCTCGTATTTTCGGCTGTGCGGGACGGCAAAGACCTGGCAGAAGTCCTCCTGTACCAGCCTCAGCCAGTGCGTGCCGCTGCTATGGAGCTGGCGATCGAATCGCTCGACGATTAGCGGCCTCAGCGAGCCGAACTGGCGCATCTCGCATTTCGCAACGGGCAAGCCGAAGTGACGGAGGACTTGCGCACACAACCATTCGTTCTCCACTGAGCCGCGCATGTCGGCCTGGACGCCTCCAACGAGCCCGAGCGGCAGCTTGAAAATGTGTGTGGTCGGCGTCGCGCCTATCGGACGGCACCAGCTTCCCTCGTGCAAGAGAAAGGCGGATTTCTCCTGAGCGCCGGCTATGGAAATCCGAAGCTCCTCTTCTTCCAGTTGAGCTGGCACGGACGCCATCATCTGATTCAGGGCTTTCTCGACTTCTCCGTCGCTCAGCGGCACGGCCTGGATCCGGTCAAAGTCGGCGGGACGGATGCCTGCCGGCAGCAGTTGTACGGCGCCTACACAATCGCGGCCCACGGCGGCAAGCAAGGCAAAGGGGTCGCGCGACTGCGTTTTGTATCGGCTCTGAATTCGCTGGCGGATTGATTCGCTATCCGGCAGCAGGTTGTCGAAGTAGTACCTGACCTTGTCTCCCCTTATGGGAGCGTTGTCCAAAGTCAATGGGAGCGACAAAGAAAGCGGCCTGCCGTGTGGCGCTGCGACCCAAGCCTCTGTGTATTGCAGTTCCACTTCACCGCGGCTCGGCACCCGCCAGTCCGCAGCGTGCTCGCCGTTTATCCATACCGACATGGCGCGAGCACGCGAGCTACGGCGAGCGTTCACCACTCTACTTTTGCAGGCCGCGGTGGACGCTCTTGGATAAGCAAGTCCAAGCCCAGGGCGTTCAGCAATTGGAGGAGCCTGTCTATGTCAAGTGAGCGTCGGCCGCTCTCAAGTCTGGCCAGATGTGTCTGGTGGATGCCCAGCTTCGCCGCCAGTTGCTCCTGGGAGAGCTTCAGCGCGCGACGGCGGGCGGCGACCGTGCTCAAGAGCTGCGTTGGCGTAGCCACCCGTTGCGGTCTATGCCTATTTGTCATATATGGAATATATGCCTAATCGGCTTATACGTCAAACAAGCCAAATAGGCATAAAACTTAGGACTCGACGAGCTCCCGGGGGTCGTCGACGGCGTAGACGTTGAGCCGCTCCTCGCGACCGCGCACGCGCACGCGGTGCAGCGGCGCGCCGCGCGGGTCGAGGCCGGCGGTGCGCAGGGTTTCTTCCGAGACCACCATCGTGCACTGGTAGGCCTTGGTCATGCCTTCGAGGCGCGCGGCGATGTTGATGTTGTCGCCGATCGCGGAGTGGATCGGCGCGTCGGGCGGGCCCATGGTGCCGACGATCGCCACGCCGACGTGGATGCCGATGCCGATGCGCAGGGGTCCCGCGAGGTCGGCGGCCAGGGTCTGGTTCAGCCGCTCGATGCGCCGCTGCATCTCGGCGGCGCCGGCGAGCGCCTCGCGGCAAGCCTGCGCCGGCTCGCTGTTCAATCCGTAAAGGGCGAGCAGGCCGTCGCCGCGGAACTGCGCGTAGTAGCCCTTCGTCGCCTGCAGCGCCTGGTACATCTCGGCGACGAACTGGTTCAGGAGGAAGACGACGTCGTAGGGCAGGCGCCCTTCGGCGATGCGCGTCGACTCGCGCAGGTCCACGAACATCGCCACCACGTGCCGCTCGCGGCCCTGCGGGCTGCCGGGGCGGCGCGCCACCGCCGGGTCGACGCCGGCCGGCAGGAGCGGCGTCACCGCCACGGCCTGGCGCGGGCGGCACTGGCAGGCGAGGCGCACGTTGGGCGGCGCCTCGATGCGCGCCAGCGCCCTTGCCTCCGCCGGGCGCGGCGGCGGCAGCGCCTCGAGCCCTTCGCCGACGCGCACGCGGCAGGTGGTGCAGCGTGCGCGGCCGCCGCACACCGAGGCGTGCGGGATGCCGGCGTCGCGGATCGCATCGAGGATGGTGCGCCCGACCGGCGCGGTGATGACGCGCCCGGAGGCGTGGCGCACCTGGTAGGTGGCGCCGATGCGCCCGCGCAGCCAGCGCGCCAGCAGCGTCGCGGCGAGGAGCAGCCAGAAGCCCCAGGTGAGCCCCTCGCGCCAGTAGACGAGCCGCGCGCGCCCCGCGTCGGTCATCGCGGCGAGGTCGAGGTTGTACTTCTGCATGCCGCCGACGCTCTCGATGGCCGGCCACAGGCTCGCGCCGGCGGCGGCGAAGCCGGCGAGCGCGATCGCCGGGATGAGGAGCGCCGCGGCGAAGAGGATCGGCTGCGCGGCGGGGTACCAGTCCTTGATGCGCAGCCAGAAATGCACGCCGAAGGAGAGGTGCGTCCAGACGATGAGGAGGAGCAGCGCCTGGCGCGCTGCCGCGGCCGAGTCCGACCAGAGCAGACCCACCACCCGCTCGTAGTCGATGTAGTGCCCGAGCAGCTCCCAGCTGAGGCGCGTGGCGACGATGTGCCCGATGAGCAGCGGCGGAATGGCGAGGCCGAGGATGAGCTGCCCCGCCTCCCACGCCGGCATGCGCAGCGTGCTGCGCCGGTAGAGCGAGGCGAGCGCCAGCGCGAAGTGCGTGGCGAGCGAGCCGTAGAGGAGGATGGTGCCGGGCAGGCTGCGCCACCAGCCGGCGAGCCCGGCGCGCATGCCGTTCATCGCCTCGACCGAGACGACGCCGAGCGAGTGGTTGAGGAAGTGCCCGACGACGAAGGCCGCGATCGCCAGGCCGGTGACGAGGCGCAGGCGCCTCACTTAAGCTGCAGCGCCTTGTACTCGAGGAACTCTTCGAGGCCGTACACGCCCGCCTCGCGGCCGTGCCCGGACTGCTTGAAGCCGCCGAAGGGCGCGTTCATGTTGAAGGCGCCGCCGTTCACGTCCACCTGGCCGGCGCGGATGCGCCGCGCCACGCGCTGCGCGCGCGCCTCGTCCTTCGACCACACCGCGCCGGCGAGGCCGTAGACCGAGTCGTTGGCGATGCGCACCGCCTCCTCCTCGTCCCGGTAGGGAATGATCGACAGCACCGGGCCGAAGATCTCCTCCTGCGCGATGCTCATGCCGTTCCTCACGTTGCCGAACACGGTCGGGCGCACGTAGTAGCCGCCCTGCGGCGCGCCCTCGGGCGGCTCGGCGCCGCCGGCGACGAGCTGCGCGCCCTCGGCGAGCCCCTTCTCGATGTAGCCGCGCACCCGCTCGAGCTGCGCCTGCGAGCTGAGCGGCCCGAGCTTCGTGCTTTCGCTGAGCGGATCGCCCACCGTGAAAGCGTTCGCGGCGTCGGCAGCCAGCTTGGCCGCTTCTTCATACTTACTCTGGGGAACCAGCATCCTGGTAAGCGCAGTACACGTCTGCCCCGAGTTGAGGTAGCAGCCGTTCACGGTGCCCTTCACCGCCTGCGCGAGGTCGGCGTCGTCGAGGATGACCGAGGCGCTCTTGCCGCCCAGCTCCAAGGCCACACGTTTTATTGTTTGAGAGGCGAGCTCGGATATCCGCTTGCCGGCGCGCGTCGAGCCGGTGAAGGAGATCATGTCGGTGCCGGGATGCTTCACCAGCGCCTCGCCCAGCGCCGGGCCGTAGCCGGTGACGAGGTTGAAGGCGCCCTTCGGCAGCCCCGCGGCCTGGATCACCTCGGCGAGGAGGAAGGCGTTGAAGGGCGCCACCTCCGAGGGCTTGAGCACCACCGTGCAGCCCGCGGCGAGCGCGGGGGCCACCTTTAACGCGATCTGGTGCAGCGGATAGTTCCACGGCGTGATGGCCACCACGACGCCCACCGGCTCGCGCACCACGAGTGAATTTCCAACACGGGATTCGAACTGAAAGTCCTTCACCAGCTTCGCATAGTTCGCGAAGTTGGCGATCGGCAGGCCGGCCTGGATGCGCGCCGACATCTTGATCGGCATGCCGACTTCCTGCGCGATGGTGCGCGCGATCTCGTCGGCGCGCGCCTTCAGGCCGCTTGAAATTTTTTCAAGATACGCCGATCGATCCCCGGGGGAGGTATTACTCCACGATTCGAAGGCGCTGCGTGCGGCATTTACCGCTTTGTCCGCGTCCTTCTCCCCTCCCGCGGGCACGCGTCCCATGATCTGGCCATTGCCGGCGTTGTAGACGTCGATAGACTCGGAGCCGGCGGGGGCGATCCACCGGCCGCCGATAAAGAATTTGTCGCGGTTGAGCATTGGGTATCCTTTGCGTGAAATACTCTACCGCAGGGGAGGGAGCATGTGGTTCATCGGCGCGCTGATCGGCGGGGGGCTGGGCGCGGCCGCGTTCGGGTTCGGCGGCTTCGTCCTGGGCGCGCTGTTCGGCGGCGTGGTCGGCGGCTTCATCGGCTTCGGCAACGCCATGAACGCCAAGAGCCGCCTGGAGATCCTGGAGAGGAAGGTCGCCCAGCTCGAGCAGGCGCTCGCCGGCGGGACGCGCCCCGAGCCGGCCGCGCCTGAGCCGCAGCCGGTTCAGGTCCGCCAGCCCGAACCCCAGCCCGAAGTCGCCAAGGTGCCGGTGGCGGAGCCGCAGCCCGCGCCGGCAAGAGGACCGGCTCCTGTCCGAGAACCCGAACCCGTCGGGCCGACGCTGTGGGAGCGCCTCATCGGCGGCAACCTGGTCGCCAAGGCCGGCATCCTCATCCTCTTCATCGGCGTGGCGTTCCTGCTGCGCTACTTCTACGAGCGCATCCACGTGCCGATCGAGCTGCGCCTCACCGGCGTGGCGATCGGCGCGCTGGTGGTGCTCGCCATCGGCTGGCGCCTGCGCGAGTCGCGGCCGGGCTACGCGCTCATCCTGCAGGGCGGCGGCATCGGCGTGCTGTATCTCGTCATCTTCAGCGCCTTCCGGCTCTTCCACGTGCTGCCCGGCGAGCTCGCCTTCGTGCTGCTCGCCGGCGTCGCCGCCGCCTCGGCGGCGCTCGCCGTGGCGCAGAACTCGCTCACGCTGGCGGTGGTCGCCGTGACCGGCGGCTTCCTCGCGCCGGTGCTCGCCTCGACCGGCAAGGGCAACCACGTCGTCCTCTTCTCCTACTACGCGGTGCTGAACGCCGGCATCTTCGCCATCGCCTGGGTGAAGGCGTGGCGGCTGCTCAACATCCTCGGCTTCGCCTTCACCTTCGGCATCGGCACGCTCTGGGGCGCGGCGAACTACCGCCCGGAGCTGCTTGCGAGCACCGAGCCCTTCCTCATCCTCTTCTTCGCCATGTACCTCGCCATCCCGATCCTCTTCGCGCGCCAGCGCGCGGTCGAGCTGAAGGACTATGTCGACGGCACGCTCGTCTTCGGCACGCCGGTGGTGGCCTTCGGCCTGCAGGCGGCGGCGGTGCGGCACATCGAGTACGCGGCGGCGTACAGCTCGTTCTTCGTCGCCGCGGTCTACCTCGCGCTCGCGCTGGCGCTCTTCCGGCGCACCGGCCAGGGCCTGCGGCTGCTGGTCGAGTCCGACATCGCCCTCAGCGTCGCCTTCGCCACGCTCGCCATCCCGCTCGCCTTCGAGGGGCGCCTCACCTCCGCGGCCTGGGCGCTCGAGGCCGCGGCGATCGTCTGGATCGGCGTGCGCCAGCAGCGCCTCCTCGCGCGCGTCTTCGCCTACCTGCTGCAGCTCGGCGCCGGCGTCGCCTTCCTCGTCGACATCGGCAAGGGCTACGGCGCCACGCCGGTGCTGAACAGCTTCGCCATGGGGTGCCTCTTCATCGCCGTCGCCGCGTTCTTCTGCTCGGCATATCTTGAGAGGAACAAGGAGAGGGTGCGCAAGGAAGAGGCCCCGCTCGTCTACCTTCTTATCGGATGGGCAGCATTGTGGTGGTATGGCGGCGGCATGCACGAGATCGAGCGGCACGTGGCCGCCGCCTACCGCAGCCAGGCGGTGCTCGTGTTCTTCACCGCTTCCAGCATCCTCTTCAGCCTGCTCTCGAGCCGGCTGCAATGGCGCGCCGTGGGCTGGCTCGCGCTCGCCCTCTACCCGGCGATGGCGGTGCACGCCGCCCTCGACCTCGTGCGCTGGGTGCATCCCTTCGCCAACATCGGCGCCATCGCCTGGATCTTCGCTTTTGCGACCCACTTATGGCTGGTGTCGAAAGACAAAGAAAATCCAAAGCTCGTGGAAGCGCTGCACGCCATCGGCGTGTGGCTCCTCGCCCTCGTCGGCGCGCGCGAGGTGGGTTGGCTGATCGACACCGCGGTCGAGGGCAGGCGCGTGTGGCCGTCGATCTCCTGGGCGATCGTGCCGGCCGCTATTCTCTACGCCCTGGTTGCCCCGGCGCTGAAAGCCCGCTGGCCAATGGTCTTGAATCAAAAGGCTTATGTTGTTGCCGGCGGCGCGCCGCTGGCGGTGTTTCTGGCGATCTGGGTCGTGTACGCCAACGTGACGAGCAACGGCGATCCGTATCCGCTGCCGTACGTGCCGCTCCTCAACCCGCTCGATATCGCCATCGCCGCGGTGTTCCTCGTCCTCGTGCGCTGGCTCGCCGCGCTGCCCGCGCAGGGCCTGGAGGACTGGTGGGCCGCCGCGCGCTCGCCGGTGCTCGTGCTCTTCGGCGCCGTCGGCTTCCTCTGGGTGAACGCCATCCTGCTGCGCACCCTGCACCACTGGGCCGGGCTGCCCTTCGCGCTGCAGCCGATGCTGAAGTCGGCGCTCGTGCAGTCGGCGCTGTCGATCCTCTGGACGCTGCTCGCGCTCGGGGCGATGGTGGTGGCGACGCGCCGCCATCTGCGCGCGCTGTGGATCGTCGGCGCCGCGCTCATGGGCGTGGTCGTGGTGAAGCTCTTCCTCGTCGACCTCTCCGGCATCGGCACGGTGGAGCGCATCGTCTCGTTCATCGGCGTGGGGCTGCTGATGCTCCTCGTCGGCTACCTTTCGCCGGTGCCGCCCAAGGAGGCAAGAGCTTCATGAGGCTAGCCTGTGTCTTGCTTGCCGTCTGGCCGAGCTTTGCCCTCGGACAGGAAAGACCCGAGCAGTACCTGCATTCCGCACGCATCGGCGGCGCGGGCGAGGACTCGCACTACCGCTTCACGCTGCCCGCCGAGGCCTACCGCGGCGTGACGCGCGCGGACCTCGGCGACCTGCGCGTCTTCAACGGCGCGGGCGAGCTGGTGCCCTACGCCTTCGTGCCGCACCGGCCGGCGACGCAGAAGCCGGCGCTGCGCGCGACGAAGCTCTTTCCGCTACAGGGCGAGCCGGCGAAGGGGATGGACGGGCTGAATGTGCGCATCCGCCATACCGCGGGTGGCGGCACGTCGGTGGATGTGTCTACCGCCGCCGGCGCCGGGGAGCGAAAGCTCCTTGGCTACATCCTTGATCCGGGCGACCTGAAGAAGGCGCCGCTGGAGGCGTTGATCCTCGACTGGCAGACGCGCGACGGCTTCACCGGCAGCGCGCGCGTAGAAGCGAGCGAGGACCTGAAGTCCTGGATCACGCTGGCGAGCGGCGCCTCCATCCTGCACCTGCAGCACGCCGGGCAGCGCCTGGAGCGCCGGCGCGTCGAGCTCGGCGGCCAGCGCGCCCGCTACCTGCGCGTGTCCTTCACCGGGGTGCCGCTCGACTTCACGCTCAAGGCGGCGACCCTCGAGCTGCGGCCGGACAAGGCCGAGCCGGCGCGCGAGTGGCTCGCGCTCACGGGCACGCCGGACGCGAAGAAGCCCGGCGAGTACGCGTTCGACACCGGCGGGCACTTCCCGGTCGATCGCCTGCGCTTCGCGCTGCCGCAGCAGAATAGCGTTGCACAAGGACAAGTCTTGACGCGAGACAAAACCGAAGAGCCGTGGCGACCGGCAACGTCCGGCACGGTCTACCGGCTGCGCCGCAACAGCGAGGAGGTGACGAACGCCGATCTCACGGTCGCGCCCAATGCGAGCCGCTACTGGCTCCTCAAGGTCGATCAGCGCGGCGGCGGGCTCGGCGGCGGCGAGGTGGGCCTGGAGATCGGCTGGGTGCCGCACCAGGTGGTGTTCGCCGCGCGCGGCGCCGCGCCCTTCACGCTCGCCTACGGCATGAAGATCGCCAAGCCCGGCGCGCTGCCGATCGCCGCGGTGCTGCCCGACTACAAGGAGGGCGAGGCGATCGCGCTCAAGACGGCGAGCCTGACGGCGCTGGCGTCGCCCGGTCCGCAGGCCGCTTCGGGCTTCTCGGCATACCTCCGCGAGGCGGTCGACTCCGGCCAGGCGAAGAAATGGGCGCTCTGGGGCTCGCTGGTGCTCGGCGTGCTGCTGCTGGTGTGGATGGCCTTCGCGCTGCTGAAGCAGGTCGGAAAGCCCAAGCAGTAGAAAGGACCGCGGCGCAAGCTCCGCGGTGAGCGGATATACTGATAAAAAATATGCCGTCGCGATCCGCCCGCGCGGTGCTCTGCCGCGAACTGAACAAGCCCGTCGTCGTCGAAAGCATCGCCGTCGATCCGCCCAAGCGGGGCGAGGTGAGGGTGAAGATCGGCGCCTGCGGCGTCTGCCACTCCGACCTGTCGGCGATCAACGGCACCATCGCCCTGCCGCTGCCGCTCGTGCTCGGGCACGAGGCCGCCGGGGTGGTCGAGGAGGTGGGCGAGGACGTCGCCGGCCTTGCCAGGGGCGACCGCGTCGTCTTCTCCTTCATCTACATGTGCGGCAAGTGCCGCTTCTGCGCCTCGGGCCGCCCGGTGCTGTGCGTCGAGCAGGGCCGGGCGCTCACCACGCCGCTCGAGGGCACGCCGCGCGTGCGCGACGGCGCCGGCAAGCCGCTCAACATCTTCTCCGGCTGCGGCACGATGGCCGAGTACGCCACGGTCTCCGCCGAGAACCTGATCAGGATCGACCCGAAGGTCCCCATGGAGGTGGCGGCGCTGGTCGGCTGCGCGGTCACCACCGGCGTCGGCGCCGTGTTCAACACCGCGCGGATGGAGCCCGGCTCGAGCGCCGCCGTCTTCGGCTGCGGCGGCGTCGGCCTCTCGGCGATCCAGGGCGCGCGCATCGCCGGCGCCGAGCGCGTCATCGCCATCGACACCCTGCCGGCGAAGCTTGAGATGGCGAAGAAGTTCGGGGCGACAGATGTGATCCTTTTTAAGGACGATCCCGTCAAGGAGCTGAAAAAGCTCACCGGCGGCGGTCCCGACTACGCCTTCGAGTGCGTCGGCTCGGGCGAGCTCGCCGGCGTCGCCTACCGCGCCATCCGCCGCGGCGGCACGGCGGTGGTGGTGGGGGTGGCCAAGCCCTCCGAGTCGACTTCGGTACGCAGCATGACCCTGGTCTTCGAGGAGAAGACCCTCACCGGCAGCTATTTCGGCTCCTGCGTGCCGCGCGTCGACTTCCCGCGCATGCTCGGCCTCTACCTCGGCGGGCAGCTCAAGCTCGACGAGATGATCACGAAGCGCTACCGGATCGACGAGGCGCCGCAGGCCTTCGCCGACCTCGAGTCCGGGAAGAACGCGCGAGGGGTGATCGTCTTTTGAGACATCGGCCTCTCGCATGAGCCCGCGCATCCTCGTCGTCGACGACCAGCGCGCGAACGTCGAGATGATGGCGGGGGTGCTCAAGGCGCGCGGCTACGAGGTGCTGACGGCGCTCGACGGCGCGAGCGCGCTCGAGCGGGTGCGCGCGGCGCGGCCGGACATCGTCGTCTCCGACATCCTCAGGCCCGGCATGGACGGCTACGAGCTGTGCCGGCGCCTGCGCGCGGACGCGGCCACGGCGCTCCTGCCGGTGGTGCTGGTCACCTCGCTCGACGCGCAGAAGGAGCGCGTCAAGGGCCTCGAGGTCGGCGCCGACGACTTCCTCTCCAAGCCGGTGAACTGGGAGGAGCTCTTCGCGCGCGTCAGGTCGCTGCTGCGCGTGAAGTCGCTGCAGGACGAGCTCAAGGGCTGGAACGCCAAGCTCGAGGAGCGGGTGCGCGAGCAGGTGGCGCAGCTCGAGCGCCTCGGGCGCCTGAAGCGCTTCTTCTCGCGTCCGGTGGCCGAGGCGATCGTTGCCGGCGGCGAGGAGATGCTCGAGCCGCACCGGCGCGAGATCACTGCGGTGTTCCTCGACCTGCGCGGCTTCACCGCCTTCACCGACCGCGCCGACCCCGACGAGGTGATGGAGCTGCTGCGCGCCTACCACGCCACGCTCGGGCAGATGGTCGACGAGTTCGGCGGCACGCTCGAGCACTTCGCCGGCGACGGCATCATGATCTTCTTCAACGATCCGCTGCCGGTCGACAACGCCGCCGAGCGCGCCGTGCGCATGGCGCTCGCCCTGCAGCGCGCCTTCACGCCGATCTCGGCGGCCTGGGCGAAGCTCGGCCACGAGGTCGGCCTGGGCATCGGCATCGCGCAAGGCGAGACCACGCTGGGCATCATCGGCTTCGAGCAGCGCTGGGAGAACGCGGCGATCGGCAACGTGCCGAATCTCGCCGCGCGGCTCTGCGGCGCCGCACGCGCCGGGGAGATCCTGCTCGACGCGCAGACCGAGCAGGACATCGTCAACGTCGCCGACACCGAGTCGGTCGGCCCGCTCGACCTGCGCGGGTTCAAGCAGCCGGTCCCGGCTTTCCGCTTAAAAGCGCTTAGAAAGTGAAGCTGCGCGTCACCCCGGGGACGGTGCTCGTCTTCGGCATCCGCCCACGGCTTCGGCCTGTTCCTGCAGCCGATGTCGAAGCAGCGCTACAAAACTCCTTAGCGAAATGACGTTCATGAGGGGAAACCCTCTCCGAAAACTCTGAGCAGCGTCTATCCTCGGTTCTCCACGGCTAACGAAATAGACCAACGCAGACGCGGGATAACGATCGACGTCCACGCACCAGCGCCAGCCTCCGGAGTAACGTACAGGTTCGGGTCAGTGAGTATCCCGACCGGTATGGCGACTACCTGGACGCCGGAAGCACCAAGCTTCTCTCCTCGGTTGGAGAGTCGCACTGCCCCCTCGGCTCCCATTGATCCGGTCCCAACTGTACGCAACGTACGCAACCCTTTTTGGGCCTCGGGTCTCGCGCTTCGCTAAATTTAGAAGGTAGGTGGAGTGCATACCCAGAAAATGCTTGTGCGAGTCTTCCCGGGATTTCTATATTGATGCTTGAGCTCGGATCTGAAGAAAAAGCAATCACCCTTGGATAGGGAATACTTCTTGCCATCAACTTCGAGTTCAAGTTGACCCTCCAGAACGTATCCGATCTCCTCGCCTTCGTGAGCTATCGTCCCATCGGTCCGCCCCCCGACCTCGACATGATGGATGTTCGCTTCAAGGAGC
>JBQTJF010000380.1:0-1574 GCA_052387375.1 Betaproteobacteria bacterium
GTGATCGGCGGCGCCGACGTGTTCCTCGGCCTCTCCGCGGGCGGCGTGCTCAAGCCCGAGATGGTGAGGAAGATGGCGCCGCGCCCGCTCATCCTCGCGCTCGCCAACCCCGAGCCGGAGATCCTGCCCGAGCTCGCGCGCGAGGCGCGGCCCGTCTGCGTCATCGCCACCGGGCGCTCGGACTACCCCAACCAGGTGAACAACGTCCTGTGCTTCCCCTTCATCTTCCGCGGCGCGCTCGACGTCGGCGCCACCACCATCAACACCGACATGGAGCTCGCCGCGGCGCGGGCCATCGCCGAGCTGGCGCAGGCCGAGACCTCCGAGCAGGTGGCGCTCGCCTACGGCATCGAGTCGATCAGCTTCGGCCCGGAGTACATCATCCCGCGCCCCTTCGACCCGCGCCTCATCGCGCGCGTCGCGCCGGCGGTGGCCAAGGCGGCCATGGACTCGGGGGTGGCGACGCGGCCGATCGCCGACCTCGAGGCCTACCGCCAGTCGCTCGCGCAGTTCGTCTACCACTCGGGCCTGCTGATGAAGCCGCTCTTCAGCGCCGCCAAGGCCGCGCCGCGGCGCATCGTCTACGCCGAGGGCGAGGACGAGCGCGTGCTGCGCGCGGCGCAGATCGTGGTCGACGAGGCGCTCGCCAGGCCGATCCTGGTCGGCCGCCCGCAGGTGGTCGAGCAGCGCCTCGAGCGCCTCGGCCTGCGCGTGCGGCCGGGCCGCGAGTTCGAGCTCGTCAACCCGGAGTTCGACCCGCGTTACCGCGACTACTGGGGCACCTACCACCAGCTCACCGAGAGGAAGGGCGTCTCGCCCGAGTACGCGCGCATCGAGATGCGCCGCCGGCACACGCTGATCGGCGCCATGATGATCTACAAGGGCGAGGCCGACGGCATGCTGTGCGGCACCTTCGGCACGCACGCGCTGCACCTGCACTACGTCGACCAGGTGATCGGGCTGCGGCCCGGCGTGCGCCACTACGCGGCGATGAACGCGCTCATCCTGCCGGCGCGCACCGTCTTCATCTGCGACACCTACGTCACCCCCGACCCCGACGCCGAGCACATCGCCGAGATGACGCTGCTCGCCGCCGAGGAGGTGCGCCGCTTCGGCCTCACGCCCAGGGTGGCGCTGCTCTCGGCCTCCAACTTCGGCTCCATCGACCTGCCGTCCTCGCGCAAGATGCGCGCCGCGCTCGCGCTGATCGCGGCGCGCGCCCCGGAGCTCGAGATCGAGGGCGAGATGCACGGCGACGCCGCGCTCTCCGAGGAGATCCGCCTCAAGGTGTTCCCGCGCACGCGCCTGCGCGGCGAGGCGAACCTGCTGGTCATGCCGACGCTCGACGCCGCCAACATCGCCTTCAACCTGCTCAAGACCGCCGCCGCCGGCGGCGTCACCGTCGGGCCGATGCTGCTCGGCGCGGCGCGGCCGGTGCACATCCTCACGCCCTCGGCCACGGTGCGGCGCCTCGTCAACATGACCGCGCTCGCCGTCGCCGACGCCAATGCGCCGCGCGGCCAGGAGCAGACGCTCTTCTGAGCCGAATGGAGACCGCGGCCGCCAACAACGTC
>JBQTJF010000381.1:0-16309 GCA_052387375.1 Betaproteobacteria bacterium
CTCGAAGCTGGTGATGGAGAAGCGCGAGACCGAGGTCACCGCGCTCTTCGCCGTCGCCGCGGGGCTGTTCGCCGTCGTTTCCGCCGCTTTATCGCTCCTTTGGTTTAATCGTATCTTGTAGAATCCAGCCCTTTTCCCGGTCGGGAAATGGCGCTGATCGTCCAGAAGTTCGGCGGCACCTCGGTGGGCTCGGTGGAGCGCATCCGCAACGTCGCGCGCCGCGTCGCCAAGTGGCACGCCGCCGGGCATCGTCTCGTCGTCGTGCCCTCGGCGATGGCGGGCGAGACCAACCGCCTGCTCGCGCTCGCCGCGCAGCTGCAGGGCCACCCGGACCCGCGCGAGCTCGACGTCGTCGCCTCGACCGGCGAGCAGGTCAGCGTCGGCCTGCTGGCGATGGCGCTGCTCGAGCTCGGCGTCAAGGCGCGCAGCTTCACCGGCTGGCAGGTGAAGGTGCGCACCAACTCGGCCTTCACCAGGGCGCGAATCGTTTCCATCGACGACCAGGCGGTCCGGGAAGAACTTTCCTCGGGAACCGTCGTTGTCGTCGCCGGCTTCCAGGGCGTCGACGAGCACGGCAACATCACCACGCTCGGCCGCGGCGGCTCGGACACCTCGGCGGTGGCGCTCGCCGCGGCGCTCAAGGCCGACGAGTGCCAGATCTACACCGACGTCGACGGCGTCTACACCACCGACCCGCGCCTGGTACCCGAGGCGCGGCGGCTGAAGAGCGTCACCTTCGAGGAGATGCTGGAGATGGCCGGCGCCGGCTCCAAGGTGCTGCAGATCCGCTCGGTCGAGTTCGCCGGCAAGTACCGCGTGCCGACGCGCGTGCTCTCCAGCCTCACCCCGCCGGAGCTGCCGGTCGAGCAGGAGGGCAGCTCGGGCACGCTGGTCACTTTCGAGGAAGACCCGCACATGGCGATGGAAATGGCAGTGATCTCGGGCGTGGCCTTCAACCGCGACGAGGCGAAGATCACCGTGCACGACGTCCCGGACCGCCCGGGCGTCGCCTACGCGATCCTCGGCCCGATCGCCGACGCCAGCATCGACGTCGACGTGATCGTGCAGAACGTCGGCCAGCACGGCATGACCGACCTGTCGTTCACCGTGAACCGCGCCGACTACGCCAAGGCGATGAAGATCCTGAAAGGCCAGGTGCAGCCGCACCTCAAGTGCCGCGAGGTGAGCGGCGACGAGCGCATCGCCAAGGTGTCGATCGTCGGCATGGGCATGCGCTCGCACGCCGGCATCGCCGCGCAGATGTTCCGCACGCTGGCCGAGGAGGGCATCAACATCCAGATGATCTCCACCTCCGAGATCAAGATCACCGTGGTCATCGAGGAGAAGTACACCGAGCTCGCGGTGCGCGTGCTGCACAAGGCCTTCGAGCTGGACCAGGAATAAGCCCGGAAATCAGGGACAGACCACGTTTTTCCCCGCCCCCGGCGGTTTCCCTGCAATGCTTCCGATCGGAAGCATTTGTTGCCTGCCGCTCCTCGTTTCCAGCCCCGAACGTACAATCGACCCCATGAAACGCCTGATCCTTGTCCTTGCTGCGCTCCTTCCCCTGACGCTTCCTGCCGCTGCCCAGGACTATCCGTCCCGTCCGGTCAAGCTCGTGGCGCCGTTCCCCGCGGCCGGGCCGCTCGACGTGCTGGCGCGGCTGCTGGCGCAGCGGCTGGGCGAGATCTGGAAGCACCCGGTGGTGGTGGAAAACATCACCGGCGCGACCGGCTCGATCGGTGCCAACGCCGTCGCGCGCGCCGCGCCCGACGGGCACACCCTGCTCATGACGGTCGACATCCCGCTCACCATGTATCCCGCGGTGGCGAAGTCGCTGCCCTACGACCCGGAAAGGGACTTCAAGCCGATCGCCAGCATCGCGCGGACCGACAACGGCCTGTTCGTCAACGCCGGGCTCGGGGTCGGCACCGTCGCCGAGCTGGTCGCGCTGGCGAAGCAGCAGCCGAGCAAGCTGACCTTCTCCTCCGCCGGCATCGCCTCGCCGGCGCACTTCGGCGGCGAGCTCTTCAAGGTCATCGCCGGCGTCGACATGACGCACGTGCCCTACAAGGGCGCCGCGCCGGCCATGACCGCCGCGCTCTCGGGCGAAGTGAGCCTGATGTTCGGCCCGATCGCGCAGGGCGCGCCGCACGTGAAGTCGGGCAAGCTGCGCGCGCTCGGGGTCACCGGGCCGAACCCTTCGCCGCTGCTCCCGGGCGTGAAGCCGCTGGTCGAGCAGGGCTTCCCGGGCCTGCTGGTCTTCAATTCCTACCCGCTGATGGCGCCCGCCGCGACGCCCGACGCCGTGACGCAGAAGATCCACGCGGCCGTGAAGCAGGCGATGTCCGATCCGGCGGTGCGCCAGCGCCTGGAATCCGCCGCCATCGAGCCGATCTGGCAGGAGCCGGCGCAGGTCGCCGCCACGCTCGCCGCCGACCGCAAGCGCTGGGCGGAGCTCGCCAAGCGCGCCGGCATCCAGTCGCCCAACTGAACTAGCGCTGCCAGGTCACCTCGTCGGCAGAGTACTCGAGCACGCCCTGCGCTCCTTCACCCATCGGAAAGGAGCTTCTTCCGCCGGAAGACGCCCGGTAGTCGACGAGCCGCCACCGTCCGACCAGGTCTTTTCGCGCCGGCATTGCCGTTCTAAATGAGAAAAATGGGGTCTGTCCCCATGAGGAAAGAATAGCCCGGCGCGGGTTAGAATCGACGCGCCGGTTTCACCAAGTGCCTGGAGAGATGCCCGAGTGGCCGAAGGGGGCGCCCTGCTAAGGCGTTATACGGGCTTAAACCCGTATCGAGGGTTCGAATCCCTCTCTCTCCGCCACCATCCTTTGGCGGTTTCACTTGTAACTGCGGGGAAATAATCCGGAGACGGCGGTGTTCTATGGTGGCGACCATGAAAACCATCATTCGCATCGCCCTGCTCATTGCCGCGCTCGCGGCCGCGGGCTGCAGCCTTCCCGAAGCCAAGGGCCCCGGCCGGGTCTGCATCCCCGACTCGGCGATCTGCTACTTCCCGGACGACCCCGCGGCGCCCGATCGCGGCCCGCGCGCGCGGTAGTCCCGTAGTCGGCCAGCCGGACCGCCCGGCGCATGGAATTCCTCCGCCCGGGGGAGGTCTATGCGGGAACGTGCTTTGCACGAGGAGCCCGCCATGGCCGCCAAGACTCTTCGCATAGGCATCACCGGCTCGTACGGGGGCTTGAACCTCGGCGACGAGGCGGTGCTGCAATCGATCATCGCCGAGCTGCGCCGCGAGCTGCCCGGGGCGGAAATCACCGTGTTCTCGCGCGACGCCGAGGACACGAAGCGCCGGCATGCGGTGGAGCGGGCGATCCCGGTTCGCCGGGTGTCGCGCGCCGAGGTCGCGCCCGAGATCCAGCGGCTCGATCTGCTGGTCTTCGGCGGCGGCGGCATCCTCTACGACGCCGAGGCCAAGCTCTACCTGCGCGAGGTGCTCGTCGCCAAGGAGCTCGGCGTGCCGGTGATGGTCTATGCGGTCGGCGCCGGCCCGCTCAAGGACCCCGCCGTGCAGACGCTGGTGCGCGAGGCGCTCGAGGGCGTGCAGGCGATCACGGTGCGCGAGCGCTCGGCGCAGCAGGTGCTCGAGGAGGCGGGGGTGCACCGCGACGTGGTCGTGACCGGCGACCCGGCGCTCCTGCTCAAGCCTTCGCCGCTGCCGCGCGGCTTCCTCAAGCGCGAGGGCCTGGAAGGCCGCCGGCGCCTGGTCGGCATGTCGGTGCGCGAGCCGGGCGTCGCCGCGCCCGACCTCGACCAGAAGGTCTACCACGGCCTGCTCGCCAACGCGGCCGACTTCATGATCGACCGCTGGGACGCCGACATCGTCTTCGTGCCGATGGAGCGCTCGGTGCTCGACACGCAGCACAGCCACGCGGTGATCGCGCGGATGCTGCGCGCGCAGCGCGCCACCGTGCTGAAGGGCGAATACAGCCCGGGTGAGGTCCTCGCCATGATGGGCCGCTTCCAGTTCGCCGTCGGCATGCGCCTGCACTTCCTCATCTTCGCGGCGCTGCGCGGCACGCCGTTCGTGGCGCTGCCCTACGCCGGCAAGGTGAGCGGCTTCCTCGAGGACCTGAAGCTGCCCTCGCCGCCGCTCAACCTGGTGAACCCCGGCCGGCTGATCGCGCACCTCGACGAGACCTGGGACAAGCGCCGCTCGCTCAGGGCGCAGCTCGAGAAGTCCGTGCCGCCGCTGCAGGAGCGGGCGCGGGAGACGATCAAGATCGCAGTGAAACTGCTGGGCGAGAAGAACCTCTCGGAAATCAAAGCAGCCGCCTGATGCCGGCCCTCGCGCGACCGGCCGCCGAGGCCGGCATCGAGCTGCCGCCGCGCCGGGCGCGGCTCGCCGCCGAGACCGACGTGCTGGTGGTCGGCGGCGGACCGGCGGGCATCGGCGCCGCGGTCGGGGCGGCGCAGGCGGGCGCGCGCGTCGTGCTCGCCGAGCGCTACGGCTTCCTCGGCGGCAACGCCACCGCGGCACTGGTCATGCCGCTCATGTCGTTCCACACGCAGCAGCCCACGCCGGAGCGCAAGGGCGCCACGACGCTGCTGCCGACCGACCACGGCCCGGGCGAGCCGGTCATCGCGGGAGTGCTCAAGCGGCTGCTCGAGAAACTCGTCTCTTCGGGAGGAGCGATAGCGCCATCGCTCGCCACCGGCTACACGGTGCCCTTCGACCCGGAGTGCTTCAAGCTGGCGGCGCTCGAGCTGCTCGACGAGGCCGGCGTGCAGTTCCTGTTTCACGCCTTTGCCAGCGGCGTCATCGAGGAAAAGGCTGCCGTAAAAGGCGTCGTCTTCGAAACCAAGTCGGGACCGATCGCCATCCGCGCCCGCGTGGTGGTCGACTGCAGCGGCGACGGCGACATCGCGGTGCAGGCGGGCGCGCCGCACGAGATCGGGCGCGACGACGGCCTGGTGCAGCCGATGACGCTGATGTTCCGCGTCGCCGAGTTCGAGCGCGCCGCCTTCGCCGCCTATGTGCGCGAGAACCCGAAGGAGTGGCGCGGCGTGCACGGCCTGTGGGCGCTGGTGCGCCGCGCCACCGAGGAAGGCCGCCTCGAGCTGCCGCGCGAGGACATGCTGTTCTTCGCCACGCCGCACGAGCGCGAGATCAGCGTCAACAGCACGCGCGTCACCCGCGTGCTCGGCACCGACGTCTGGGACCTCTCGTACGCCGAGTGGATGAGCCGCCTGCAGATGCGCCAGATCGCCGCTTTCCTGCGCCGCTACGTGCCGGGCTTCGAGCGCGCGTACGTGGTGCAGAGCGGCGTGGGCATCGGCGTGCGCGAGACGCGGCGCATCGTCGGCGACTACCAGCTCACCGCGCACGACGTGCTCGAGGCGCGCAAGTTCGACGACGCCATCGCGCGCGGCTCCTACCCGGTCGACATCCACAATCCCGCGGGCAGCGGCACGCTGCTCAGGCGCCTGCCGCCGGGCGAGGCCTACGACATCCCGCTGCGCTGCCTGCTGCCGCGCGGCACCGAGGGCCTGCTCGTCGCCGGGCGCTGCCTGTCGGGCACGCACGAGGCGCATTCCTCGTACCGCGTCATGCCGATCGTCATGGCCACCGGCCAGGCCGCCGGGGTCGTCGCCGCATTGTCTTCTCGTCACGGCGCTGCTTTGCGTTCCCTCGACTTCAAGGATGTGCAGAAGGAGCTGCGCCGCCAGGGCGCCAGCCTGCGCCTGTAGTCGAAATGGCGATATTTCCGCTCGCGGCCCTCAATTAGAGTTAACGCCCGGATGGAAAACGAAAAAGAGCTCCGGCTGGTGCTCGAGGCAATGCCCGCGGCCGCGGTGCGCTGCGACCGCCACGGGCGCTACCTGTGGGTGAATCCCTTATATGCGCGCTGGCTCGGCAGCCGGCCCGAGGCGCTCGTTGGCAAGTCGATCGCCGAGGTGCTCGGGCCGAAGGGCGCGCGCGAGCTCGAGCCCTACCTGGAGCGGGTGCGCAAGGGCGAGGAGCTGCACTACGAGCGCCTCGCCGACTACCCCGGCATCGGCCCGCGCTGGGTCAGCGCCACGCTCAAGCCGACCCTGAACGCCGGCGGCCAGCCCGACGGCTGGGTGGCGATCGTGCTCGACATCCACGACCGCAAGCAGGCCGAGGAGGCGCTGCGGCAAGGCGAGGCACGCAAGGACGAGTTCCTCGCCGCGCTGGCGCACGAACTGCGCAACCCGCTGGCGCCGATCCGCAACGCCGTCGCCATCCTCGGCCGCAAGGGCCCGCTCGACCCCGAGGTGGCATGGAGCCAGGGCGTCATCGAGCGGCAGATCGACCAGCTCTCGCGCCTGATCGACGATCTGCTCGACATCGAGCGCATCTCGCGCGGGCGGCTGCAGCTGCGCCGCGAGCTGGTGCCGCTCGAGGCGGTGGTCGACATGGCGCTCGAGCTGTCGCGGCCGCAGGTCAACGCCACCGGCCGGCACCTCTCGGTGCTGATGCCGAGCGAGCGCGTGACGCTCGACGCCGACGCGGCGCGCCTCGCGCAGGTGTTCGCCGCGCTGATCAAGCACGCGGCGCGCGAGGGCGATTCGCGCGAGCCGATCGGCTTCAGCGTCGTCGCCGGCGGCCGCGAGGCGATCGTCTCGGTCGAGGGCTGCCGCGGCGGCCTCGAGGGCCTGGGCATCGGGCTGACGCTGGTGCGCGGCATCGTCGGCCTGCACGGCGGCACGCTCGAGGCGCGCGGCGACGAGTTCGTGGTGCGCCTGCCGGTCGCCGCCGGCGCCATGCCGGCGCGCGAGCGCGCCGCCGCCTACCTCGAGCCGCAGGCGCAGCCGCTGCGCGTGCTGGTGGCCGACGACACCCGCGACGCCGCCGACTCGATGCAGCGCATCCTGGCGCTCTTCGGCCACGAGGTGCAGGTCGCCTACGACGGCCCCACCGCGATGCGCCTGGGCGAGCAGTTCCGCCCGCGCGTGGCGCTGCTCGATATCGGCATGCCGGGGACGAACGGCTACGACGTGGCGCGGGCGCTGCGGCGCAGCCAGGGCGAGCGCGTGACGCTGGTCGCCGTCACCGGCTGGGGGCAGGAAGCCGACCGCCGGCGCTCCAGCGAGGCGGGCTTCGACCACCATCTCACCAAGCCGGTGGACCCGGGCACGCTCAATCACCTGCTCGCGCAAGTCGCCGCGAAATAGTCGCAAGGGAGGAGGAGGACGGATGCGGTTCTGGACGGCGGCGGCGCTCGCCCTGGGCCCGGCCGCGGCAGCCGCGCAGGGCGCGACGCTGGCGGCGCGCGATCTCGCCGACCTGTCGCTCGAGCAGCTCGCCAACGTGGTCGTCACCTCGGTGTCGCGCCGCGACGAGCCGCTCTCGCGCGCCCCGGCCTCGATCTACGTCATCAGCGCCGGCGACATCCGCCGCTCGGGCGCGACCAGCCTGCCCGAGGCGCTGCGCCTGGCGCCCAACCTGCAGGTGGCGCGCGTCGATTCCCGCCAGTACGCCATCACCGCGCGCGGCTTCAACAGCACCACCGCGAACAAGCTGCTCGTCCTCATCGACGGCCGCACGGTGTACACGCCGCTTTTCTCGGGCACGTTCTGGGAAGCGCAGGACGTCATGCTCGAGGACGTCGAGCGCATCGAGGTGATCAGCGGCCCCGGCGCCACGCTCTGGGGCGCCAACGCCGTCAACTGCGTCATCAACGTCATCACCAAGGATTCTGCCGATACCGTGGGCGGCCTTGCCGCCGCCGGCCTGGGCAACAATGACCGGCAGGTGGCGATGCGCCACGGCGGCGAGCTCAGCGGCGGCCGCTACCGCGTCTATGCCAAGGCGGCGCGCCGCGACGACACCGCTCTCCCGGGCGGCGCCTCGAACCGCGACCAGGCCGACCACGGCCAGTTCGGCTTCCGCGCCGACTGGCGCAAGGCGGACGAGGGCTTCACGCTGCAGGGCGACCTCTACGGCGGCGAGATCGACCAGGCGACGACGGGGGCGCCGCGCGAGATCGACGGCCTCAATCTGCTGGCGCGCTGGACGCGCGACTTCGCCGACGGCGGGCTGCTGCGCGTGCAGGCCTACTTCGACCACACGCACCGCGAGCACCCGGGCCTGTTCAAGGAGAACCTCGACACCTACGACCTCGAAGTGCAGCACGGCCTGCGCGCCTATGGCCGGCATCGCCTGCTGTGGGGCCTGGGCGCGCGCCACCACGACGACCGCATCGGCAACTCCGCGGTGCTCGCCTTCATGCCCGCGCAGCGCACGCTCAACAGCGCACACGCCTTCCTGCAGGACGAGATCGCGCTGCGTCCCGGCCTGGACCTGACGCTGGGCGCCAAGTCGGAGCGCAACACCTACACCGGCACCGAATTCCTGCCGAGCGCGCGCCTCGCCTGGCAGCCGGCGCCGACGCAGCTCCTGTGGACGGCGCTGTCGCGCGCGGTGCGCGCGCCGGCGCGCCTCGACCGCGACTTCTTCGTGCCCGGCGTCGTCAACGGCGGGCCCGAGTTCCGCTCCGAGGTGTCGCGCGTCTTCGAGCTCGGCTACCGCGCCCAGGCGGCGGCGAACCTGTCGTTCTCGATCACCGGCTTCCACCACGAGCACGAGGACCTGCGCTCGCTCTCGCCCTCGCCCGCCGGGCCGGTGATCGCCAACGACCGCGAGGGCCATACCAGCGGCGTCGAGGCCTGGGCGAGCTGGCGCGGCGCCGACTGGTGGCGCATCGACGCCGGCGCGGCGTTCCTCGACCGGTCGCTGGAAGTGCGTCCCGGCGCGACCGACCTGCAGACCCCGGCGAGCCTCGGCGCCGACCCGGACCAATGGGCGAAGCTGCGCGCGGGCTTCGACCTGGGCGCCTCGCGCGAGCTCGACTTCATGCTGCGGCACTACGGCTCGCTCGACACGCGCCACGTGCCTGCCTACACGGCGCTCGACGCGCGGCTCGCCTGGCACCCGCGCCGCAACCTCGAGCTCTCGCTGCTGCTGCAGAACCTGCTCGACGCGCGCCACGTCGAATGGTCCCCGGGCGCGGAGTTCGAGCGCGCCGCGTTCTTCAAGGTCCGCGTCGGCCTGCAGTGAGAAGGGCCCTTCTCCTCGTCGCCCTGCTGCTGCCGCTCGGCGTCCTCGGCCGGGCGCTCGAGCACGAGGTCAAGGCGGCGTATCTGTTCCGCTTCCTTTCCTTCGTCGAGTGGCCGCAGGCGAGCTTCGCGCGGCCCGATTCGCCGATCGTCATCGGCGTGATGGGCGCCGAAGACGTTCTCGAGGAGCTGCGCGGCATCGTGCCGGGGCGGGTGGTGCAGGGCCGGCCGGTGGCGGCGGTGCGCTGGCGCGAAGGCGGCAGCCTCGCCGGCATCCATCTGCTCTATGTCGGGCGCGAGGCGAGCGGCGCCCTGCCGCGCCTGCCGGCGATGCGCGGCGTGCTGGTGGTGAGCGACACCGAGCGCGGCCTCGACCAGGGCTCGGTGGTGAACTTCGTGCGCAGCGAGGGGCGGCTGCGCTTCGAGGTGGCGGTGGACGCCGCGGAGCGGCGCGAGCTGAGGATCAGCTCGCGCATGCTCGCCGTGGCGAGCAGCGTGCGGCCCGGCAAGCTGTGAACCTGCGGCGCGCCATCGGCGGCTCGGTGCGCCGCAAGACCATGGCGGTGGTGATCGCGACCAGCGTGATCGCGCTGCTGGTGAGCGCGGGCGCGATG
Organism: Betaproteobacteria bacterium; assembly: GCA_052387375.1. Lineage (GTDB taxonomy): Bacteria > Pseudomonadota > Gammaproteobacteria > Burkholderiales > SG8-39 > SCGC-AG-212-J23. The sequence goes on from JBQTJF010000381.1 coordinate 9,663, forward strand.
CTCTTCTACGAGGTGCGCGCCTTCCGCCAGACGCACCTCGCCGAGCTGCGCACGCAGGCCGAGATCGTCGGGCGCGCGAGCGGCCCGGCGCTCGCCTTCAAGGACAAGAAGGCCGCCGACCAGGACCTGCGCATGCTGCGCGGGCGCCCGGACATCGAGCTCGCCGCGCTCTACACGCTCGACGGCGCGCTGTTCGCCGCCTATGCGCGCACCGGCCAGAGCGGCATCCCGGAGCGCGCCGGCGCGCCGGGCTACCGCATCGAGGGCGACTCGGTGCTCATGTTCCACCCGGTCACCGACGCCAACGAGGAGCTCGGCACCGTGTTCCTGCGCTCGAGCGCCGGGCTGCGCGAGCGCGTGCAGGACTACCTGGCGATCCTGGGCAGCGTGCTGGCGCTCGCCCTGGCGGTGGCGTGGCTGGTATCGGTGTGGCTGCAGCGCGCCATCACCGGCCCCATCCTCAACGTCGCCGGCGCCGCGCGCCAGGTGCTCGAGCGGCGCGATTTCTCGGTGCGCGCGGAGAAGCGCACCGAGGACGAGATCGGCATGCTCGCCGACACGCTGAACCGCATGCTCGCGGACCTCGAGCGCGAGATGGCCGAGCGCCGCGAGGCGGAGGCGGCGATCCGCGCCGCCGACAAGCGCAAGGACGAGTTCCTCGCCACGCTCGCGCACGAGCTGCGCAACCCCATGGCGCCGATCCGTAACGCCCTCTACATCATGCAGGCGGCGAAGGACAACCCGGCCGCCGTCGCCGAGGCGCGCGCCATCATCGAGCGCCAGCTGGCGCAGCTGGTGCGGCTGGTCGACGACCTGCTCGACGTCTCGCGCATCACCACCGGCAAGCTCACCCTGCGCAAGGAGCACGTCGACGCGCGCGCCGTGGCGAGCAGCGCCATCGAGGCGGTCGAGCCGTTCGCGCGCGCGCGCGGCCACGCCCTGCGCGTCGCGCTGCCGCCGCCGGGCGTGACCCTCGACGCCGACCCGACGCGCCTGGCGCAGGTCTTCCTCAACCTGCTCAACAACGCCGTCAAGTTCACCGATCCGGGCGGGCGCATCGACTTCGAGGTCGGCGTGGCCGAGGGCGAGCTCGTCGCGCGCGTGCGCGACAGCGGCGTCGGCATCGCCCCGGAGATGCGCGAGGAGATCTTCGAGATGTTCGCGCAGGCCGACCGGTCGCTGGAGCGCTCGACCATGGGCCTGGGCGTGGGGCTCTCGCTGGCGAAGCGCCTGGTCGAGCTGCACGGCGGCAGCATCGGCGCAGTGAGCGCGGGCGAAGGCAAGGGCGCCGAGTTCACCGTGCGGATCCCGGTCACCGGCCAGCGCGCCGCCGGCGCCGGCTCCCTGCTGCAGGCAGCGAAGGGCCTGTCGCCGCGCCCGCATCGCATCCTGCTCGCCGACGACAACCTCGACTTCGCGTCGAGCTTCGCCACGCTGCTGCGGCGCATGGGCAACGACGTGCGCGTCGAGCACGACGGCCCGGCGGCGCTCGCCGCCGCGAGCGAGTTCCGGCCGGAGATCGCTTTCCTCGACATCGGCCTGCCGAAGCTGAACGGCTTCGACCTGGCGCGCCGCCTGCGCCGCCTGCCCGCCACCGAGCGCAGCCGCCTGGTGGCGGTGACCGGCTGGGGCCAGCCGAGCGACCGCGAGCTCGCCGCCGAGGCGGGCTTCGACGACTACATGGTCAAGCCGGTGGAGATGGAGCGCGTGCAGGCGATCCTGCGCGCCTCGCTTCGCCGTGCCGCCCTCCTGTCACGGGGGGCGTGAGCCGACGGCGAACCGGGGGGGTTGAAATGGGTACGATCGTACCCATTTTGCCCTGCCGTCAGTGGTCTTCCAGGCGCGGCACCGAGTCCTCGGCGGGCCCGCCGGTGTCAGGGTCGATCCACTCGTTGATGCCGAGCTCCGATTCGGCCTCGGGCAGGGCGTCGGGATCGCCGACGTCGGGCGCGCCGCCGGAGAGCAGGTCGGCCTCTGCTTCGGCGATGGTGGCGAAGGGGCCGTGCAGCTCGCCGTCGGCCTCCCAGTAGAAGCCGTCGGGCCGCTCGAGCACGCGCCCGCGCGGCAGCGCCGCGGCCTGCTCCTCTTCCTCCTCGCGCAGCTCGTCGGGCAGCTGCGGCTGCTGGCGCGGCTTGCTGTTCTTCGCCCGGGCCTTGGTGCGTTTCGCTTTCACGCGGCCATGTTACGCCAGAATGCCCGGCGTGAGTCAAGACAGGAAGGCGCTCGACGCGAGCGCGTGCGCGGTGATGATCCTGCTCACCGCGCTCTGGGGTTTGCAGCAGGTGACGGTGAAGCTCAACGCTAGAATCGCGCCGTGGAAGCCAGGCCCGTAGACGCCGAGCAGTTCAAGGCCGGCATGCGCACGCTCGCCGGCGCGGTGAACCTCATCACCAGCGCGCACGCCGGCCACCGCTACGGCATGACCGCGACCGCGGTGTGCTCGGCCGCCGCCGAGCCGCCGACGGTGCTCGCCTGCGTCAACAAGCTCGCCTCCACGCACGGCGCGGTCATGAAGAGCAAGGTGTTCTGCGTCAACGTGCTGCGCGCCGAGGACTGGGAGCTCTCCACCACCTTCAGCGGCGCGCATGCCGGCGAGGGCCGCTTCCACGCGCGCCAGTGGACGCGGCTTGCCACCGGCTCGCCGGTGCTCATCGACGCGCTCGTCTCCTTCGACTGCCGCGTGGTGAAGAAGCTCTCGCACGGCACGCACACCGTCTTCCTCGGCGTGGTGGAGCAGGTGCTCTTCGGCAAGAAGGGCAAGCCGCTGCTCTACTCGGAGGGCCAGTACGCCAAGCTCGCTTCCCTTACGCTCGGCGAGCCGCTGCCCGAAGGCCTCGACTACTGGGGCTTCTGAGGGCTGGAGGGCGGGGCCGCGGGCGCCAAAATCGGTACGATCGTACCGATTTCTAGAGCGTCTCCAGGAAAGCGACCAGGTCGTCGATCTCGAGCTGTCTCAGCTTGAGCGGGCGCAGGATCCGCTCGCCGTCGGCGTGCAGGCGCTCCTCGTCGAGCTCGGAGTAGTGCTTCACCACGTCGCGCAGCGTTGCCAGGCTGCCGTCGTGCATGTACGGCGCGGTGCGCGCGACGTTGCGCAATCCCGGCACGCGCCACTCGCCGAAGTTGCGGTGCTGCGGCTCGACGTGGCGCGTGCCCGTGGCGGTGCGGCGCGAACGATCGTCGTTGTGGGGCCCCAGCAGGTTGAACGCGCTCGACCGCAGCCTCTTGATTCCTCCCTGCCTTCCGGGATCCACCTTCCCGGGAGCGACGAAGAAGGGCACGCCGACGTCGGCGAACTCGCCGTTGGTGAAGAGCGGCCCGAAATGGCAGACGCTGCAGCTGCCCTTGCCGGCGAAGATCTTCAACCCGCGCTGGGCCGCGTCAGGATATCGGCGCATGGCTTCCCGGTCGTTCTTCTCCAGCGCATCCCGGAAATCGTCGAACGGCGTACGCGGGCTGACGAGCGTCTCCTGGAACGCCGCGAGCGCCTTGGCGACGTCCACCAGCAGCTCGTCGTTATCTGCAGGCGGCTCGCGATCGAAGGCATCTCGGTACTCCTGGTCGTACAAGCTCTTCACAATTTTTCCTATGTGGGAAGGCGTTGCATTCATCTCGCGCGCATCGAGGAGCGGCCGGATGCTCTGCGACCACAGGCTGTCGTGGCCGCCGTCCCAGCCGTACCAGCGGTACAGGCCGACGTTGAAGAGGCTGGGCGTGTTGCGCTCGACTTCCTTCAGGCCGAGGCCGCGCGGTCGGCCGTCCTGGAACGAACGCCAGGGCACATGGCAGGTGGCGCAGAGCACCGAGCCCGAGCCCGAGAGCCGCGGCTCGAAGAAGAGGCGCTCGCCCAGCGCGATCGCCTCGGGCTTGCCCGAGACGCGGTTGCTCGGGTCGCGCCGCGCCGGCGGCGGCCAGGGGCCGTGCGACAGCACCTTGCGCCTTTCCTCCTCCGAGAAATGCACGCCTTCGGAAAGCTGCAGCGTGTGCGTCAACCGCTCCCCGTCCACCACGAAGACGAATTCCCACTTCCCCGGCATGTGCAGCAGCAGCCCTTCGGCGCGCCAGCGCCCGGGGCCGAGCACGGCCACCTTCGGCGCGTAGTTCATGCCGTGGCGGTGCTCGGGCATGTGCGCGTCGACTTTGAGGGTCTTCGGTGCTTCGCCGGATTTGGCGCAGGCAGCGACGTCGACCGAAAAGAAGGAACTGACTGCGGGCCGGGCCTGGTAGGTCAGGACAAACCGGGACGACTCGAGCCGCGTGCCCTCCAGCGCGGGCGTGCACGCCCAGGCCGGAAATGCGAGCGCTAGTCCTGCGAGGCAGCCGAGCCGAAGAGGGCTTCGCCGTTTTTCCATGCGATGCGCTCGGCGACCTCGCGCGGCAGGCTGGAGAGCCATGCGCGCGACCACTGGGCGTGCTCGGGCACGTAGTGCCAGCGCTCCGGCGTGAAGGTGTCGGTGCCGACCATGAAGCGGTCCGGGAAGCGCATGAACACGCCGCGCCACGCTTCGTCGACGGCGCCGCCCGAGCCGTGGTCGGTGCGGAAGGCGAGGTCGGCCCAGAGGTTCTTGTGCTTGCGCAGCATGTCGGCGACGACCTGCGGGCCCTCGAAGCCGGCGTGCGCCCACAGGATGCGCGCCTGCGGCCACTGGCGGAAGAGCCGCTCGACCGCGTCGGCGTCGGAATGCGCGTGCAGGAAGAGCTTGTGCCTGCGCGCCAGCTCGACCATGCGCCGCGGCACGGGCAGGTCGGCGTCGGCGCCGAAGAGATGGAACTCGCCGATCCCGGCGTACCTGTACTTTGAGATTCTCTCCTCCAGGTACGGTATGACGGATTCGTCCCTGAACCACGTGCCGATCTCGCCGCGCCGGCGATACGGCCTGAGCTCGGGAACGATGAGATCCGGGGCGGCCTGGTAGAGGCGCTGCTGGCCTTCGTCGCCCGAGCTCGAGACGAGCGCGCGGCGCACGCCCGCCTTGCGCAGGATGGCGATCACGTCGGCGACCGGCACCGATTCCCAGGCATCGTGGCTGTAGTGCAGGTGCGCGTCGAAGATGGGCAGCGGCGGCTGCGCATTTGCCGTTCCGAGAGAAAGCAGAACTGTGAAAAGCAGGGTGCGCATTCGACGGGTATATTCCCACAAAAGAATGCCCGTTACGCCTCCCCGGACGCTCGCGGAGCTCTTCCTCGGCTTCCTCTCGATCGGCGCGCGCTCCTTCGGCGGGGTGATGCCGTGGGCGCATCGCGTCATGGTGGAGGAGCGCCGCTGGCTCGCGCCGGCCGACTTCGCCGAGACCATCGGCCTGTGCCAGTTCCTGCCCGGCCCGAACATCGGCAACGCCTCCATCGTGCTCGGCAAGCGCTGGTTCGGCCTGCGCGGCTCGCTCGTCGCCTTTCTCGGGCTGGTGGCGCTGCCCTTCGCCTGGGTGCTGGCGCTCGGCGCGCTGTACGCCGATTTCGCCACGGTGCCCCTGGTGAAGGCCGTCGTCACCGGCGTCGGCGCCGCCGGCGGGGGGCTGTTCATCGGCACCGCCGTCAAGCTCGGCAGCGTGCTCGTGCGCAAGCCGGCGGCCCTCGTGCTGGTCGCGGGCTGCTTTCTCGCCGTGGCGATCGCCCGCGTCTCGCTGCTTTTCGTGCTGCCGGTCGCGCTCGCCGTGGCGATCGGCGCAGCAAGGAAGCGATGGCTGTGACGCTGCTCGAGCTGGCGCTGTACTTCGGGCTGCTCTCGCTCGTGGCCTTCGGCGGCATGCCCGCGGTGATGCCGGAAATGCAGCGCATCGTCGTCGAGGTGAAGGCGTGGACGAGCCCGGCGGAGTTCATCCAGCTCTTCGCCCTGGCGCAGGCGGCGCCGGGGCCGAACGTCCTCATCGCCAGCCTGATCGGCTGGAAGGCCGCCGGCATCGCCGGCGCCGTGGTCGCGCTGGCCGCGGTGTGCGGGCCGGCGGCGGTGATCGCGTGGTGGGTGAGCGACCTGTGGGACCGCTTCAAGGCCTCGCCCTGGCGCCTCGCCATCCAGCGCGGCATCGCGCCGCTCGTCGTCGGCCTCATCCTCTCCGGCGGCTACGTCATCGTCACCCCGGAAGGCGCGCCCGACTGGCGGCTGTGGCTCATCGCCGCGCTGTCGGCAGCCGTGTTGCTCGCCACGCGGATGAGCCCGCTATGGACGATCGCCGGCGGCGGCGTCGTTAGCGCGCTTCTGCTCTCGTGAAGCCATCGGCCACGAGGGGGCGTTTGCTATAATTCGCGTCCTTCGCGCCCGTAGCTCAGTTGGATAGAGTACCTGGCTACGAACCAGGGGGTCGTGGGTTCAAATCCTGCCGGGCGCGCCAGTTACTTCAAGCGGTTAAGCGCGAGAGCGCTTAGCCGCTTTCTGCTTGCATGGGGACTTTTTGGGGACTTCTCCCCCGCGAAGCTTCCCGTGCAATCATCGCGAGGCTCCGGTTCGTGCGGTGGCGCTCGTCGGTGATGCGGTTGAGCGCCTCCACCAGCTCGGCGACCTGCGCCACCGAGTAGTGCGCCGTCATTCCCGGGCGGGTGTGCCAGAGAATGGCGGCGATCGTTTCCTCCCGAACGTCAGCCTCCCGCAACCGCATCCCAACCGTGTGCCGCAAGTCGTGAACGTGAAGGTCGGGGATGCCGGCCTTCGCTCGCGC
>JBQTJF010000382.1:0-4041 GCA_052387375.1 Betaproteobacteria bacterium
CCGCGCATCGTGCCGCTGGAGGTGTTCGTCAGGGCCGACCGCGGCCTGGTGGTGCGCAGCCGCGACCGCAGCGGCCACATCATCCAGGAGAAGCCGATCTCGCGCGGCGAGCTCGGCAGGTTCCTCAAGGAGGCGGGCAAGCCCGGCGAGCTGTCGGTGCTCGTCGGCGGCGACAAGAACGCGCGCTACGAGGCGGTGCTGCAGGTGATGGACGAGCTGCGCAAGCACGGCGTGCAGAAGATCGGCTTGCAGGTGAAGGTAGCGCAATGAGCGCCGCGTTGCGCTGCCGCCCCCCTGACAAGGGGGGAGCGACCCCCGATCCAGTCGGGGGGAGCGGGGGGTTGGTTTTGAAGATGGGTACGATCGTACCCATTTTGCCCGTTCCGGTATTTCTTTCCATCCCCTCCATCCCCTCTGAACCAACCCCCCTTCCAGGGGGTGTCAGGGGGTCGATGCGATGAGCGCGCAGGCGGCCCTCGGCTTCGGCCTCGCCGAGCGGCGCCAGCCCGCGCTCGGCCGCTCGTTCGTCCTCGCCTTTCTCGTGCACCTCGCGCTCGCCGCCGCCATGTTCCTCGGCGTGCGCTGGCAGAGCCACGAGCCCGACACGGTGACCGTCGAGCTCTGGGAGGCGCCGGCGCCGCCGCCGCCGCCGGCGCCGAAGGTCGAGGCACCGCCCAAGCCCGAGCCGCCGCCCCCGCCGGTGGCGCCGAAGAAACCCGACATCGCGGTCCTGGAGAAGCCCAAGCCCAAGCCGAAGCCCAAGCCGGTGGCCAAGCCCGAGCCGCCCAAGCGCGATCTGGAGTTCGAGAAGCGCCTGCGCGAGCAGGTGGCGATGGAGCAAAGGGCGCTCGAAGAGCAGCGGCGGATCGCCGAAGAGCAGGAGCGCGAGCGCCAGCTCAAGGCCATGATCGCGCAGAAGCAGGCCGCCGCGCGCGCCAGCGCGCTCGCCGCCTGGACCGCGAAGATCCGCGCCAAGATCCGCGGCAACATCCCGGTCAGCGTCGTCGAGGAGGTGCAGGGCAACCCCGAGGCGATCTTCGACGTCACCCTGCTGCCCACGGGCGAGGTCCTCTCGGCGGCGCGGCGCAAGTCGAGCGGCAACCGCGCCTACGACGAGGCGGTCGAGCGGGCGATCCTGAAATCCTCGCCCCTGCCCAAGCCCGACGACCCGGGCGTGTTCACCCGCCGGCTGGAACTTCGCTTCCAGCCGCAAGACAAATAGGATGCTTGCCTGAAGAATAACGGGAGGAGCGGAACTTTGCTGGCACGTCTATCCCTTCTGCTCGGCGCGGCGCTGATGCTTGCCGCGCTGCCCGCGCGCGCCCAGCTCTCGATCGAGATCACCGGCGCCGGGGCGCAGCGCATCCCGATCGCCATCGTCCCCTTCGCCGGCGAGGCCGCGCTCGGCGCGGGCATCAGCGGCATCGTGCGCGCCGACCTGGAGAGGAGCGGCCTGTTCCGCGGGCTGGAGGTGCCGCCGCTCATCCCGCACCCGACCGAGGCGACCCCGGTGAACTACAACGAGTGGCGCTCGCGCCTCGCCGACGCGCTGGTGCTCGGCTCGGTGGCGGCGCGGCCCGACGGCCGCTTCGAGGTGCGCTTCCGCCTCTTCGACACGGTCAAGCAGGCGGCGCTCGGCGGCATCGCCTACACGCTGTCGCGCGACCAGGCGCGCGCCACCGCGCACCGCATCGCCGACTACGTCTACGAGAAGCTGACCGGCGAGCGCGGCGTGTTCTCCACGCGCATCGCCTACGTGGTGAAGCGCGGCAACCGCTACGAGCTGCAGATCGCCGACGCCGACGGCGTCGGCGCCGAGACCGCGCTCGCCTCCTTCGAGGCGATCATCTCGCCCGCCTGGTCGCCCGACGGGCGGCGCCTCGCCTACGTGTCCTTCGAGAACAAGAAGCCGGTGGTGTACGTGCACTCGCTCGCCGACGGCAAGCGCCACGTGGCGGCCAACTTCAGGGGCTCGAACTCCGCGCCCGCCTGGTCGCCCGACGGCACCAGGCTCGCGGTGACGCTCTCGCGCGAGGGCGGCTCGCAGCTCTTCCTCATCAATCCCGACGGCAGCGGCCTGCGCCGCCTCACCAGCTCGAGCGCCATCGACACCGAGCCGCGCTACTCGCCCGACGGGCAGTGGATCTATTTCACGTCCGACCGCGGCGGCAGCCCGCAGATCTACCGCATGCGCGCTTCGGGAGGGGCCGAGCCGCAGCGCGTCACGTTCGAGGGCGGCTATAATGTGACGCCGCGCCTCTCGCCGGACGGCAAGACGCTCGCCTACATCACGCGCAACGCCGGCCGGTTCCAGGTGGCGCTGCTCGATCTCGCGAACCGGCAGGTGCAGGTCCTCACCGACAGCGACCGCGACGAGTCGCCGAGCTTCGCGCCCAACGGGCGCATGATCCTGCATGCCACGGTGATCGGCGGCCGCGGCGTGCTCTCGGCGGTGTCCGCCGACGGCCGCGTCAAGCAGCGCCTGTCGGCCACCGCCGGCGACGTGCGCGAGCCCGCCTGGGGGCCGTTCATCGAATGAAGAAAGGAGTGAATGCCATGCGCGCAACCCTGTTAATTGCCCTGACGGCTGCGAGCGCGCTGCTCGCCGCCTGCGCCACCACCCCGCCGGAGGAGCAGAAGCCTGCCGGCGTCGAGGACCGCTCCGCCGGCAAGCCCGGCGCCGCGCAGCCCGTCGAGCAGAAGCCGATCGCCAGCGTCGACCTCACCGGCTCGCGCGCGAAGGACGACCCGGCCTCGATGCTGAGGGACCCGAACAGCATCCTCTCCAAGCGCTCGATCTACTACGACTACGACAAGTTCGACGTGAAGGACGAGTACCGCGGCATCGTCGAGGCGCACGCCAAGTACCTGCGCGAGAACCCCGGCGCCAAGATGCTGATCCAGGGCAACACCGACGAGCGCGGCAGCCGCGAGTATAACGTCGGCCTGGGCCAGCGCCGCTCCGACGGCGTGAAGCGCATGCTGATCCTGCTCGGCGCCAAGGAGAACCAGATCGAGTCGGTGAGCCTCGGCGAGGAGAAGCCCCAGCAGGAGGGCCACGCCGAGGAGGCATGGTCGAAGAACCGCCGCAGCGACATGCTCTACGGCGGCGAGTACTGAGATGAAGCGTGCCCTCGTCGTGGCCCTGCTGTGCGCCGCGTCAGTCCCGGCGGCGGCGCAGGGGTTGTTCGACGACAACGAGGCGCGCCGGCGCATCGAGATCCTGCGCGGGCAGCTGAACGAGCACACGCGCAGCGTCGACGAGCGGCTCGGCAAGATCGAGGCGGCGGTTTCCGGCGCCACCGACCGCAGCGCCATCCTCGAGCTCGCCTCGCAGATCGAGTCGATGCGCGGCGAGATCGCCCGCCTGCGCGGGCAGGTCGAGGTGCTCGCCAACCAGACCGAGGTCGCCGAGCGCCGGCAGAAGGACCTCTACCTCGACATCGACACGCGCCTGCGCAAGCTCGAGCAGGCGCAGGAGCAGGCGGCCGCCGCCGCGGCCGCGGCGGCGATGCACCCGCCGGCGGCGCCGCCGGAGCAGGAAGCCTCCGCCGCCGAGGCGAAGGCCTACCAGGCGGCGCTCGACCAGTTCAAGCTCGGCAACTACGCCCTCGCCGTCGCGGCGATGCAGAACTTCCTCGCCGCCTATCCGTCGAGCACGCTCGCCCCGAACGCGCAGTACTGGGTCGGCATGGCGCACTCCGGCCAGCGCGACTACAAGTCGGCGATCGCCGCGCAGAGGAAGCTCCTCGCCACCTGGCCCGAGAGCCAGAAGGCGCCCGACGCGCTGCTCAGCATCGCCAGCGCCCAGGAGACCATGGGCGACCGCAAGTCCGCGCACAAGACCCTCGAGGAAGTGATCGCCAGGTACCCGGACTCGAGCGCCGCCGGCAGCGCGAAGGCGCGCCTCGCCGCGGCCGCTCAGCGCTGATAAAATCTCGCCCTTTCCGCGACACCTAACTACGGGTCGTTAGCTCAGCTGGTAGAGCAGCGGACTTTTAATCCGTTGGTCGGCGGTTCGAATCCGCCACGACCTACCAA
>JBQTJF010000383.1:0-6558 GCA_052387375.1 Betaproteobacteria bacterium
CCCCGCCATCGCCTTGCGCCTGCGCCAGCACCTGACGCTGACGCCGCAGGTGCAGCAGGCGCTGCGCCTGCTGCAGATGTCCGCGCTGGAGTTCGCGCAGGAGATGGAGCAGGCGCTCGGCGCCAACACCTTCCTCGAGGAGGACCCCGAGGCGCCGCCGGCGGCGAGCCGCGACGGCGCGAGCGCCGAGGAGTTCATCGTGCCCCACTCGCCTTGCGCCGCGCCGGGGGCGTTGCGCGAGCTGTTTGACTGGGGCGGCGCCGAGGCGCCCCCGACGCTGCAGGAGCACCTGCGCCAGCAGCTCCTGATCTCGCCGATGGGCGAGCGCGACCGCGCGCTCGCGCACATGATCGTCGACAGCCTCGACGACGACGGCTACTTCAAGATCTCCTTCGAGGAGCTGGCGGCGCTGGTGCCGCCGGAGCACGACGTGCGCGCCGAGGACTTCGGCGCGGCGCTGAAGCTGGTGCAGAGCCTGGAGCCCGCCGGCGTCGCCGCGCGCACGCTCGAGGAATGCCTGCGGCTGCAGCTGCAGGGGCTGCCCGAGGACGCGCCCGGCCGGCGCGTCGCGCTCGCCATCGTCGACGGGCACCTGCCGCTGCTCGCCAACCGCGAGTGGGCGCGGCTGCAGCACGCCTGCGGCTGCGACGAGCAGGCGATCCACCTGGCGCGCTCGCTCATCAAGACGCTCGACCCGCGGCCCGGCCACCGCTTCGGCGCGCCGGAGGCGCGCTACGTGGTGCCCGACGTCATCGTCAAGAAGGCGCGCGAGCGCTGGGTGGCGCTGATCAACCCGGCCTCGCTGCCGCGCGTGCGCCTGAACCGCATCTACGCCGACGCCATGCCCAGGGGCGCCGCGCACCAGTCGCTGCAGCGCCAGCTGCAGGAAGCGCGCTGGCTGCTGCGCTCGATCGAGCAGCGCTTCGCCACCATCCAGCGCGTCGCCGACGCGATCGTGGCGCGCCAGCGCGGCTTCTTCGAGTACGGCGAGGTGGCGATGAAGCCGCTGACGCTGAAGCTGATCGCCGGCGAGCTCGGCCTGCACGAGTCCACCGTGTGCCGCGTCACCAACAACAAGTACATGGCGACGCCGCGCGGGCTGTTCGAGTTCAAGCACTTCTTCTCGCGGCGCCTCGCCACCGACAACGGCGGCGCCGCTTCCGCCACCGCGGTGCGCGCGGTGATGCGCGAGCTGATCGCTGCGGAGGATCCCCGCGCGCCGTTGTCGGATGCTGAATTGGCCAGATTATTGGCGCAGCAGGGCCTGCGCGTGGCGCGGCGGACCATCACCAAGTACCGCGCGCTGATGCGCATGCCGAGCGTCGACGTGCGCAGAGCCGACATGAGAAAAGGAGCCTGATCATGTCCAGGATCGTTTGCGGCAGGTTCGACAGCACGCTCGACGCGGACGCCGCGCTCGCCGCGCTGCGCCGCGAGGGCTTCGGCGAGGCGGACACCGATTCGTTCTACGTCGGCCCGCCGGGGCAGCACGCCATGACGCCGCTCGGCGGCGACGCGCCGCACTCGAGCGCCGGCTCGCGGCAGGCCGGTGTGGCGGCGGCGATCGGCGCGGCGATCGGCGCGCTGGTCGGTCTCGCCGCCGGCGCGGTGCTGCAGCTCGAGGCCGGCGGCGTCAGCTGGGTCCTCGCGGCCGGCCTGGGCGCCTACATCGGCTCCTTCGCCGGCGCCATGTCGCGCGTGCGCGGCGGCCGCCGGCGCGAAGCCACGGTCGAGCACCCGGTCGAGCCGCTCGGCGGGCGCATGATCGCCGTCAACGTCGACCGCGGCGACGCGGCGCGCGCCGTGGCGATCCTGAGAGAGCACCGGGCGCGCAACGTCGGCCGCACCGAGGGCCTCTGGCGCGACGGCGCCTGGCGCGACTTCGACCCGCGCGCGCCGCTCGCCGCCGTCTAGATGAGAAGGAAGCTTTCCAAGACCATGCGCGGCTTCGCCGCCGCGCGCGGGCTGCGCGAGGTCACGCGCCAGGCCGAGGCCGACCTCGAGCGCGGGCTGCAGGACACCGAATGCCGGGGCGCGGCAAGGAATCCCGACAGCCCCTGTCCGCCGCGGCGCTCCGGCCCTGGAAAAAGGGCCAGGACCGGCTGAATTAGTCCCGATCGGGAATAATCCACGCTTCTCGCCCTTCCCTGCGCCGATCGACGCAATCGCGGCGCCGCGGGCACAGCGGCTGCTAGAGCGCTTGCATGGCGCTCCACCGGTACGCCCGCACGCTGGAGACCGCGGCACACTGCCTCGGCGGTCCCGAGCGCCTGGCGGCGCTGCTCGATGTGCCGGCCCGCACCGTGCGGATGTGGCTGCGCGGGGAGCAGGCGCCGCCCCTCGGCGCCTTCCTCGCCGCGCTCGACGTGGTGGCCGACGGGCCCTTCGCGCCGCGCCGGCGCAAGGTGCGCGTCGCGGTGCTGCGCTAGCCACCTCTGACAAAAGCGCCGGACGCTCGTCCCCGCGCAGGAACGTCACCCCCGAGTGCTTCAGTCGGGGGCGGGGACCCATGTAGTTCAAAAGTAAACTGGGCCCCCGCCTTCGCGGGGGCGACGCCTTCAGACCTAGCGCTTGGCGTGCTTCTTGATGCACTCCTGGCGCTTCTCGCCGGTGAGTCCTGCGCACTGCTCGGGGATCGGCTTGCCGCTGGTGTCCAGCGTCGAGCCGCCTTTGCCCTTGTCCGACTGGCCCACGGCGATGCCGCTCGTCGCGATCAGGGCGAGCGCCAGGAGAGCTCTGAGGATCATCGCTTGCCTCCGGAAAGGTTCTGCTCGGCGAACGCCCAGTTCAGCCGCTTCTCGATGACGGCGGCGAGGAAGCGGTCGCGCTGGTTGCGGTAATCGATGTAGTAGGCGTGCTCCCACACGTCGACGGCGAGCAGGCAGCGCACGCCGTGCGCCATCGGCGTGTCGGCGTTGGCGCTCGCCGCGACCTGCAGCTTGCCGTCCTTCTCGACCAGCCAGGCCCAGCCGCTGCCGAACTGGTCGTTGCCGGCCCTGGCGTAGGCCTCGACGAAGCGCTCGTAGCTGCCGAAGTCGCGCTCGAGCTGCGCGAGCAGCGCGCCCGCGGGGCGCCCGCCCCTGGGCGAGAGCGAGTGCCAGAAGAAGTCGTGGTTCCACGCCTGCGCGGCGTTGTTGAAGAGCTTGCCGCTGGAGTTGCGGACGATGTCTTCCAGGTTCCTTCCCTCCATCGGGTTTTTCTCCAGCAACTGATTCATGGTGTCAATGTACTTCTTATGGTGCTTGCCGTGGTGGAACTGCAGCGTCTCGGCCGACACGATCGGCGCCAGCGCGTCCTCGGCGTAGGGCAGCGGCGGCAGATCGAAATGAAGCGTCTTGCGTTGCGGCAATGCCATGGGGTGCCTCCGGAAAACGAGCCCGGAGGCGGCGCGCGCCGCCTCCGGCGGTGCTGCTCTAGGAGCCTTTGATGCGGATGTCGTTCTTGACCGACTTCACGCCCTCGACCTTCTTCGCCGCCGCCTCGGCGCGGCTCTTCTGGTCGTTGTTGTCGACAAAGCCGGTGAGCTGCACCGTGCCGTTGTAGGTGGTGACGTTCACCGCCGTGGCGGTGCGCGCGCCGACATCGGTCGCGATCGCCGTCTTCACCTTGGCGGTGACGGCGGCGTCGCCGGCGGTCTCGCCGGCGGTGCGGCGGTTCTCGGGATTGCTTGAGCAGGCGGCGAGCGCCATGGCGGCGGCCGCCGCGAACGCGGTCAGCAGATTGCGTCGGTTCACGGTCCGTCTCCTTGTCAGAGGTCGCGCTGGCGCGATTCCCAGTCGCGCACCTGCCGGTCGGCCTCGTCTCTCGCCACGCCGTAGCGCTCCTGGATCTTGCCGACCAGCTGGTCGCGGTTGCCGGCCATGCGGTCGAACTCGTCGTCGGTGAGCTTGCCCCACTGCTCCTTGAGCTTGCCCTTCATCTGCTTCCAGTTGCCCTTCACGATGTCCCAGTTCACTTGCGCTGCCTCCTTTGAGAAATGGCCCTGCAAGTCACAGCAATCTGCGTGCCGCCGGCGCGGCGCGCTATCGGGAAGTTCTTACAAGCCGCGCCACCGCGGCGAGCAGCGCCACCGGCTCCACCGGCTTGGCGAGGCGGGCGTCGGCGCGCGCCGGCCGCACGGCACGGACCGAGACCAGCCCGTCGCAGGCGGGCGCGCCGGTGTCGGCGAGCATGACGTCGGGGCGCCAGGCGTCGCCGAGCCGCTCGAGCGCCTCGGCGCTCGAGGCGGCGGTGCGGATTTCGGCGCCGGCGGCGCTCAGCACCCTGACCATCGACTCGCGCGCGGCGGCGTCGGCCTCGACCACCAGCACGCGCACGCCGCGCAGCAGCGGCTCGGCCAGGCGCTCGAGCACCGAGCCGACCAGTTCGTCCTTGATGCGGCTCGCCGCCTCGGTGGCGAGGCGCAGCCGCCGCTCGCGCTCGAGGGCGCGCGCCAGGTCGAGCTCGGCGCGCTTGCGCTCGTCGATGTCGACGCAGGCGCCGACGTAGCCGAGGAAGCTGCCGTCGCGCGCGTAGCGCGGCCGGGCGCGGTCGAGCACCCAGCGGTACTGGCCGTCGCGCCGGCGCATGCGGTACTCGATCTCGAAGCTCGCGCGCGCGTCGAAGGCGCGCACGCAGGCGTCGAGCCAGCGCGCCAGGTCCTCCGGATGCAGGCAGCGCGACCAGCCCTCGCCGAGCGCGGCTTCGGCGCCGTGGCCGGTGAACTCGCACCAGGCGCGGCTCACCGACTCGCAGGCGAGGTCGGGGCGCGCCGTCCACACCATCGCCGGCGGGTCGTCGTCGTTGTGGCTGCGCGCGAGGGCGGCGTCGTTCGCCGCGCGCCGGCTCAAGGCGTGCATGCTCTTGCCGGAGCAGGAGCCGTGCCGGGGGCCCCCTGTAGCGGAAACTCGACGCGCGCCGGCCTCTTGCTGCGCGTAGTTCTTACAGCGCAGCGGCAACGCTTACAGCCCGGGGCGGGCATGGGCTTTGCTCTGCCTTCTCAGCCTCATCTCATTTCACCGAAGGAGTCGGTCATGCTTAGCTGGGCCCTTGCGTTCTTCATCATCGCCATCATCGCGGCGGTCTTCGGCTTTACCGGCATCGCGGCCGGCGCGGCCGAGATCGCCAAGATCCTGTTCGTCGTCTTCGTGGTCCTTTTCCTGGTCTCGCTGGTCGCGGGCCTGCTGAGAAGGCCCTAGCACCCCCACCGGAACCTCAAAGAGGAGATGCCCATGCAACTGAGACTCATCGCCGCCGCCATCGCGTTCGCCTTCGCCGGCGTCGCGTACGCCCAGACCACCACCGCCCCCGCCGGCAAGCCTGCGGCGCCGGGCGCCACCGAGCGCAAGGTCAAGGACGCCGAGGAAGACCGCATCGAGAGCGCGGCCAAGGCCGACAAGGAGCGCTGCAACTCGATGAAGGGCAACGCCAAGGACATCTGCACGGCCGAAGCCAAGGGCAAGGAGCGCGTCGCCAAGGCCGAGCTCGACGCGAAGAAGGACGCCTCGCCGCGCAACCAGCGCAAGGTCGCCGAGGCGAAGCTCAACGCCGAGTACGACGTGGCGAAGGAGCGCTGCGACGACCGGCAGGGCGAGGCCAAGAGCCAGTGCCAGAAGGCCGCCAAGGACAAGCGCGACATGGCGCGCAAGCAGGTGCGCGAGCAGTACGCCGAGAAGCCCGAGCGCCCGGCCGCGACCGGCGCGACCAAGCCCATGACGAAAGAGAAATAAGCGGATGAAAGACGCCGGGGGCGCGTTTCTTTCCGACATCCAGACGCTCAGGCGCCGGGCCCGGGAGCACATCGCGCAGGGCGCGGTGACTCCCGGGTACCACGCCGACCGCGCCACGGTGCTGAAGCTCCTCAACGAGGCCCTCGCCACCGAGATCGTCTGCACGCTGCGCTACAAGCGCCATTACTTCATGGCCAGGGGCATCCACGCCGAGGGCGTGGCGGCGGAGTTCCTCGAGCACGCCGCCGACGAGCAGCAGCACGCCGACCAGATCGCGGCGCGCATCGTGCAGCTCGGCGGCGAGCCCGACTTCTCCCCCGAGGGCCTGGCGAGCCGCAGCCACGCCGAGTACGTCGCGGGCGCGACGCTCGAGGAGATGATCCGCGAAGACCTGGTCGCCGAGCGCATCGCGATCGACAGCTACCGCGAGATCATCGCCTTCCTCGGCGACGGCGACCCCACGTCGCGCCGCCTGATGGAGGAGATCCTCGCCAAGGAGGGGAGCACGCCGACGACCTGGCCAACCTGCTCGAAGACCTCGGGCACTAGGCCATGGCGAGCGTGCTCTGGAAAGGCGCGATCAGCTTCGGGCTGGTCAATGTCCCGGTCGAGCTGCATTCGGCAAGACGGCGCTCGGCCGAGCTCGACATGACCCTGCTCGACAAGCGCGACCTCGCGCCCGTCGGCTACAAGCGCGTCAACAAGGCGAGCGGCAAGGAAGTGCCCTGGGACGAGGTGGTCAAGGGCTATGAATACGAGGACGACAAGCTCGTGGTGCTCTCGGAGGAGGATTTCCGGCGCGCCAATCCTGATCTGGCGAAGACGGTCGACATCCAGGCGTTCGTCGAGC
>JBQTJF010000384.1:0-11030 GCA_052387375.1 Betaproteobacteria bacterium
TCGGCGAGGAGCAGGACGCGCCGCGCGGCGAGGAACGCGTGGTCGGGGGCGTGCGTGGCGAAAAGGATGGAGATGCCGCCTGCCGCGAGCCCGGCGATGGTCTGCAGCACGCGCACCTGGTTGCCGAAGTCGAGGCTGGCGGTCGGCTCGTCCATGACGAGCAGGCGCGGCTCCTGCGCCAGCGCCCGCGCCACCAGCGCGAGCTGCCGCTCGCCGCCGGAGATCTGCGTCACCGGCCGCTCGGCGAGCTCGCCGATCTCCAGCGCTCCCAGGACCCTGCTGACCGCCGAGAAATCCTTCTTCGTCGGCGCGGCGAAGGCCCCCAGGTGCGCGGTGCGGCCCATCAGCACGAACTCGCGCACCGTGAAGGCGAAGTACGCCGCGTGGCCTTGCGGCACATAGCCGACGCGTCGGGCGATCTCACCCCGGGAAAGGCCGTCCAGGTCCCGGTTTTCGATCCGGACGGACCCGGAATGCTTCCCGAGCAGCCCCAGCAGCGTGCGGAAGAGCGTGGTCTTGCCGCCGCCGTTCGGCCCGAGCACGCACATCACCTCGCCCTCGCCGAGCGAGAAGGAGACATCGCGGCCCACGGTGCGGCCGGGAAAGCCGAAGGCGAGGTCCCTGACTTCGAGCATCACCAGCTCCTGCTCTGAGCGAGCATCACCAGCTCCTTCGGGCCAGCGCGAACAGCCACAGGAAGAACGGCGTGCCGATGAGGGCGGTGAGAACGCCGGGGGGCACCTCGATGGAGGCGACGGTGCGGCAGAGCGTGTCCACGGCGAGCATGAAGGCCGCCCCCATCAGCAGCGCGAGCGGCAGCAGGCGGCCGAAATCCGGGCCGACGAGCAGCCGCGCCGCGTGCGGGATCAGCAGCCCGACCCAGCCGATGATGCCGCTGATGGCGACCACCGAGGCGGTCATCAGCGTGGCGCAGGCGACCACCAGCGTGCGCAGCCGGCGCGTGTCCACGCCGAGCGCCCGCGCCTCGTCGTCGGGCAGCGCGAGCAGGTTCATGCGCCAGCGCAGGAGCAGCATCGGCGCGAGCCCGAGCAGCGCGAGCGGCGCGGCGATGGCGAGGTCCTTGGGCGAGATCGAGGCCAGGCTGCCCAGCAGCCAGAAAGTGATCGCCGGAAGCTGGTTATAGGGGTCGGCGAGGTACTTGATGAGCGCGATCGCCGAGCCAAGCAGCGTGCCGATCACCACGCCGGTCAGCACGAGCGCGAGCAGCGGGTCATGCCCGCGCAGCCGCGAGCCGACGCCGTACACAAGGCCGCCGGCGGCAAGGCCGCCGGCGAACGCGAAGAGCTGTGTCATCAGGATGTTCTGGGAAAGAAAGATCCCCACGACCGCGCCCAGCGCGGCGCCGGTCGATACGCCGAGGATGTCGGGGGAGACGAGCGGGTTGCGAAACATTCCCTGGTAGGCGGTGCCGGCGGCGGCGAGCGCCGCGCCCACGAGCAGCGCGGCGAGCACGCGCGGGCCGCGCACCTGCATCACCACCGTGTTCACCGTCGGATCCGCGGCCTGGCCGAAGAGGGCCGCAAGTACCTCGCCTGCCGACACCGGGTAGCGGCCGACCGCGAAGGCGACGGCAATCAGGGCCACCAGCGCGCCAGCCGAGAGCGCATACGCCATGCCTCTCATTTCGGCAGCACCCCCGGCTCGCCGAGCAGCGCGTCGAGCTGCGCCTCGGTCGGCACGCGGTGGTAGAAGCGGCGATGGAACTCGCGCGCCTTGGCGCGCAGGTCGACGTCGAACGCCTCGGGCTCGAGCAGCTTTCCCGCCCACCAGATGCCCAGGAGACGGTTCGGCCCCGGCGGGAAGTCGAACCAGCCGAAGGGCAGGTGCGGCGAGAGGAAGACCTGCCTGCGGCTCACCGCCTCTACGGCGCGCCAGCGCGGGTCGAGCCACGCCAGGCGCCAGAAGTTGGGGTCGGTGGTGAGGATCACTTCGGGATTCCAGAGGATCACCTGCTCGAAGGGCACGGTGACCAGGCCGGCGCGCGCCTCGGCGGCGGCGTTGCGCGCGCCGAGAATCTCCAGCACTTCGACGTTGATCGAGCCCCTGCCCCCGGTCTGCAGTCCGGCGCTGCCCCGCCCGTAATAGACAAGAGGACGGAAACGGGAAAGGCTTGCGCGGCGTTTCGCATCCTTGAGCTCGGCCTCGTACCACGCGGCGAGCTGCTCCGCGGCACGCTCGTCGCCCATCAGCCTGCCGAGCGCGCGCAGCGTCGCCGGCGTCGCCTCGATGCGCCCGTCGAAGAGCGCATAGGGAATGCCGGTGCGTTCCTGCACGCTTTGCGCCAAGGCGGCGAGGCTCGCGTGCGTGGCGCCGGCGTCGACGATGAGATCGGCCTTGGCGCGCAGCACGACCTCGACGTTCGCCGTGTCGCCGCGCCCGGTCAGCCGCCCGAGCTCGGGCAGCCGCGCGTAGCGCTCGGCGAAGAACTGCGCCTCGCTGGCGCGCATGCCGCGCGTCCAGCCGACCAGCTTGTCGGGGGCGATAGCGAACACCATCACGCTCGCCGGCGGGCCGGCGGCGTAGACGCGCTCGACCCTGGCGGGCGGCCGCACCTCGCGCCCCGAGGCGTCGACGACGAGGGACTGCGAAAGAGCATTTCCGAAAACAAGGACCCCGCAAAGAAAAGCTACCGCTTTCATGCGTATCCGACGCTGTGGCGGTCGATGGCGACGGCCTTGATCAGCGCGAAAACGCGCGCGCCGGGCCGGATGCCGAGCTCGGCGACCGACTTGCGCGTGACCCGGGCGATGATCGCCGTGCCGCCGGCGTCGATCTGGACATCGACGCTGGCGCCCGCCTCCGCGCCAATCCCGCTCACCGTTCCCTCGATCACGTTGAGCATGCTCATGGCATGCGGTGCTTCCGTGGCGAGCGACACGTCGCGCGCACGCACGCGCACGCGGATGCGCTCTCCCACGAGCGCGTCCACGTCGGGCGCGTAGAGGCAGCCGCCTGCGAACTCCAGGCGCGCCAGGTCCCAGTCGAGATCGTGGCCGGCGACGCGCGCCTCGATCACGGCGCCGCCTTCGAAGCGGCCGAGGTAGGGCCGCAGCTCCATTCTTCCCGCCATCTCGGCGACCGGGCCGACGCCGGCGACGCGGCCATCGGAAAGCAGCACCACCGTGTCGGCGAGGCGCACCACTTCGTCGATCGCGTGGCTCACGTAGACGATGGGCACGCGCACCTCGTCGCGCAAGCGCTCCACGTAATAGAGGATCTCGGCCTTGCGCGGCGTATCGAGCGAGGCGAGCGGCTCGTCCATGAGCAGGATGCGGGGATTGGCGAGCAGCGCGCGGCCGATCGCCACGCGCTGCTTCTCGCCGCCGGAGAGCCCGTGCGGGCGGCGCGCGAGCAGGTGCTGCAGGTCGAGCAGGTCGACGATGTGCGCGAAGTCTGCCTCGCCGCCGTTGAAGAAGCGCCCGTAGAGAAGGTTCTGGCGCACGCTGAGATGCGGCAGCAGGCGGCCCTCCTGGAATACGTAGCCGACGCGCCGCTGCTGCACCGGAACGCTCGTGCCGTTGCCATCGTAGAAGACGGTGTCGCCCACCGCGATCCGTCCCCGCTCGGGCCTGAGCAGGCCGGCGATGGCGTTGAGCAGCGTGGTCTTGCCGGATCCGGAGCGCCCGAACAGCGCCGTCACGGGCGCGCCGCTCGCGAAACGGGCCTCGAGGGAGAAAGTGCCCAGCCTGAGGAAAACGTCGACGTCCAGCCTCATGCCTGCACCCGCCGCCGCGCCGCGCGCAGCAGCCACTCGGAAAGGATGAGCGCGCCAAGCGACAGGGCGACCGAAATTGCGCACAGCCGCCACGCCTGGGCGTCGCCCCCGGGCACCTGGGTGAAGTTGTAGATGGCGAGCGGCAGCGTCTGGGTCTCGCCCGGGATGCTGGAGACGAACGTGATCGTTGCGCCGAACTCGCCCAGGCTGCGCGCAAAGGCGAGCAGCACGCCATTGAGGATGCCGGGCGCGATGAGCGGCAGCGTCACGGTGGCAAAGACCCAGGCGCGCCCGGCGCCGAGCGTGGCCGCGGCCGCCTCCAGGCGGCGGTCCACCGCCTCGATTGCCTGGCGCATCGCGCGCACGGCGAGCGGCAGGCCCATCACCGCCGCCGCCAGGGCGGCGCCGGTCCAGCGGAAGGCGAAGACGACGCCGAGCTGCGCTTCCAGGAACGCGCCGATCGGCCCGTTGCCCCCGAACAGCACGAGCAGCAGGTAGCCGACCACGACCGGCGGCAGCACGAGCGGCAGGTTGACGACGCCGTCGAGCAGCGTCTTGCCCGGGAAATCGACCCTGGCGAGCAGCATGGCGAGGGCGAGCGCGACCGGCAGGCTGGCGAGCACCGCCCAGAACGCGACCTTCAGGCTGAGGACGAGGAGCTGCGCTTCAGCGGCCGACATCGAAGCCGTGCTTCTCGAAGATCGCGCTCGCCTGCGGCGCGGCGAGGAACGCGAGGTAGCGCCCGGCGCGCTCGCCGGCGCCGCGCAGGCTCGCCGCGGGATAGACGATCGGCGGGTGCAGCCGCGGGTCGATGCGTGCGCCGATCGCGACTTTCGGCTCGGCGCGCGCGTCGGTCTGGTAGACGATGCCGAGCGGCGCTTCGCCCCGGGCGACGAATGCCAGCGCGGCGCGCACGTTCTCCGCCGCGGCGATGCGCGCGGCCGCGGCCTGCCACAGCCCCATCTTTTCGAGCGCCGCTTTCGCGTACTTGCCCGCGGGCACGTGCTGGGGATCGGCGAGCGCCAGCCGGCCGTTCGTTCCCAGGGCGGCGAGCGGCTGCGCCGGCATCTGCCGGCCCGCCGGGACGATCCAGACGAGGCGATTGCTCAGCAGATCGCGGCGCGTGCCCGGGTGCAGCAGGCTTTTTCTTTCCAGGTAGTCCATCCACTCCAGGTCGGCGCTGATAAAGACCTGCGCCGGCGCGCCGGCCTCGATCTGGCGCGCGAGCGCCGAGCTCGCAGCATAGGAAGCGACCACCGGGGAGCCGTAGGCGGCGTTGACCTCGTCCAACGCGTTCTTGAGGCTCGCCGCCGCGAATACCAGCAGCCGCTCCTGCGCAGGAGCGCTGAAGGCGGCAAAGAAAAGAAGGACCAGGACCCATCTCATGAGCGTACCTCGCCGGTCAGGGCCGCGATCGGGCAAACCTCGCCGGCCTCACGCGCATCGTAGCCCGGCAACTGCCGGGCAATGCGGCGCAGCTCGTCGCCCCGCAAGGCCCTGAGGAAGACGCTGATGGCCGCATTGTCCTGGTCGCGCGCGCGCAGCGCGAACCAGTAGCGCTCGCGCTTGAGCGGCACGAAGTCCAGGCCGAAGCGCGTCGCCGCGGCCTTCACGCCGAAGCCGGCATCGGCGCGGCCGGCCGCGATCGTGGCGGCGACCGCGAGGTGGGTGAACTCCTCGGTGTTGTAGCCGCGGATGTCCCCGGTGCGCAGGCGGCCTTGCGCCAGCAGCTCGTCGAAGAGCAGGCGCGTGCCGGAGCCGCGCTGGCGGTTGACGAAGCACAGGTGCTTCGCGCCCAGGTCGGCGAGCCCGCGCACCCGCTTTGGATTGCCCCTGGGCACCATCAACCCCTGCTCGCGCGCCGCGAAACGCACCAGCCGGTGCCGCCTCGCGTGCAGGAGCCGCAAAGCCGGCGCCGCATCGCCGCCCACATGGAAGCCGGCCAGGTCGGCCTCCCGGCGCGCCAGCGCGGCGAGAGACTCCAGGCTGCCCTTGAAGGCGAGCTCGACCGGCGCGGAGAGGCCTTCGCAGAACTGCGCCAGCAGAAGGTCGTGGCTGGCGACGATGCGCAGGCGCCGCTGCCCGGCAGCGCGCTCGGCCGCCGTGACGCTCACCGCGAGCTGCGGCTCGAGGCGCTCGAGCTCGCGGCGTACCGCGTCGTCCGCCGAAAGCAGCCGCTCGGCGAGCGGCGCGAGCTTTGCGCCGCGGCCGCGCGCCATCACCACCAGCGGCGCGCCGAGCGAGCGGCTCTCCGCCGCGAGCAGGTCCCAGGCGCTGCGGTAGGAGACGCCGAGCGCCGCGGCGGCCGCGCGCAGCGTGGCGTGGCCGCGGATCGCGCGCAGCAGCGGCACCAGCCGGGCATCCACGGGGGCGCGCCCGCGCCACGACACCTCGGGCACCAGCTTCATATGCAAAGAATCGCATATTGGGCGAACGCTGGCCAGCGCTTAGCATGTAGGCGGTGCCATATGCATAAACTTGCATAAAATGGCGGATGATCGAAGCCCTGCAGGCCGCGCTCGGCCTGATCGCCTCGCTCGAGTCGAACCTGGTCGAGATCGTGGCGCTCAGCCTGGCGGTGAGCCTTTCCGCGGTGGTCCTCGCGACGCTCTTCGGGCTGCCGCTCGGCGCCGCCATCGCGGTCGGCCGCTTCCCGGGCCGGCGCGCGGTGGTCGTCGTCCTGAACGCGCTGATGGGCCTGCCGCCGGTGGTGGTCGGCCTGGTGGTGTACCTCCTGCTTTCGCGCGCCGGGCCGCTCGGCGAGCTGGGGCTGCTCTTCACGCCGCCCGCCATGGTGATCGCGCAGACCATCCTCATCCTGCCGATCATCGCCGCCTTGTGCCGCCAGGCGGTGGAGGATGCGTGGCGCGAGTACGAAGAGCAGCTGCGATCCCTGGGCGCGCATGGCCTGAACGCGGCCCTCACGGTGCTGTGGGACATCCGCTTCTCGCTGCTCACCGCGGTGCTGGCCGGGCTGGGCCGGGCGAGCGCCGAGGTCGGCGCGGTGATGATCGTCGGGGGCAACATCGACGGGGTCACGCGCGTCATGACCACCACCATCGCGCTGGAGACCTCCAAGGGCGACCTGCCGCTCGCGCTCGCCCTGGGCGTGGTGCTGATCGGCATCGTCCTCATGCTGAATGCGGCGGCGTTCCTGGTAAAGGAGGCCGCGCAGCGGCGCTACGGATGATCCTGCCGCTGAAGCTGGAGGGGATCTCCTTCCTCGAGGTCATCAAGCCCCTGTCGCTCGAGCTCGAAGCGGGGCCGAGCACCATCATCCTCGGCGCGAACGGCGCCGGGAAGAGCGTGCTGATGCGGCTCATGCACGGCCTGCTCGCGCCGAGCTCCGGGAAGGTTTCCTGGAGCGGCAGCGGCCGGCAGGCCATGGTCTTCCAGCGGCCGGTGATGCTGCGCCGCTCGGCGCTCGCCAATGTGGTCTACGCGCTCGAGCTCGCGGGCGTGCGCGAGGCGCCGGCGCCGGCGCGGGAGGCGCTCCGCGAGGTCGGCCTCGAGCACCTCGCGCACCGCCCGGCGCGCATCCTTTCCGGCGGCGAGCAGCAGCGCCTCGCGCTGGCGCGCGCCTGGGCGCTGCACCCCGAGGTGCTGTTCCTCGACGAGCCCACCGCCAACCTCGATCCCGGCGCGACGCGCGAGATCGAGGCCCTCATCCGCGCCTTCGACGCGGCCGGCACCAAGATCGTCATGTCGACGCACAACCTCGGCCAGGCGCGCCGCGTCGGCGACGAGATCCTCTTCATCCACCAGGGCCGGCTCGCCGAGCGTGCCCCGATCGAGCGATTCTTCAAGCAGCCGGCTTCGCCCGAGGCCGCCGCGTTCATCAAAGGAGAACTTCCGTGGGTCTGAGCCGAATCCTTCTTGCGGCATTGATGTGCTTTTCCCTCGCGGCCGGGGCGCAGCAGCGCTTCATCACGGTCGCCTCGACCACCTCGACCGAGCAGTCGGGCCTCTTCAAGCACCTGCTGCCGATTTTCGAGAAGAGGACGGGCATTCAGGTGCGGGTCGTCGCCCTGGGCACCGGCCAGGCCCTCGACATGGGCAGGCGCGGCGACGCGGACGTAGTGTTCGTGCACGCCCGGCCCCTGGAGGAGAAGTTCGTCGCCGAGGGCTTCGGCGTGAAGCGCTTCGAGGTGATGTACAACGACTTCATCCTCGTGGGGCCGAAAGCGGACCCCGCCAAGGTCGGCGGCGGCAAGGATATCGTTTCCGCTTTCCGCAAGATCCTCCAGACCAGATCGCCCTTCGCGTCTCGCGGCGACAAGAGCGGCACGCACTTCGCCGAGGTGCAGCTATGGAAGGCGGCCGGCATCGACCCGGCGAAGGACAAAGGGAGCTGGTACCGGGAGACCGGCTCGGGCATGGGGCCGACCCTCAACACCGCTTCCGGTATGAATGCCTACGCACTCGCCGACCGCGGCACCTGGCTCTCGTTCAAGAATCGCGGCGACCTGGTGATCTCGGTGGAAGGCGACAAGCGCCTGTTCAACCAGTACGGCGTCATCCTGGTGAGTCCCGCGAAGCACGCGCACGTGAAGAAGGACATGGGCCAGGCGTTCATCGACTGGCTCATCTCGAGCGAAGGCCAGGACGCGATCGCCGGCTACAAGATCGACCGCCAGCAGCTTTTCTTCCCCAACGCCTCATGAAGCTGGCGGCGGGGCTGCTGGCGGCGCTGCTCGCGATCGTCAAGGCCTCCGAGGTGATCATCGGGAAGTAGCACCGCCGGGCGCTAAAATCGTCCGGCGATGAAGATCTTCGGCTTCGCCGGGTGGTCCGGCAGCGGCGAGACCACGCTCATCGAGCAGCTCATCCCGCGCTTCGTGAAGCGCGGCCTGCGCGTCTCGCTCATCAAGCACGCGCACCACACCTTCGACGTCGACCAGCCGGGCAAGGAGTCCTGGCGCCACCGCCACGCCGGCGCCGCCGAGGTGCTGGTCACTTCGTCGCGCCGCTGGGTGCTGATGCACGAGCTGCGCGGCGCGCACGAGCCCTCGTTCGACGAGCAGATCCGGCGCCTCTCGCCATGCGACCTGCTGCTCGTCGAAGGCTTCAAGCACGCGCCGATCCCCAAGCTCGAGGTCTGGCGCGCGCAGACCGGCGAGCCGCTCCTGCACCCGAACGATCCCCACATCGTCGCGGTGGCGAGCGACGCGAAGGTCGACACCCGGCTGCCGCTCCTCGACCTGAACGATGTAGATTCGATTTCTGAATTCATTGTGAAAAAGTTGGAATTACGGTGAACCAGAGCCTGCTCTCGGTCGACGCGGCGCTCGAGCAGCTGCTCGCCGGCGCCAAGCCGGTCGCCGACGTCGAGGAAGTGCCGACCCTCGAGGCGACCGGCCGCGTGCTGGCGCGCGCACAGCGCTCCACCATGGACGTGCCGCCCATGGACAACAGCGCGATGGATGGGTATGCAGTCCGGATTGCAGATCTCGCGAAGGGGAATTCGCTTCTTGTAAAACAAAAAATCATGGCCGGGTCCGTCGGCAAGCCGCTCGAGCCCGGCACCACTGCGCGCATCTTCACCGGCGCGCCCATCCCCCCGGGCGCCGACGCGGTGGTCATGCAAGAACATTGTGAAGTTCAGGGAGATTCAGTCCTCATCAGGAAGCAGCCGGCAGCGGGACAGTGGATCCGCCTGACCGGCAGCGATGTGAAGAAGGGCGGCGAGATCCTGCCCGCCGCGAAGCGCCTGCTGCCGCAGGACACCGGCCTTGCCGCCTCGGTCGGCATCAGGACGCTGCCGGTGTTCCGCAGGGTGCGGCTGGGCCTGTTCTTCACCGGCGACGAGCTGGTGATGCCGGGGGAGCCGCTCGCCCCCGGGCGGATCTACAACTCCAACCGCTTCACGCTGCGCGGGCTCGCCGAGGTGTTCGGCTGCGAGCTCAGGGACTACGGCATCGTGCCGGATAGCCTGGCGGCGACGCGCGAGGTGCTGCGGCGCGCCGCCGGCGAGTGCGACGTGATCGTCACCTCCGGCGGGGTGTCGGTGGGCGAGGCCGACTTCGTGAGGCCGGCGGTGGAGGCCGAAGGCCGGCTGCTGATGTGGAAGATCGCGATGAAGCCCGGGCGGCCGCTCGCCTTCGGCGTCGTCGGCGACGCCTCCTTCATCGGCTTGCCGGGCAACCCGGTCTCGAGCTTCGTCACTTTCCTCGTCTTCGTGCGGCCGTTCCTCCTTCGCACACAAGGGATATCCTCGGTAGCACCAAGGGCCATTGCCGCACGCGCAGACTTCGACTGGCCCGAGCCCGACGCGCGGCGCGAGTTCCTGCGCGTAAAATGGAACGCGCACGGCGGCCTGGAGCTCTACCCGACGCAGGACTCCGCGGTGCTGACCTCGACCGCCTGGGCCGACGGCCTGGTGGACAACCCGGCCGGAAGCGCGATCCGGCGCGGCGAGATGGTGCGCTTCCTGCCCTATTCGGAGCTGTACTGGTAATGAAAGTGAAGGTGCTCTTCTTCGCCGGGCTGCGCGAGCAGCTCGGCACCCCGGGCGACGAGCTCGAGCTGCCGGCGGGCGTCAACACCGTGGCGGCGCTGCGCTCGCACCTGCGCTCGCTGGGCGATCCCTATGAGCGGGCGCTCTCGGAGAAAGTGCTGGTGCGCGCAGCGGTGAACCGCGACATGGCGCCGCCGAGCGCGCGCATCAAGGCGGGCGACGAGGTGGCTTTCTTTCCCCCGGTGACCGGCGGATGAGGATTTCCGTCCAGAAGGAGGACTTCGACCTCAGTAGGGAGGTGAAGGATCTCCTGACCGATGCGAAGATCGGCGCCGTGGCCACCTTCGTCGGCGTGGTGCGCGAGGTGGCAATGACCCTCGAGCACTATCCGCAGATGACGGAGGCTTCCATAAGGAAAATCGTGGAAGAGGCAGGCTCGCGCTGGCAGGTCATCGACTGCACCGTCATCCACCGCTACGGCGAGCTCAAGCCCGCCGACCAGATCGTGCTGGTGGTGGTGGCGAGCGCGCACCGCGGCGACGCCTTCGCCGCCTGCGAGTTCATCATGGACTACCTGAAGACGCGCGCCCCGTTCTGGAAGAAGGAGCACCGCCCGGAGGGCGCGCGCTGGGTCGAGGCGCGCGCCGCCGACGACGACGCGGCCGGGCGCTGGGCGGGGAAGGGCCGCTGAGCTTCTCGCAGTGGCGGCCGCACCCCTGGCACGGCCTCGAGGCCGGGCGCGAGCCGCCGCTCTCGCGGACTACAAGATGCTGAAATGACATCCTATGAGGTTGCCGCGAGCGAGCGCCTGAGCTCGGCCAGCTCGGCCTCGGCGAG
>JBQTJF010000385.1:0-5176 GCA_052387375.1 Betaproteobacteria bacterium
GCTCGGCGTCCGGGGCGTCGAGCCGGTCGCCCAGGCGCACGAGCAGCGCGTCGGCGTCGAGCTTGAGCAGCCTCGCGTAGTTGCGCAGCATGCCGCGGGCGATGGTCGGGCCCGGCAGGGCGTTGAAGCGCTCCTGCTCGAGCGCCTCGAGCTGGCGCGGGGCGAACTTCAGCTGCTGGGCGACGTCGGCGAGGGCCAGCCCCTGCGCTTCCCTTGCCTGTGCCAGCTCGGCGCCGACGCCGGTTGCGGCCGCCTCAGTCAAATTCGCCCCGCTGCAGCGCCTGGGTCTCCTTGGCGCCGGGATAGCGCCGGCGCAGCTCCGTGGCGTAGTTGCGCTCGGCGACGCGCTGGCCGAGCTTGCGCTCGATGCGCTGCGCGAGCCACAGCGACTCGGCGCTCGGCGTGAGCAGCTTGTTGTAGTGCGAGACGAGCCGTCGCGCTTCGGTCATGTTGCCCTGGGTATAGCGGATGTGCCCGAGCCCGAGCAGCGAATTGGGCTCGTCGGGCTCCTGGCGCAGCGCGCGCACGAAGAATTCCTCGGCATCCTTGGGCTTGTTCAGGCGCGCCGAGCACAGCCCGGCGGCCGAGTACGAGCGCCATGGCGTCGTGTAGAGCGGGTTGCGGATCGCCTGCAGGAAGTAGCGGATCGATTCCTCCTCGCGGCCGGTCTGGCAGAGGAACCAGCCGTAGTTGTGGTTGATGTCCGGCTCTTTGGGCGACAGGCGCAGCGCGCGCTCGAAGCTGTCCTCGGCGAGCCGGTTCTCCTTCAGATCCATGTACACCAGGCCGAACATGCTGTGCGCCGGCGCGTAGCTCGAGTCGGCGCGCACCGCGATGCGCAGCTCCTCCAGCGCCACGTTCATGTTGCGGCGCGCGTAGTACAGCGCCGCGAGCTCGGTGTGCAGCCGCGCGCGGTTGCGCGGCTCGCCGACCTCGCCGATGATCTCGCCGCTCTCGCGCGTCGGCCCCTGGTCGCCGACGCAGCCGGCGAGCAAGACCAGGATGATGAAGAGGCGTCTCATGCGCGGACCTCCTTCATGACCAGGGTGCGGCGCGTGCGGTCGGCCACGTCCCCGGCGAGCTGGCCGCAGGCGGCGGCGATGTCGTCGCCGCGCGTCTTGCGCGTGGTCACAGTGACGCCGGCGCGCTGCAGGATCGCGGCGAAGCGCCGGATGCGCTCGGGCGCGGAGCGGCGGAACTCGGTGCGCGGGAACGGATTGAACGGGATCAGGTTGTACTTGCAGCGCACCTGGCGGGCGATCGCCGCGAGCTCGCGCGCCTCGGCATCGCCGTCGTTCACGCCCTCCAGCATCACGTACTCGAAGGTGACGAAGTCGCGCGGCGCCTTCTCCAGGTAGCGGTTGCAGGCGGCGAGCAGCTCGCGCAAGGGGTACTTGCGGTTCACCGGCACGAGACGGTCGCGCAGCGCGTCGTTCGGCGCGTGCAGCGACACGGCGAGCGCCACCGGGCACTCGTCGCGCAGCCGGTCCATGCCGGGGATCACCCCCGCGGTGGACACCGTGACGCGCCGGCGCGACAGGCCATAGGCGTTGTCATCGAGCATGAGCCGCAGGGCGGGAAGCACGTTGTCGAGATTGCGCAGCGGCTCGCCCATGCCCATGAATACGACGTTTGAAACCGGCCGCTCCCCCGGAACGAGATTGTTCGCCAACCACAATTGGCCGACGATCTCGGCAGTGGCGAGATTGCGATTGAAGCCCTGCTTGCCGGTCGAGCAGAAGGCGCAATCGAGCACGCAGCCGGCCTGGCTGGAGACGCACAGCGTGCCGCGGGTCGCCTCGGGGATGAACACTGCCTCGACCGCGTTCGCCCCGTCGACCTTGAGCAGCCACTTGCGCGTGCCGTCGGCGGCCCGCGTGTCGCCGACGATCTGCGGCGCCTCGACGCAGGCGGCGACGGCGAGCTTCTCGCGCAGCGTCCTGGCGAGGTCGCTCATGCGCGCGAAGTCCGCCTCGCCGGACTGGTGGATCCAGCGCAGCAGCTGGCGGGCGCGGAACGGCTTCTCGCCCAGCTCGGCGAAGAAGCGCTCCAGCCCCGCGGCGTCAAGGCCGAGAAGGTTTTGCTTCATCGGGAAAGAAAAAGGCGATTTCCTTGCGCGCGGTCTCCGGCGCATCGGAGCCGTGCACGGCGTTGGCGTCGATGGAGTCGGCGAAGTCGGCGCGGATCGTCCCCTGCGCCGCCTGCTTCGGGTCGGTGGCGCCCATCAGCTCGCGGTTCTTCGCGATCGCGTCCTCGCCCTCGAGCACCTGCACGAGCACCGGCCCGGAGGTCATGAACTCGACCAGGTCGGGGAAGAAAGGCCGCGAGCGATGCACCGCGTAGAACCCTTCGGCCTCGGCGCGCGACAGGTGCATCATGCGCGCGGCCACGATGCGCAGGCCGGCGGCCTCGAAGCGCGCGAGGATCTGCCCGACGGCGTTTTTCTTCACGGCATCGGGCTTGATGATCGAAAGGGTGCGTTCCATGGCCATTCCAGAATTATAAAACAGCGACTTACGTCTTCTCGGCCAAGCGCCATTTGGGCAGCACCCCGGGCGCCTTGGCCGCCGCCTGATATGCGGCGTCGACGCCGAGTCCCGGCACCCAGACCAGGTCCTCGCCGCTGTAGAGCAACGGCAGCCGGTCGCGCTGCCACGGCGGCACGCCCGCCTCCTGGAAAAGGTTCTTCAGCGTGCGCCGCGGCCGCCGCGCGTCGGGCTTGAGCCGCTCGCCGCCGGCGCGCAGCCGCACCTGCAGCGACTTGTGCCGGGCATCGATGCCCTTGCCTCGCGACGCCCGGAAGCGCAGCTCGCCGCCGAGCGCCGGCAGCGGCAGCCGCCGCTCGCCGCTCCAGCGTACCGGCACGAATGCCGGGAGCGACTCGGCCTTCTCCAGGAGCAGCTTGCCGCGATAGACCCGCAGGCGCGCGCCGTCATGGTCGATGCTCGTGCGGGCGCCCCGCGCAGTGAGCTGCTTCAGCATTTCGACGAGCTTCGCTTCGCTCGGCGCCTTCAGGCCCTTGCGGCGGAGGTAGGCGCGAAGCAGCTGCTCGGCACGGATCTCCGATCTTGCAAAATGCCGCGCGGCCCGCGCCAGCGCCGTCTTCCAGGCAGGAAAGCGCGACTCGAGGAGCGGCGCCAGGCGGTGCCGGACGAAATTGCGCGTCAGCTTCTCGTCGGCGTTGCTTTCGTCCTCGATCCACTCGAGGTCCTGCTGCCTCGCGTACGCCACCATGTCCTGCCTCGAGATGCGGAGAAGCGGCCGTGCCAGCTGCTTCGCGCCGAGGCGCGCGAGCGGCGCCATGCCGCGCGCCCCGGCGACGCCGGCGCCGCGCAGCAGGTTCATGAGCACGGTCTCGGCCTGGTCGTCGAGATGGTGGGCAAGGAAGAGCAGATCTTCCCTGCTCTTCCTGAACGCTGCGTAACGGGCGGAGCGCGCGGCTGCCTCGGGACCCTCGCCCGCCTTCGCGACGCGCACCCGCCGCACCGTCAGCGGCACTTTCCATCGCCGGCAGAGCTTGCGGCAGAACGCCGCCCAGGCATCCGCGTTCGGGCTCAGGCCGTGATGGACGTGGATGGCTTTGACGTTGTGCTCTTGGAGGAGGTGCAGCAACACCACCGAATCGAGCCCGCCGGACAACGCCACCGCGGCGCGCTTGCCGCGCAGCGGATGCTCCTCGAGGAACCGCGCGACCGCCGCCGCAGGATCAGCGCTCGGCGGCTTCCTTGAACTTGCCATAGGCCATCAGCCGCTCGAGCCGCTCGTCGACCAGCTCTTTCGGCTTCTTCTCCTGCAGCGCCTTCAGCGTCTCGGCAAGCGCCTTCTTCAGCGCCTGCGCGGTCGCCTGCGGATCGCGGTGCGCCCCGCCGACCGGCTCGGGCACGATGCGGTCGACGAGGCCGAGGGTCTTCAGGCGGTTCGCGGTGATGCCGAGCGCCTCGGCCGCCTCGGGCGCCTTCTCGGCGCTGCGCCACAGGATCGAGGCGCAGCCCTCCGGGGAGATGACCGAGTAGGTCGCGTACTGCAGCATCAGCACCGCGTCGCCCACCGCGATGGCGAGCGCGCCGCCCGAGCCGCCCTCGCCGATGATGGTGGCGATGATCGGCGTGCGCAGGCGCGCCATCTCGAACAGGTTCCTGCCGATCGCCTCGGACTGGCCGCGCTCCTCGGCGTCGATGCCGGGGTAGGCGCCCGGGGTGTCGACGAAAGTGAACACCGGCAGCTCGAACTTCTCGGCGAGCTTCATCAGGCGCAGCGCCTTGCGGTAGCCCTCGGGCTTGGGCATGCCGAAGTTGCGCAGGATCTTCTCCTTGGTGTCGCGCCCCTTCTGGTGGCCGATGATCACGCAGGCAGCGCCGTTGAAGCGCGCCAGGCCGCCGACGATCGAGGCGTCGTCGGAGAAGCTGCGGTCGCCGTGCAGCTCCTCGAACTGCGTGAACAGCGCCTGCACGTAGTCGAGGGTGTAGGGCCGCTGCGGGTGGCGCGCCACCTGCGCCACCTGCCAGGGCGTGAGCTTGCCGTAGATGTCCTTGGTGAGGGTCTGGCTGCGCTTGGTGAGGCGCTGGATCTCGTCGGAGATGTCGGCGGCGGCGTCGTCCTGCACGTAGCGCAGCTCCTCGATGCGGCTCTCCAGCTCCGCGATGGGCTGCTCGAACTCGAGGAACGTGGTCTTCACCGGCGCGCGATTCTAGCCCATTGTAACGACGCGGTTCCTGCCCTCGGCCTTGGCCTGGTAGAGCGCCTGGTCGGCGCGGGCGAGCAGCGTCTCGATCGTCTCCCCGCGCCAGTGCGTCGCCGACCCGATGCTCGCCGTGACGGCGTGCCCCGCCGGCACGCCGGGGAACGCGGCGGCGGCGATGCCGGCGCGCACGCGCTCGGCGCAGGCCCGCGCCCCCTCCTTCTCGGTGCCGGGCACCACGATCAGGAACTCCTCGCCGCCGAAGCGCGCGAAGAGATCGATGCCGCGCAGCGCGGTGGGCACGAGCCGCGCCAGGTGCTTGAGCACCGCGTCGCCGGCGGCGTGGCCGAAAGTGTCGTTGATCGACTTGAAGTGGTCGACGTCGATGAGGCAGATGGAAAAGGGCTGCCCCAGCCGCTCGGCGCGCGAGCGCTCGCGCGCCCGCGCGGCCATCGCGTAGCGGCGGTTGAAGGGCCCGGGGTGCTCGTCGCGCACCGC
>JBQTJF010000386.1:0-2914 GCA_052387375.1 Betaproteobacteria bacterium
CCAAGTGCTTGATTCTTGGTGGGCGCTAGAGGGATCGAACCTCTGACCCCACCCGTGTGAAGGGTGTGCTCTACCGCTGAGCTAAGCGCCCCGCCCTTTTGGAGAAGCCGATTCTAGCGCAAATGCCCCTACGACCATGGCCGCAACGAACACGACAGCCTCTGCCGTAAGGTTGGTGAGCGCTGTCACTGCGGGCCCCGGACAGTAGCCCGCGATGCCCCAGCCCGCGCCGAACAATGCGGCGCCGACGAGCAGCGGCGCATCGACCTTCTTGGGGAATTCGACGGGCTTTCTTTTCAGCAGCGGACGAAACGCCGCCAGCGTGACCGCCACCGCGCCGCCCATCACGAGGAGCAGGCTCGGATCCCAGCTGCCGGCGACGTCGAGGAAGTCGAGCACCTTGCGCGGGTTGGCCATGCCGGAGAGCCACAGCCCGATGCCGAACAGCACGCCGGCGCCGAAGGCGTGGATCACGAGGGAATGCCGATCACGTGGCGCACCACGAACACGGCGACCATGCCGGTCGCCATGAACACCGCCACCGCCACGAGCGAGCGAAGCGAAAGGCGGCCCAGCCCGCACACGCCGTGGCCGCTGGTGCAGCCGCCGCCCACGCGGGTGCCATAACCCACCAGCAAGCCCGCGGCAGCGATCCAGCCCAGGCCGAGCCCTTCGCG
This sequence comes from Betaproteobacteria bacterium, assembly GCA_052387375.1. Taxonomy (GTDB): domain Bacteria; phylum Pseudomonadota; class Gammaproteobacteria; order Burkholderiales; family SG8-39; genus SCGC-AG-212-J23. The sequence continues at coordinate 678 of JBQTJF010000386.1, forward strand.
GAGCGGCACCGGCCCGGCGAAGAGGTGCCAGAGGGCGCCGGCGACGATCAGCCCGGCGAGGAAGGCCATTCGCCAACCCCGGTCTCCAGGAGGATCGGCAAACAGGCCGTGAAGAATTCCACTGATGCCGGCGATGCGCCCGCTCGCGGCGAGCAGCCAGACCGCCGCCAGCCCGATGAGGACCCCGCCTGCCAGCGCGCTCACTGGGGTAAAGTTCGCCACGTGATCTTCAGGCAACTGTTCGATCCGCAGTCGTCAACATACACGTATCTCCTGGCGGATGCCGCGTCGCGCGAGGCCGTGCTGATCGACCCGGTGTTCGAGCAGGCGCGGCGCGATGCCGCGCTGGTGGAGGAGCTGGGCCTCAAGCTGCGCTGGACGCTCGAGACGCACGTGCACGCCGACCACGTCACCGCGGCATGGCTGCATCGCGAGCAGCTCGGCAGCCGCATCGCGCTGTCGAAGGCCGCAGGCGCCGAGGGCGCCGACCGCTACCTCGAGCGGCACGACGAGGTGCGCTTCGGCGCCCGCGCGCTCGAGGCGCGCGCCACGCCGGGACACACCAACGGCTGCGTGACCTACGTGCTCGACGACCGCAGCGTGGCCTTCACCGGCGACGCGCTCCTCATCCGCGGCTGCGGCCGCACCGACTTCCAGCAGGGCGACGCGCGCACGCTCTATCGCTCGGTGCGCGAGCACATCTTCACGCTGCCCGACCGCTGCCTCGTCTATCCGGGCCACGACTACCGCGGGCTCACCGTGACGAGCGTGGGCGAGGAGAAGCTCTACAACCCGCGCCTCGCCGAGTCGATCGGCGAAGGGGACTTCGTCGGCTACATGGAGCACCTCGGCCTAGCGCATCCCAGGCAGATGGACGTCGCCGTCCCGGCCAACCTGCGCTGCGGCAAGCCGGAGAAAACCACCACCCTGGACCCTGACTGGGCGCCATTGACGTACACCTTCGGCGGCATCTGGGAAGTGCAGCCCCACTGGCTCGAAGAGCACCTGCGCGACGTGCAGATCGTCGACGTGCGCGAGCCCGACGAATTCAACGGCCCGCTCGGCCACGTGCCGAACGCGCGCCTGATCCCGCTGGGCAAGCTCACCCAGGGCGCTGCCGAGCTCTCCAAGGACCAGCCCATCGTCACCGTCTGCCGCTCCGGCGCGCGCTCCGCGCAGGCCACCGTCCTCCTCGGCAAGGCCGGCTTCGAGAGAGTCGCCAACCTCTCCGGCGGCATGCTGCGCTGGCGCGCCCAGCGCTTCGCCGTCGAAGGCGGCGTCGACTAATTCGGGGCCAGGGTCGTAATTATTCGAGACCCAAATTAGGGACAGACCACGATTTGGCGCACAGCGATGACTGACGCACCCTCGCCGGTCGTCGCTACCACCCGATCGCAAGCCGCTTTACGCGCCGCTTACGTTTTGACGGCCATTGCATTCCTGTCCGCCGCGTTGTCGATTTCTCCTTTGGCGCGAAGTGGCGATTGGGGCTCGTTATTGCTCGCGGTGTACGCGGGGACGGCGGCGTTGGCTGCGGGTGCCGCATTTACCGCCTGTTGGGTTCGCGCGTCGGAGCGAGCGATCTTTCCTGCACTTGGAGTCATTGCGGCGAACATCTTCCTCATGCTGTTCGTCGCGGTTCAGTCCTTTACATTCGCGCCATAACTATTCCCGGATAGCGCGTCAATTAATTGTTGCCCTGACCCCGAATTCCGGATCGCGCGCCTAACCGTTTCGGAGTCCTCGGTCTTGTCCGCTGCCTCGACGCATTTCGCCACCAAGGCGCGATCGCCGCGTCCCTCGAAGAATTCGCTGAAGGCGTCGTAGAGCCGGTCGATCTGGAGCTGGTTTAGGCCTTCGCCATCGCTCTTGCTCGCCGGCCGGCTGCCGGCATCCGGTCGGTAGTCGAGCACGCGCCGCACCGCCTCGCGCGCAAACGCCTCGTCGATGCCCGCGCAGCGCGCGAGCACGTGGCCGTCCGGCCGGAAGACATAGGTGGCGCCTTCGGCAGGCACGCCGTAGCGCGAATACAGCGGCTCCTGCCGCTCTTGCGGGCGAAAGAACACGGTGCGGAAATCGCTGCCGAGCTGATCGACGAAGAAGCCAGCGCCGTAAGGCGCATCGGGTGCTGCGGAACCGGGTCGTGCGAGCGATGAGCCGAATTCGCCTCTTTCCACATTCAAAGAGCTGGCTTCATAAACCGTGGCGACGCTCAGCCGCCCGACATTCACCCACCG
>JBQTJF010000387.1:0-7406 GCA_052387375.1 Betaproteobacteria bacterium
GCGTCGCGGTCCACTCGTACACCTGGCCCGCAGCGTCGAGCACGCCGAAGGGACTGGCGCCGTCCGGGTAAGCGCCCACCGGCGTTGTGTCGAAGGGGCCGGCATCGTGGCTGTTCAGGCGCGCGGCATCGAACTCGTCGCCCCAGGGGAAGACACGCCCGGCGCTGCCGCGCGCAGCCTTTTCCCATTCGAGCTCGCCCGGCAGCCGCCAGCGCCGGCCGGTCTTGCGCGACAGCCACTCCGCGTAGGCAAGCGCGTCGGCGTGGCTGACCAGGACCACGGGGTGATGCTCGCGGCCGGCAGGCGGTCTTGCATCCTGCCACGCGAAGCGGCGCGTGCGCTCGTACGGGTGGATAAGCCCGTAGGAGCGCCACGCGGCCGCATCCACGTCCGGCGCGCGATGGCCGGTCTCGGCCACGAACGCCGCATATTGCCGGTTGGTGATCGGCGTGCGCGTAATCGCATAGGCCGGCGTGCTCGCCCGGCCGCGTGCGCTCTCCTGCTCGTACCACTGCTGGCGGCGCGTAATCGGCTCGCCGTAGGCACGCTCATCGAGCCGGTAGGCGAGGCTGCGCTCCCTCTCGTCCGAACCCGCGATGAACGCCCCGGCGGGAATGTCGACCACCGCCGGCAGCCACTCCGGTGCCGCGCGCGCAGGCGCGGCGACGAGCGCAAGCGCCAGGGGCAGCATGGTGCAAAAGCGCCGCCGCGTCAGGTCGCCACCGCCGTCGCCCACCGGGCGAGCCCCGCGCCAAAGTTTCTCGCGTTGAGCCGCTTCGCCAGCGCGAACGCGTCGTTGAGGGTGTAGAGGAAGGTCCCGGGATGCCTCTCCACCCAGCGCTCGCCCGAAGATCGGGACGCGAAGAAGAACACGAAGTGGCAGAACGTCCTTATCACGTTGGCGTTGGTGTCGAAGTCGCTCGCATCCGGCATCAGGAACGAGACGGCCGCGCCCTCGTGCGTTGCCGCCTCGATCCCATCGGGCGTCACCACGAGCTCGACGAGCTCTTGCGTCTCCGGGTCGGGCGACGCGACGCGCGCCCGCTTGCCGAGGATTTCCGGGATGAAGAGCGTGTCCCAGGCGCACCACGCCCCGAGCGTGCGGCCGTCCACGACCAACCGATGGTGCATCGGCGCCGCGGCGAGGCCGCCGAAGCCGGCGATGCGGCCCTGCGCGTCGCGGTGGACGAGAGGCTTGATCGCCGCGCGCTCGAGCAGCGCGCGGTCCAGTTGCCTGGCATCCATGGGCTCGCCCTTGGCGAGCTCGCGATAAAGCCCGAGCGCGAAGTGCCGTTCCTCGGGCGAGAAACGGGGGGGCAGATGCTTGTCCAGCGCCTGCCAGTAGCGGTCCAGGGTGGGGATGTTCGCCTGCGTCATCGTGATTCTCTCCTTTCAAGTGTAGACGACGATCCCCGTCGGAAGGGCTCGCGTCGGACTGGAAGCTAACGGCTGCAGGGAGACCGCGTCTTGCAGCGGAGTAGCGTCTGGAAAGCACCCGGCGTGACGCCGACGAGGCGGCGAAAGGTGTTCGTGAAATGGCTCTGATCGGCGAACCCGGCGTCGAACGCGATCTCGGAGAGCGAGTCGCCGGAGGCGGCAAGACGATGGCAGGTGAACTCGACGCGAAGCTGCCGGATGTACTCGCCTACGGTGCAGCCATAGTGCCGGCGAAACGCGCGGGCCAGGTGCACCCGGTGCACGCCCACCGTGCGCGCGAAAGTCTCAAGGGAGTGACGACCGGCGAACTCGTCGTGGATCAGCTCTTTGAGCCGCTCGAGCCAACCCGGCGGCTTGCCGTGCGCTTCGAGCGCCGGGCGGTCCGCGAGGTCGCTGAGGAGCGCGAGCACCGCGTTCTCGGCCGACGCCGCGGACAGGTCGTCGCTCAGCTCGAGCTCCCTGCGGAGCTGGTATGCAAGCCGGTTGGGCGCAGCCCGGCGCGATACGCGCAGGCGGGCGAGCGAAGGCATGACGTCGGCCGCGTCCCAAAGCGCGTCCGGCGACATCGCCATCGTCAGGCAGCGGCTTCCCGCCCCGGAGATCCGGTGCCCGTACACGTCATCGGGCGGATGGAAGACGAGCGAAGCCGGACCGCAGCGCACGCTGGTCCGGCCCCAGTCATCGCGGTAGCCGCCCTCGATGACCAGGCACAGGTTCGCCCATGCATGCTGGTGCGGCGGAACCTCGCGTCCCGGATCAAACAGCGCCTCGCGCAGATGGAAGCCGGGAGCGTCGAGCGTCCTGAGCGGCCGCCCGGGATCGACGCCGTCAGGGTGCACCGGCGCGGGCCCGGATTTCGAACACCTCCACGGGGGCGCTGACATTCTTGAGCCTGCGCCGGCCGAGGCGCCGTGCCGGGTAGTTGTCGTCGAGCGTCCGCGCAACGGCGCCTGTCAAGAGGATCTGTCCCTGAGTCGCGAGCGCGCAGAGCCGCGCGGCGACATTGGTGACCGGGCCGCTGGCGGAGTAGACCCCGCGCTCGCCGGTGCGCCCGCGCAGGCGCGTCGTGCCGACCAGCGCAGGGCCTGCGTTGATCCCGATGTTCACGATGATCGGGTCGTGCCGGCGGCCGCGCGCCGCGTTGAGCGCCTCGGCGGCCCCCACGATCCCTAATGCGGCCGATAAGGCCCGCGCTGCGTCGGCCTTCGGGCTGCGGCCTTCGAAGAGCGCGAGTAGCCCATCCCCGAGAATCTCGGTGACCCGGCCGCCCTGATTCTCGATCACGTCGAGAAAGCGCGAGAAATACCTCCTTATGATGCGCTCCATCACCAGCGGCGGCAGGTCTTCGCACAGCCGCGTGCAACCCTCGACGTCGGCGAAAAGAATTGCCACGTTTCGCACGCGTTTCCGGACGGAAGTCGCAGCGCCAAAGTTAGCGCCGCGGGGCGGCTTCGCTGCTTTCCGATTTCTTGCCCTGAGCTGATTCATCGGCGTGCCGCCGTGAAGCGCGCCAAACATGGAGCGCCACGACAATGACTCCGCCGAGCGCAAATCCGATAATGAATAGCGAAAGCAAGTCCAAACCGCCGCTCGATGCTGCTGCGGTCGCGCCTCCCGCCAGCAATCCGACCAGCAAAGGCACCGCGAGACAGCACGCCGCGGCGAGAGCGGCGGCGAATACCGGCGCGAGTCCCATCCGATCGTCGTCTGTCTTTTCTTGGTCGGCCGTCTTCCTCATGCCAGCCCTTAATTCGCTCCACGGGCACCCTGGCGCAGGCGCAAGAGCGCGAAATCCCAGAAGCTCGCACCGATCATCGCCGCGAGACCCGCGTATACCACCGCGGGCGAGACGAACAATCCGCCGAGCGCCGCGAGCGCGCCGGCCGCGGAAAGGGTGAGCGCTCGCAGGTCGCCGTGGCGCCGCGCCGAGCGCCGCAGCAGCCAAAGGTTCAAGCCGAGGAATGCGGCGAAAAGCGGGATAAGTAAGGCGTCGTTGATCAGGAAGCCTGCGCCGATCGCCGACAGCGCGGCGAGCGCCCAGCCGACGCCCAGGCAGCAGACGGCGGCAAACGTGGTGCCGAGCATGCTTGCCAGCTGTTTACCGAGCTCCGTCATGGACGATCCCTCATCCTGCGCAGCAGGAAAGCTGTTTCACGTCCCTGGTGAAGGTCTGCGCCGCGAGCTTCAGTCCTTCGACCATCGTCAGATAGGGAAAGAGTTGATCGGCGAGGTCGTTCACCGTCATGCGCGCGCGCAGCGCGAGGGCGGCGCTCTGGATGAGCTCTCCGGCCTCGGGCGCGACGGCCTGGACGCCGAGGAGCCGGCCCGATCCTGCCTCGGCCACAACCTTGATGAAGCCGCGGGTGTCGAAATTGGCGAGCGCTCGCGGCACGTTATCGAGCGTCAGCACCCGACTGTCCGCCTCGATCCCCTTCCGGCGTGCGTCCGTTTCGCTCAGGCCCACCGTGGCAACCTGCGGGTCGGTGAACACCACGGCCGGCATCGCCGACAAGTCGAGCGATGCATCCCCGCCCAGCATGTTGATCGCCGCGCGCGTACCGCCCGCCGCCGCGACGTAGACAAATTGCGGCTGGTCGGTGCAGTCGCCCGCGGCATAGATGCCGTTCGCGCTGGTCTCGAGCCGCTCGTCGATGACCACGGCCCCGCGTGCGTCCACCCCGACTCCGGCTGCGCCAAGATCCAGGCCCGCCGTGTTCGGCGCCCGCCCGGTGGCGACCAGGAGCTTCTCGGCGCGCAGCTCGCCGCGGTTCGTCGTCACCACGAATTCGCCCTGCTGGTGGCCAACCGACTGCGCCTGCGTATGGGCCATGACTTCGATACCCTCGTCCGCGAAGGCGCGGGCGAGCGTCTCGCCGATCAGCGGGTCTTCGCCGGAGAAGAGCGTGCCGCGCGCGAGCACGGTGACCTTGCTGCCGAGGCGCGCGAACGCCTGCGCCAGCTCCGCGGCCACCGCCGAAGAGCCGATCACGATGAGGCGCGGCGGGGTCCCTGCGGTCGCGACCGCGTCGTTGGAGGTCCAGTAAGGCGTTTCCGCGAGGCCCGAAACGGGTGGAATCATCGGGCTCGCGCCGGCCGCGATCAGCGCCCGGTCGAAGGCGACGCGCGTCTCGTCGCGTCCCGTCTTTACCATCAGCGTCCGCGCGTCGAGAAACCGCGCCTCGCCTCTCATGACGGCAATGTTCGGATAGCGCGCGAGGACGTCTTCGTACTTGCCGCGGCGCAGCTCTTCCACCCGCGCCTGCTGCTGTGCAAGCAATCGATCGCGCCTGATCACGGCCGGCGCGGCGGAAATGCCGTCGTCGAAAGGGCTTGCCCCCCTCAGGTGCGCGATATGCGCGCCGCGGATCATGATCTTGGAGGGGACGCAGCCGACGTTGACGCAGGTGCCGCCCAGCGTGCCGCGCTCGATCAGGGTCACCTTCGCGCCTTCTTCGGCTGCCCGGATCACGGCGGCCATCGCCGCGCCGCCGCTGCCGATGATGGCGACGCGCAGGGGACTCGCGCCCGAGCCTTCCCGTTTGCCGCCTCTTTCGAGCGCGGCCTTGTAACCGGCCGCCTTGACCGCGGCGATCAGGGCACGAGGATTCAGGGTCGGCGGCGCCGTGATCCGCGCCTTGCCTTCCGAATAGGAGACCTCGACGTTCCGCACGCCGGGGACCTTCGCAATCGCGTCTTCGACGTGGCGGGCACAGGAGTCGCACGTCATTCCCTTGATCTGCAAAGCGAGCGTGTCAGCCATGTCTTTCTATAGAACCGTAGCTGAGTACGGAGTCAAGGGTCGACTACCGGGTCAAGGCGGGATCGCGGTCCCGGCCCCTCAGGCCGATTGACTCCGTACCTGAGTACGGCACTAACATCGAAGGAATTGTGGAACGTTACGGCACATCCAACACCCTCCAGGGCGCCGCCGCTCGTGTCGACGAAAGCGGGCATACCGGGAGATCGGGTGCGGTGATCGCCCTGATCTGGAAGAGGCCGATGTATTTTTTCATCTGGCTTATCGCCGCTGTCGTCGTCGGCGGCCTTTACATCGGCCTTTTGACCGATCCGCAAGTCTATGACGCGATGGGATGGGTCTTTGCGGTGGCCTTTCCCGTTCTTGTGGGAGCCACGCTCGCTGTCCTTGTCGCGAACTACAGGGAGCGCAAGGCCTGCCCGCTCGAAGCAACGGGCGGTGGTCTCGGCGGGAGCCTTGTGGGCATCTTCACCGTCGGCTGTGCTACCTGCCCGGCGATCCTGCTCGGCTGGATCGGCCTGGGCACCGTCGTTCCCGGTGCTCTTCTTGCCGGCCCGTGGTTGAAGCTCGCGAGCCTCCTGCTGCTGGTCGCGGCACTGTACCGGGCCGGCAAGTGCGAAAGGATTACCTCATGAAGAAGCTTGTCGGTACCGCCATGTTCATCGTGTTCACCGTCGTCTCTGCGGCAGCCTTGGCCGAGATCAGGACCGTTACGCTGTCGGTGTCAGGGATGACCTGAGCAGGGTGCGTGATCTCCGTGAAGAGATCATTGACCAAAATCGAAGGCGTGGTTAAAGCGGACGTGAGCCTCGAGAAAGCCGCAGCCGCGGTCAGCTTCGACGATGCGAAGACCAACGTTGACGCTCTGCTCAAGGCGACCAAAGACGCCGGCTACCCGTCCACCCTGAAACGGTGACTGACAAAGACTAGCGCAGCATCCGCAGCACCTCGACGGGCACGATGAGCGGCGCGAGCGACAGCGCCGCGAGCACCTGCAGCACCTTGTCGACGCGCAGCGACCCCTTGCCGTGCTCGAGGCTGTAGACGAACTTGCGCGTCACGCGGGCGCGGCGCGCCAGCTCGCCCTGCGTCCAGCCCGCCGCCTCGCGCGCCATCAGCACCGCCTCGCCGAGCTCCGCGCCCGTCGTCCATACGAACCAGTCCGGCATCGCCGCCATGGCTGCCTCCCGAGAATGGGTACGATCGTACCCATTTTGCCTGTTTTGCGCCGGATTTCCAGCCCCGGGGTTATATTCGCCCTCTTTCTCCTGGAGGCTGCATGGACAAGCGAGCGCACAAGGAACGTTTCGACGCCGGGCTGAAGACGCGCCGCGAGGTGCTCGGCGCGCCGTGGGTCGACAAGGCGATGGCCGGGGTCGACGACTTCAACCGCGAGTTCACCGACCTGCTCAACACCTACTGCTGGAACGACATCTGGAACCGGCCGGGGCTGTCGCGCCAGCAGCGCTCGATCCTCAACCTCGGCATGCTGTGCGCGCTCAACCGCGAGCACGAGCTCAAGCTGCACATCCGCGGCGCGCTCAACAACGGCCTCACCAGGGAGCAGATCAAGGAAGTGTTCCTGCAGGTGGCGATCTACTGCGGCGTGCCGGCGGCGGTCACCGCCTTCCGCGCCGCCAAGGAGGTCTTCCAATCCGAAAAATAGGCTTCATCGGCCTGGGCGTCATGGGCCGGCCGATGGCGGCGAACCTCGCGCGCGAGGGCTTTGCCGTGCGCTCCTACGACCGCAACGGCGCCGGGAGCTGCCGCAGCGCCCGCGAGGCGGCCGAGGGCGCCGAGGTGCTCGTCACCATGCTCCCCGACGCCGATGCCGTGCGCGACGCCGTGCTCGAGGCCCTGCCTGCGCTCCAGCCCGGCGCGGTGGTCGTCGATATGAGCTCATCGGACCCCGCCGCCACCAGAGCATTGGAGAAGGCATTAAGTGCGCATCACGTCTCGATCATCGATGCACCCGTATCCGGTGCGGTGGCCAAGGCGCGCGACGGCACCCTCGCCATCATGGTCGGAGGGGACGCCGGAGTCCTGGGCCGGGTGCGTCGGGTCCTCGAAACCATGGGCAGGCAGATCTTCCACGTCGGGCCCCTCGGCGCGGGGCACGCGGTGAAGGCGCTCAACAACTACCTTGGCGCGGCGGGCACGCTCGCCGGCTTCGAGGCGCTGCTGGTGGCGCGCGCCTTCGGCCTCGACCCGG
>JBQTJF010000388.1:0-3344 GCA_052387375.1 Betaproteobacteria bacterium
CGAGACCGCCAGAGAAGCAAAATGGGTACGATCGTACCCATTTTGCAAAACCCCCCGCTCCCCCCGACTAGATCGGGGGTCGCTTCCCCCCTTGTCAGGGGGGCGGCAAAGCTCACGCGCTTTTGTCCGAGACGAGCGAGGCGCGGTAGAGGCGCTCGAAGGCGGCGGCGTCGAGGGGCTCGCTAAAGAGGTGGCCCTGCCATTCCTCGCAGCCGAGCTTGAGCAGCGCGTCGAGCTGGCCCGAGCTGTCGACGCCCTCGGCGGCGACGGCGATGCCGAGCGTCCTGGCGAGCGAGGCGATGGTGCGCACGATCGCCTGGTCGGCGGGATCGGCCTCGATGGCGCGCAGGAACATGCGGTCGATCTTCAGCTTGTCGATCGGCAGGCGGCGCAGGTAGGCGAGGCTCGAGTAGCCGGTGCCGAAGTCGTCGATGGCGAAGCGCACGCCGAGCTCGCCGACGCGGCGCAGCGTCTCGACGCTCTCGGGGGCGTGCGACAGGATGACGCGCTCGGTGACCTCGAGCTCCAGGCGCGAGCCGTCCACCGCATTTTCACGAAGTGATTGACGCAATCGTTCTACAAAAGCATCCCCGAGGGCGAGCTCGGGCGAGGAGACGTTGATGGCGAACCACGGCCGCCCGGGCAGCGAGCGCTGCCAGGCGCCCATCTGCGAGAGCGCGCGCTGCAGCGTCCACTCGCCCACGGCGCGGATCAGGCCGCATTCCTCGGCGAGCGGCACGAACTCCTCGGGCATCAGCAGGCCGCGCTCGGGGTGCTGCCAGCGCACCAGCGCCTCGGCGCCGACGATGGCGCCGCGGCCGCGCACCGCCGGGTGCCAGTGCAGCACCAGCTCGCTCCTCGCCAGCGCGCCGCGCAGCTCGTTCTCGACGCGCAGCCGCGCCAGCGCCCGCTCGCCCAGCGCCGCCTCGTAGACGCGCCAGGTGCCGCGGCCGCAGTCCTTGGCGTAGTAGACCGCCGCGTCGGCGCACTTCAGCAGCGCGGCGAAATCGCGCCCGTGCTCCGGGTAGAGCGCGACGCCGATCGAGCCGCCGACGTGCAGGGCGCGGCCCTCGACGGTGAACGGGCGCGCCAGGATGCCGAGCACGCGGCCCGCCAGCCCCGAGGCTTCCGCGGCGCTCGTCACCGGCTCGACCAGCACGAAGTCGTCGCCGCCCAGGCGCGCCAGCGTCGCCTCGCGCCCGAGCGCGTTCTGCAGCCGCTCGGCCACCGCGCGCAGCAGCGCGTCGCCGGCCTGGTGGCCGAGCGCCTCGTTCACCAGCTTGAAGCGGTCGAGGTCGAGGACGAGGAAGGCGATGCGCGAGCGCGAGCGCGCCGCGGCGAGGATCGCCCGCCCGGCGCGCTCGGCGAGCGCGGCGCGGTTGGCGAGCCCGGTGAGCGCGTCGCGCGTCGCGAGCTGCTCGATGCGCGCCTCGGCCTGCTTGCGCGCCGTGACGTCGGCGGCGGTGCCGCGCCAGCCGGCCAGCAGCCCGTCGGCGCCGCGCCGCGGCTTGCCGCTCACCGACTGCCAGATGACGCCCCCCGTCTTGGTGATCGAGCGGTGCACCAGCTCGCGCCAGGGGCGCTCGCTGCCGCCGTGCTTGGCGAACCATTCCTCGACGGCGCGCTCCTCGCCCAGCGGCATGAACTCGCGCGGGTGGCGCCCGAGGAGCTCGGCGCGCGCGTAGCCGAGCAGCGCCTCGACGCGCTCCGAAAGGTAGGTGTAGCGGCCCTCGGCGTCGGTCTCCCAGACGTACTCGCTGGAAGCCTCGGCGACGTCGCGGAAGCGCTGCTCGCGCTCGGCGAGCGCCTCGCGGGCGCGCCGGCTCTCGGTGACGTCGCGGAACACGGTCTGGATCACCAGGCGCCCGCGCTCGAGGAACGAGATCGACGCCACCTCGACCGTCACGTCCGAGCCGTCCAGCGCGCGGATGCGCCGCTCCTCGAAGGTGGTGGTGCCGGGGCCGGCCTCGAGATAGCGCATGCGCTCGCCGAAGCGCTCGATGCTCTCGGGGTGGATCAGCTCGTCCACGCGCATGCCGACCAGCCTGCGCGCCGAGCCGGCGCGCAGGATGCGCGCCGCCGCGGGGTTGGCGTACTCGATCAGGCGGCCCGACTGCACCGTCACGCCGTCGGGCGCCATCTCCACCAGCGAGCGGTAGCGCTGCTCGGCCTCGCGCAGCGCCTCCTCGGCGCGCCTGCGCTCGTCGATGTCGGCGACGGTGCCGGAAACGAAGACGGCGCGGCCGGCGGCGTCGCGCTCGGTGACGCGCCCGCGCGCGTGCAGCCAGCGCCAGCCGCCGGCCTTCTGGCGCACGCGGAACTCGGTGCTGAACTCGGGCGTCTCGCCCTTCAGGGCGGCGATGAAGGCGCGGTAGTGCCGCTCGCGGTCGTGCTCGTGGATGCGCTCGAAGAGCTCCTCGAGCGCGATGAACTCCGGCGACTGCTCATGGCCGAGGAAGCGCGCCCAGCCGTCGCCGGCGAGGATCTGCTTGGTGGGCAGCTCGATGTGCCACTCGGCGAGGCCGCCGCCGTCGAGGGCGCTCTCGAGCCGGTCCTTGGCGCGCCGCAGCGCGCGCTCGGCGCTGCGCTGCTCGGTGACGTCGCGGCCGACGCCGCGGTAGCCGAGGAAGCGCCCGCCGGCGCCGCGCCGCGCGCGGCCGGAGATGATGTGCACCTGCCGCGCGCCGCGCTCGTCGGCGCGCGCGATCTCCAGGTCGAAGGCCTGCCCGTTCGCCAGTCGCTCGCGGTGCGCCTCGAGCGCGCGCGCCTCGACCTCGACGCCGGGGATCTCCCAGAAGCGCCTGCCGTAGGTGGCGGTGCTGCCGAAGAGCAGCGCCACCGGCGCGCCGCCGGAGAGCCAGGTGATGCGGTGCTCGGCGTCGGTCTCCCAGAACCAGTCGGCGGAGAGCTCGGTGAGGTCGCGGAAGCGCTTCTCGCTGTCGAGAAGGGCATTCACCCGGGCCGCCTGCCGCCGGGCGATCAATACCATGACCAGATAGACGATCGCGCCCGTGATGAGGGCGAGATGGAGTGCGTCTTCCACGCGGGCCCTAGCGGGCGGCGCCGTCGCGCACCGGCGGCGCGACCTTGAGGATCTCGTCGATGGTGGTGAGGCCGGCGCCGACCTTCATGGCGCCGCTGATGCGCAGCGGCTTCATCCCCTCCTTGAACGCCTGCTCGCGGATGGCCGAGATCTCGGCGCTTTTCGAAACAAGCTCTTTTATGGCGGAAGAGAAAAGCAGCGTTTCATAGATGCCCACCCGGCCCTGGTAGCCGGTCATGCGGCACTCCAGGCAGCCGACCGGCTTGTAGAGCTTGCCGGGCTTGTTCGACTTCCACGGCGC
>JBQTJF010000389.1:0-5363 GCA_052387375.1 Betaproteobacteria bacterium
GCTTCTTCCAGGTCCGCCTTCTTCAGGAGGCGCCGCGCCACCACCGCCGGCAGGCGCTTGCCCAGGCCCAGGTCGGCGAGCAGCTCTTCCCTGGAGCGCGCGCCGCTGTCGCGCACCACGCGCTCCCAGCTCGCGTCGTCGACCTCGGCGAGCGAGGTCTTCAGCGCCTTCAGCGCCTGGTCGAGCAGCCGCTCGCCCAGCCCCGCCGACTCCTCGTACTGCATGGTCTTCAGGAAGTGGCGGATGTTGGAGCGCGCCTTGCCGGTGCGCACGTACTGCAGCCAGCCGGGGTTGGGCTTGGCGTGGCTCGCGGTGATGCTCTCGACGCGGTCGCCGTTGCGCAGCTCGGTGCGCAGCGGCACCAGCTCGCCGTTCACCTTGGCGGCGACGCAGCGGTTGCCGATGTCGGTGTGCACGAGGTAGGCGAAGTCGACCGCGGTGGCGCCGCGCGGCAGCGACAGGATCTTGCCCTTGGGCGTGAAGACGTAGACCTCGTCGGGGAAGAGGTCGACCTTGACGTGCTCGAGGAACTCCTGCGGGTCGCCCGACTGGTGCTGGATCTCGAGCAGCGACTGCAGCCACTGGTGCGTCTGCTTCTGCAGCTCGGAGAGCTTGTCGGTGTCGTCCTTGTACATCCAGTGCGAGGCGACGCCCGACTCGGCGAGCCGGTGCATCTGCTCGGTGCGGATCTGCACCTCGAGCGGCACGCCGTAGGGGCCGATGAGATCGGTGTGGATCGACTGGTAGCCGTTCGCCTTCGGGATGGCGATGTAGTCCTTGAACTTGCCCGGGATCGGCTTGTAGAGCGCGTGCAGGGCGCCGAGCGCGAGGTAGCACGCCGCCACGTCGGGCACCACCACGCGGCAGCCGAAGATGTCGTGCACCTCCGAGAAGGAGAGGTGCTTCTCGATCATCTTGCGGTAGGTCGAGTAGACGTGCTTCTGGCGCCCCTGCACGGTGGCCTTGAGGCCCGCCTCGGCGAGGCGCTTCTTCACCGCCTCGAGGCTGCGGCCGATCATCTCGCGGCGGTTGCCGCGCGCCGCGGCGGTGGCCTTGGCGAGCACCTGGTAGCGCAGCGGATAGAGGTGCGAGAAGGCGAGCTCCTGCAGCTCGTGGTAGAGGGTGTTGAGGCCGAGCCGGTTGGCGATCGGCGCGTAGATCTCCATCGTCTCGCGCGCCACGCGCCGCCTTTTGTCCGCGTTCACGGCGCCCAGGGTGCGCATGTTGTGCAGGCGGTCGGCGAGCTTGATCAGGATGACGCGCACGTCGCGCGCCATCGCCAGCAGCATCTTGCGGAAGTTCTCCGCCTGCGCGTCCTCGGCGCTCTGGAACTCTATGCGGTCGAGCTTGGAGACGCCGTCGACCAGCTCCGCCACCGGCCGGCCGAAGGTGTCGGAGATCTCGTCCTTGGTGACCGAGGTGTCCTCGGTGACGTCGTGCAGCAGCGCCGCCATCAGCGTCTGGCCGTCGAGGTGCCAGCCGGCGAGGATCTCGGCCACCGCGAGCGGGTGCGAGATGTAGGGGTCGCCCGACTGGCGCGTCTGCCCGGCGTGCGCGGCCTTGGAGAAGCGGTACGCCTCGGCGAGGCGCGCCACGTCCTTCGCCTTGAGGTAGGCGAAGCGTCCCGGGTCCGGTAGGGCTACAGCGGCGACCATGACACCCAGATTACCGCCAAAAAACAGGGACAGACCACGTTTCCCCTCCGCCAGTAGCAAGTACTGGGTTCGGAAAACGTGGTCTGTCCCTGTTTATGAATCTAGAGCGTTGGCCCCGTAGGCGGGGTCGGATTGCGCTTCAGCACCTCGGTGCCGATCTTGCCGGTCGCGATCTCGCGCAGGGCGATGACGGTGGACTTGTCGCGGTTGGGCTCGACCAGGGGCGAGGCGCCGGCGCCGAGCTGGCGCGCGCGGTAGGTCGCGGCCAGCGTCAGCTGGAAGCGGTTGGGGATTCTCTTCAGGCAGTCGTCAACGGTGATGCGCGCCATGGCGTTTCGTTCGTTCCTTTCGGATGATTTCCGCCAGCTCTTGCCGGGCGGTATCGAAGTCTTTGTTAATTATAGCGTATTTGAACTCCCCGGCGTGCGCCAGCTCTTCTCGCGCGTTCTCGAGGCGCCGGCGGATCACGTCTTCGGCGTCCTGGCCGCGCCGGCGCATGCGCCGCTCCAGCTCCTCGACCGAAGGCGGATGGATGAAGATGCCGACGCAATCGGGATAGCGCGCGCGCACCTGGCGGGCGCCCTGCCAGTCGATCTCCAGGATGAGGTCCTGCCCTTGCGCCAGGGCGTCGCCGATCACTTTCGAGGAAGTCCCATAGCGGTGCCCGTGCACCTGCGCGCTCTCGAGGAACTCGCCCCGCTCGCGCATGGCGAGGAAGGTGGCGTCGTCGACGAAGTGGTACTCGCGGCCGTTCTCCTCCCCCGGCCGCGGCGCGCGCGTGGTGTAGGAGATGGACAGCTTCAGCCGCGGGTCGTCCTGCAGCACGGCGTTGATGAGCGAGGTCTTGCCGGCGCCCGACGGCGCGGTGATGACGAAGAGCTTGCCCTTGTGCTTCACATCCGAGCTTCTCATTCGATGTTCTGCACCTGCTCGCGGACCTGCTCGACGAGGAGCTTCAGCTCGAGCGCGCAGTCGGAGAGCGCTTGATTCGCCGCCTTCGCGCCCAGGGTATTGGCCTCGCGGTGGAGCTCCTGGGCGAGGAAATCGAGCTGCTTGCCCGCCGCGCCGCCCGCCGCGAGCGTGCGCTCGACCTCGGCGAGGTGCGCGCGCAGCCGGTCGATCTCCTCGCCAACGTCGCTGCGCGCGGCGAAGAGCGCCACCTCGGCACGGATGCGCTCGTCGTCGGCCGTGCCAAGCGCCTCGCGGAGTCGCTCGCCGATCTTGTTTTGATAAGTTTGAATGGCTTCTGGCAGCAGCGGCGCGACTTCTTCGATGCGCCGGCGCATCGCGGCGACGCGCTCGGCCACCGCGCCGGCGAGCTTGGCGCCTTCGCGCCGGCGCGCCGCGACGAGCTGCTCGAGCGCGTCGCGGCACAGCCGCTCGGCGGCGGCGCGCATCTCGCCTTCGTCGAGCGCCGCGGCGGCGACCACGCCGGGCCAGCGCAGCACGTCGGCGATGCGCAAGGGCGCGGCGCCCGGAAACGCGCGCGCCGCCTCCTCGGCGAGGCGCTTCAGGCGCGCGAGGGCGGCGGCGTCGAGCCGCTCCGGGGACACGGAAGAGGATTCGCTGAAAAAAACCCGGCAGTCGACCTTGCCGCGCGCCAGCCGCGCCGAGATCGCCTCGCGCAGCAGCGGCTCGAGGCCGCGCAGCTCCTCCGCGACACGCAGGGATAAATCGAGGAAGCGTCCGTTCACCGAGCGCAGCTCGATCGCGAGGGCGCCGCGACCGGTGTCGGCCGACGCGGCCGCGTAGCCGGTCATGCTGCTGATCATCTGTGACAAAATCATAGGGGAGATGCCAGCGCAAGCCAACAAGAAACAGCTCAATCTGCCCCTGCCCGAAGGCGCCTGGGTCGACAACTACGAGATCCTCAAGCTGCTCTCGAGCGGCGGCTTCTCCTTCGTCTACCTCGCGCACGACGAGAACCAGGCGCCGGTGGTGCTCAAGGAGTACCTGCCCTCGACGCTGGCGCTGCGCACGAGCGGCAGCGGGCCGCTCGCGCCGGCGCTCTCCGAGACCGACCTCGCCAAGTTCCGCTACGGCATGAAGTGCTTCTTCGAGGAGGGGCGCGCGCTCGCGCACATCTCGCATCCCAACGTGGTGCGCGTGCAGAACTTCCTGCGCTTCAACGACACCGTCTACCTGGCGATGCGCTACGAGCGCGGCCGCACGCTGCAGGAGCACATCAAGCGCCACGCCGGCGCGCTGGGCGAGGGCTTCCTGCGCGGCACCTTCGCCGAGCTGCTGAACGGGCTGCGCGAGGTGCATACGCACAAGCTGCTGCACCTCGACATCAAGCCGGCGAACGTCTACCTGCGCAACGACGGCTCGCCGGTGCTGATCGATTTCGGCGCCGCGCGCCAGGCGCTCTCCAAGGAGGGCATGAAGCTACCGCCGACCTATACCCCCGGCTTCGCCGCGCCCGAGCAGCACGCCGGCGGCGAGCTCGGGCCCTGGACCGACATCTACGCCGTCGGCGCGACGCTCTATTCGTGCCTCTCGGCGGCGGCGCCGCCGCGCGCCGACGAGCGCATGAAGGAAGACGCGCTGGCGCCGGCGCGGCGCGCCTACGCCCGCAAGTACTCCGGCGAGCTGCTCGAGATCGTCGACTGGTGCCTGCAGCTCGACCCCAACGACCGGCCGCAGAGCGTGTTCGAGCTGCAGAAGGCGCTGCGCGGCGAGAAGGTGGAATGAGGTACGCGCTCGGCCAGGCCTGCCGCATCGGCGGCCGCATGAACAACGAGGACCGCATCGGCTGCTGGTCGACGCCGGAGGCGCTGCTGATGGCGGTGGCCGACGGCCTGGGCGGGCACCTGCACGGCGAGCTGGCGGCGGAGATGGCGGTCGAGCTCTTCGGCGCGGTGTTCCGCCGCGAGGCGCAGCCGCGCCTCGCCGATCCGGCGGCGTTCCTCGCGCGCGCCATGGCGGCGGCGCACGCCGCCATCCTGCGCGAGGGGCAGCGCCTCGAGCTGCCCGAGACGCCGCGCACCGTCATCGTCGCGTGCGTGGTGCAGGGCGGGCACGCCTGGTGGCTGCACGTCGGCGACTGCCGCCTCTACCACATCCGCGCCGGCCGCATCCTGGCGCGCACGCGCGACCACACCGTCGTGCAGCGCCTCATCGACGAGGGGCGCATCCGCGAGGAGGCGATCGCCTCGCACCCGGAGCGCAACCGCCTGCTGCAATGCCTCGGCGGCTACTTCGCGCCGGGGGCCGACGGCGCCGAGCGCGCGCGGCTCGCCAAGGGCGACGTGCTGCTGCTCTGCTCCGACGGCTTCTGGGGCCCGCTGACGCAGCGCCAGATGCTGCACGCGCTGCTCGCGCGCAGCCTCGAAGCGGCGATCCCGGAGCTCGCCGAGCTCGCCGAGACGCGCGCCGCGCCGGCCGCCGACAACGTCTCCGCCCTCGCCCTGACCTGGGGTGAGGACGAGGTCGAGCCACTGGCGCTGGCGCCGGCGATCACCGAGGTACAGGATTTCACCGCCACCGACCTCGACTTCATGCGCATGACCGACGAGGACATCGAGAAGGCGATCGAAGAGATCCGCGCTGCCCTGCGGCGTAACGCCCCGCCCCAGTGAGACCCGGAGGAAGAAAGCCCGACGAGCTGCGCGCGGTGCGCCTCACGCGCCGCTACACGCGCCATCCCGAGGGCTCGGTTCTGGTCGAGTTCGGCGACACGCGCGTGCTGTGCACGGCCTCGGTGGA